>JAICNG010000089.1 GCA_025931335.1 Gemmatimonadaceae bacterium | reverse complement strand
TCGAGGACGCCATCGAAATCCTGAAAGGCTTGCGTCCGAAGTACGAAGAACACCACAAGGCCGAGTTCACGGACAAAGCCCTCGAAGTCTCGGTCAAATTGTCGGACCGCTACATCACCGACCGCTTTCTCCCGGACAAGGCGATCGACGTGATCGACGAGGCGGGCGCGCGGGCGCGGCTCGCGGCGCAAGCGCCGCCGCCCGAGGTCGCCGATCTCAAGGGCCAGCTCGACAAGCTCCAGTCGGAGAAGGAGGCGGCCGTTCGCGACCAAAACTTCGAGCGCGCGGCTTCGCTGCGCGACGGAGAGCGCGACCTACAGGGCCAGATCCGCAAGAAGCAGGACGAGTGGGAGAAGCACCGGCAGTCGCACCGCCCCGTGCTCGGCGAGGAGGAGATCTCCTTCATCGTCAGCCGCTGGACGGGCATTCCGGTGACGCGTCTCCAGGAGGCGGAGTCGGCTCGGCTCCTCCGTATGGAGGAGGAGATGCACGCGTCGGTCGTCGCGCAGGAAGATGCGATCAAGGCGCTGGCTCGCTCGATTCGCCGCAGCCGTGCGGGTCTCAAGGATCCGCATCGCCCGATCGGCTCGTTCATCTTCAGCGGACCGACCGGCGTTGGAAAGACGGAAGTAGCGCGGGCGCTGGCGAAGTTCCTGTTCGCCGATCCGCAGGCGCTCATTCGCGTCGACATGAGCGAGTACATGGAGAAGTTCTCCGTGTCGCGGCTCATCGGCGCGCCTCCGGGCTACGTCGGCTACGAGGATTCCGGCACGCTCACCAAGGCCGTCCGGCGCAAGCCGTACAGCGTGGTGCTGCTCGACGAGATCGAGAAGGCGCACCCGGATGTCTTCAACATCCTGCTTCAGGTGCTCGATGAGGGCCACCTGACCGACAACTATGGTCGCGTGATCGACTTCAAGAACACGGTCGTGATCATGACGTCGAACGTCGGCGCGCGGGACATCACGAAGTCGAAGGGTCTCGGCTTCTCCGCGGGCGACGAGCGGGGGACGTTCGACCGAATCGCCGAGAAGGTGAAGGAAGAGATCTCGCGGGTGTTCAATCCCGAGTTCCTCAACCGACTCGACGACGTGATCGTGTTCCACCCGCTGTCGCAGGCGCACATCGGGCAAATCGTTGGGATCCTGCTCAAGGACGTGCAGAAGCGACTGGTGGAGGAGGAGCTCACGCTCAAGCTCACCGCGTCGGCGAGCGACTTCCTCGCCAAGCAGGGGTACGACGAGAACTTCGGAGCCCGCCCGCTGAAGCGCGCCATTCAGCGCTACGTCGAGGATCCGCTGTCGGAGAAGATTCTGACCGGCGAGTTCAGCCGTGGCGATGAGGTGGAGGTGGACATGGCCGCCGACGGGACCAAGCTGGACTTCCGCGTGCTCGCGAAGACGACGACCTAACTCCGCGAACCCGCGGCACATCGCGGGGTATCACGGCCGGTCTGCCCCAGTGGGCAGGCCGGCCGTTTGGTATCTATATTACGGGTCTATGGCTCGACTTACCCTTCTCCCCGTCGTCGCCGCACTGGTGGGGGCGCCTCTCCTTGCCCAGGAGGAAGGCGCCACAGCCGGCCGATGCGCGGCCCCCGACAGCCTGGCCATCAGGGGCAATCAGCGCGTCACCGAGGCGACGATCCGTGCCGACGCGCAGCTCACCCCTGGGCAACCACTGAACTTCCGCGGCGTTCAGCGCGCCATCCGCAGCCTGTTCGCGACGGGGCAGTTCACTGATGTGCGGCTCCTGTGCGACGTCGCCGCCGACGGGCGGTCGACGCTGGTGATCGAGGTCGCGGAGCGGCCGTTGCTCGGGTCGATCGCGATTACCGGGGTGGAGAAGGTGCCCGACCGGTCGGTGCGCGAGAAGGTCGACCTCCTCGTCAATCGCCCGCTCGATCCGAACCAGCTGACGCGCGCGATTCAGCGCATCGACTCGGTGTACGAGAAGGCGGGATACTACCTCGCGCAGGTGAATGCCGACACGCAGCTCGTGGACGGCAAGGTGAACCTCACCCTCCGCATCGAGGAGGGTCGCCGTCTCGCGATCTCGGGCATTCGCGTCAACGGGAACTCCGTCGTCTCCGACGACGAGATCGTCGGCGAGATGAAGACCAAGCCCGAGGGCTTCTGGTGGTTCCGCAAGGGCGAGTTCGATGAGGATGTGTACGCCGCCGATCTCGGCGAGCGCATTGCGCAGCTCTACGCGAAGCGCGGCTTCATCGACTTTCAGATCATCAAGGACTCGCTCATCGTCGATCGTGAGCGCGGCAAGGCGCTGCTCGACATCACCGTCGATGAAGGGAAGCAGTATCGCATCGGATCGTTCGAGGTCGTGGGGAACCGCCGGTTCTCGAGCGATGAGATCGAGCGGTTCTATCCGTTCGGCGACGTATCACCCACGCTCACGCAGCGCGTGCGCGACATCCTCACGCCGGGCTCGCGCGACGAGACGAACGCGTTCGACCAGTTGCAGTGGGAGGACGCGACCGGCAAGCTGCGGACGGCGTACAGCAACGAGGGGTACATCTACGCCCAGGTGCGTCCGGTGATCGATCGCGTGGGAGCCGGCGGGGATTCGACGCCCGTCGTGAACCTGCGCTGGGAGATCGATGAGCGGTCGCCGGCGATCGTCAATCGCGTCGACATCGTGGGCAACGACTACACGACCGAGGCCTGCATCCGCGATGCGCTGCTCATCCTGCCGGGCGACGTGTTCAATCAGGACCGGCTCGTCCGGAGCTACCAGAACATCGCGAATCTCGGCTTCTTCGAGACGCCGTTGCCGCCGCCGGACACGAAGCCGGCTGGTGAGGAAGGGGACGTCGACATCGTCTTCGCGGTGAAGGAGAAGCGGACCGGCAGCATCAACTTCGGCGCGTCGGTGGGTGAGGGCACGGGGGTGGGCGGGTTCCTCGGACTCGACCAGCCGAATCTGTTCGGCCAGTGCAAGCGGGCGTCGCTGCAGTGGCAGTTCGGCGCGAACCAGAAGGAGTTCTCGCTGAGCTTCACCGATCCCGCCATTCGGCGGTCGCGCATCTCGGGCACCGTGAGCGTCTACCACCGGCGGCTCCGCTACATCGTCGAGGATTACGGGCGCTCGGTGCTTTCCGGCGGCTCGCTTCAGTTCGGCTTTCCGATTCCACGGTCGCCGTTCACGCGCGTGTTCCTGTCGTACGGCGGAGAGCGCGTCGAGCAGCGCGGCGGCATCTTCGAGCGCGACACGTCGATCCTCACGTCGGGCGAGGGATTCCGGTCGACCCTCGGCGTGTCCGCGCAGCGCGACACCCGCGTTGGCCTGCCGTTCCCGATCGGGGGCTCGCTGCAAACGTTCGCCGCCAGCTTCAACGGGGGTCCGTTAGGCGGCAATACGGCCTTCCAGCGATACACCACCGAGCTCAAGGCCTACGCGCCGCTCTGGACGTTTGGCGGCGAGCGCCCGGGGAGCCAGCCGCTGCAGTTCACCCTGGGCCTGTCGACGCGGGCCGGCGCCGTCTTCGGGGACGTGGGGGCCTTCATCGTCTCGCAGAAGTTCGGCCTTGGCGGCGTGATGTTCGGCGAGCCGCTGCGCGGCTACAAGGAGTTCTCGATTACGCCCAACGGCTTCGACCCCAACGAGCAGCAGACGCGCGCCTCGTTCGGCGACGCGTTCTTCTCGACCACCGCCGAGCTCGGCCTTCGGCTGAACTCGCAGGTGTACCTCAACCTGTTCTTCGACGCGGGCAACATCTGGGATCAGCCGCGCGAATTCGACCCCACGCGGCTGTTCCGTGGCGCGGGTGTCGGTGTATCACTGATAACGCCGCTGGGTCCCCTCGGACTGGACTGGGCCTACGGCTTCGATCGGACGGACATCCTCGGCCGTCCGGATCCCAAATGGGAGCTCCATTTCCGGCTCGGCAATCTCTACTGACGGAGTGATCATGGCAGGCATGGCTCGCGCGGGCGCGATCGCGCTCGGACTCCTGGTCTTCAGCGCCGGTGCCGCGGTGGCACAGACGCCGGTGAAGATCGGATACATCAAGTCGCAAACGATCCTCGCGAACGCTCCCGGGCGCGCGGCGGCCGAGACGCAGTTCGAGAAGGAGATGACGACGTACCGCGCTCAGGTGCAGCGCATGGGCGATTCGCTCAACACGCTCATCGCCGACTACAACAAGCAGGAAGTCTCGCTCTCGCCACAGGCAAAGGAGACGCGCCAGAAAGACATTCGTGCGAAGGAGGAGGAGTATCAGCGGCGCACGCAGGAGCTGCAGCAGCAGGTGCGGGCGCGTGAGGCGGAGCTGGTGCGTCCGATCATGGAGCAGATCAACAAGGTGATCGACGAGCTTCGCGCCGAAGAGGGATACTCGATGATCTTCGACGCCGAGAATCAAGCCGGCGTCGTGGTGGCCGCCGACAAGAACCTCGACCTCACGGAAAAGGTACTCGCGCGGCTCCGCGCGGCCGGCCCGCCGACAGCGGCTGCCCGGCCACCCGGCGCCGCGCCGCAGCGGCCCGCGGCACCGGCCTCCCAGCAACCGAGCGGAGTGCAGCGCCCGAAACCTTGACCGATTCGCCGAGCTCGCGCACGACACCCGGCGGTGAGGGGCCACGGCTCCTCACCGCCGAGGCCATCGCGCGCCTCGTCGGCGGAGAGCTCCGCGGCGACGGCGGGACGCGCGTGTCGTCGGTGGCGCCACTCGATCGGGCCGGCGCCAGCGACTTGACGTTCCTCGCGGCCGCGCGCTACGCGCCGCTCTTCGCCACGACCCGAGCGGCGGCCGCGCTGGTGAGCCCGGAATGGGCCGACGCCCCCGCGGAAGTCCGGGCACGCATCGTCGTCGCGCGCCCTCACGAGGCCATGTTGCGCGTGCTCCCCGAGCTGTACGTTCCTTCGGCCCGGCGCCCGGGGGTGCACGCGACCTCGGTGATCGGGCGGGGCGTGACGCTCGGACGCGACGTTTCCGTGGGCGCACACGTCGTGATCGAATCGGGCGTCGCGCTCGGCGACCGCGTCACCATCGACGCCGGCTGCGTCGTCGGTGAGGATGCGCGGATTGGCGACGACAGCCACCTCTATTCGAACGTGAGCGTGTATGCGCGCGCGCGCATCGGACGCCGCGTGCGGATTCATAGCGGCGCGCGCATCGGGAGCGACGGGTTCGGTTACGTGTTCCAGGACGGCGCGCACCAGAAGATTCCGCACGTCGGCCGGTGCGTGATCGGCGATGACGTGGAGATCGGGGCGAACACCACGATCGATCGGGGCAGCATCGATGACACGGTGATCGGGCCGGGAACGAAGATCGACAACCTGGTGCATGTCGGCCACAACGTGCGCATCGGCGCCCTCTGCCTGATCATGGCGCAGGTCGGGATCGCCGGATCGACCTACGTCGAGGACGGCGTCATCCTCGCCGGACAGGTGGGGTTGGCCGGCCACCTCACCGTCGGCAAGGGTGCCCGCCTTGGCGCGCAAGCGGGCGCCTTTGGCGACGTGCCCGCTGGAGAAACATGGTCGGGCTACCCCGCGCGGCCGCACAAGGAGGCGCTCCGCGCTCACGCCGCGCTCTTCCGTCTGTCCGGTCTCATGAAGACGCTCGAGCGTCTGATCGATCGCGAGCGGCAGTGAGCGGCCGTCGCACGGTAGCCGAGCGCATCACGCTCGAGGGCGTGGGACTGCACCTCGGTGAACCGGTGCATCTCACGTTCGCCCCGGCATCGCCGGGCAGCGGGGTGCGTTTCCGACGGATCGATCTGCCTGACGCGGCGCCGGTGCCCGCGCACGTCGAGCATGCCGTGCAGGTGGAACGGCGCACGCAGCTGGGGAGCGGCGAGGCGGCGTTTCACACCGTCGAGCACGTGCTCGCCGCGGTCGTGGGGCAGGAGATCGACGACCTGCTCATCGAGCTCGATGCGAGCGAGCCGCCGATCATGGACGGCAGTGCGCGTCCGTTCGTGGATGCCCTCGAGCGGGCCGGCATCGTCGAGCGGGGTGGGGCGGTCGAGTACCTGGAGCTGCACGCGCCCGTGCGGGTCGTCGATGGCGAGGCCGTCTACGAGGCGCGTCCAGCGAGGAAGCTTTCGCTCGACATCACGATCGATTTCCCGCATCCCCTGATCGGGCGGCAATCAGGCCGGTACGAGGTATCGCGAAGCAGCTTCCTGCGCGATCTTGCGGGGGCTCGCACGTTCGGATTTGTCCGCGAGGTCGAGCTGCTGCGGGGGATGGGGCTGATTCGAGGGGCGACGACCGCGAACGCGGTGGTGCTCGATGAGGCGGGCGTCGTCGACACGACCCTCCGCTGGCCTGACGAGTTTCTGCGCCACAAGGCGCTCGACTGCGTGGGCGACCTGGCGCTGGCGGGCCGGCGCGTGCGCGCGCACGTGACGGCCATCAAGCCGAGCCACCGCGGGACGGTGGCGCTGGTGCGAGCGATGATCACTTCCGCCGCGAAGGAGACGCGGATGTACGACATCAACGACATCATGAAGGTGCTCCCCCACCGGTATCCGTTTCTCTTCGTCGATCGCGTGCTCGAGATGGAGGAGAAGAAGCGGATCGTCGGCATCAAGAACGTCACGATGAACGAGCCGTTCTTTCAGGGGCATTTCCCTGGGCATCCGATCATGCCTGGCGTGCTCATCATCGAGGCGATGGCCCAGGTGGGGGGCATCCTCCTGATGGGGCTGGTGGACGACCCGGAAAAGAAGGTCGTGTACTTCATCTCGCTCGACAACGTGCGCTTCCGCCGTCCCGTGCGACCCGGGGATCAGCTGCGCTTCGAGCTCGAGGTCACGCAACTGCGGGGCGCGACGTGCAAGATGCACGGGATCGCGCGCGTCGACGGCGAGATCGCCGCCGAGGCCGACATGGGCGCGATGGTGCGCGACAAATGACCGCGCGCGTGCATCCGAGCGCGATCGTCGCGCGCGATGCCCGGCTTGGCGAGGACGTCGAGGTGGGGCCGTTCGCCATCATCGGCGAGGACTGCGAGGTGGGAGACGGCTGCATCATTGCCCCGCGCGCGACCCTCGAGCGCCACGTGCGTCTCGCGCCCAACGTCCGGATTGGCGTCGGGTCCGTCATTGGCGGCGACCCGCAGGATCTCAAGTTCAAGGGGGAAGCGACGACGGTGGAGATCGGCGAGGGGAGCATCGTGCGCGAATACTCCACCATCAATCGCGGTACTTCGCAGTCGTGGAAGACGACCGTTGGAAAGGGAAGCTTCATCATGTCGTACGTGCATTTGGCGCACGACTGCCACGTCGGCGATGGGGTGATCCTGGCGAACGGGGTGCAGCTCGCCGGCCATGTCACCGTCGAGGACCGGGCCATCATCTCCGGGCTCACCGCGGTGCACCAGTTCGTGCGCATCGGGACGCACTCGTTCGTCGGCGGAATGTCCCGTGTGGCGAAGGACATTCCCCCGTATCTCAAGGCGGTCGGCAATCCAGTGAAGCTCTACGGGCTCAACTCGGTGGGGCTGCAACGCAACAACTTCGACCCGGAGGTCATCCGGGAGCTCAAGCGGGCGTATCGCCTGTTCTTCCGCTCGGAGCTGAACGTCTCGCAGGCGCTCGAGCGAGCGCAGTCGGAGCTCTCGATGACCCCGGAGGTGAAACACTTCCTCGGATTCGTCGACAACAGCCAACGCGGAGTCGTGATCTGACCGCCCCCGTGCGCGTGGGCGTGGTCGGCGCCGGCAGTCTCGGGCAGCATCACGTGCGGCTTTTGCGCGATGTCGATGGTGCGCAGCTCATTGGCTTCTTCGAGGTCCGGCCCGAGCGTGCGCAACAGGTCAGCGAGGAGCTGGGCGTCCGTGCGGCCCCCTCGCTCGAGGCCCTGCTCGACGACGTCGATGCGGTGACGGTCGTCGTGCCGACGATCGGGCATCACGCGGTGGCGAAAGCGGCGCTCGAGCGCGGCATCCACGTGATGATCGAGAAGCCGATCGCGGCGACGCTCGATGAAGCCGACGACCTGCTGGCGGTCGCGAAGCGCACGGGCGCGATGATCCAGACCGGCCACGTCGAGCGATTCAATCGCGCGATCCGCGCCGCGCTCCCCTACATCGACACGCCGCGGTTCATCGAAAGCGATCGTCTGGCTCCGTTCAACCCGCGAGGCTCCGATGTCGCCGTCGTGCTCGACCTGATGATCCACGACATCGATCTCGTGCGCACGCTCGTGGGGGGACACGTCGAGGACCTTCAGGCGGTCGGCGTCGCCGTGCTCACGCCGTCGGTCGACATCGCGAACGCGCGCCTCACCTTCGAGTCGGGCGCGGTCGCCAACATCACGGCGAGTCGCGTGTCGCGCGAGCGGCTTCGGAAGATTCGGATCTTCCAGCGAACGGGATACCTGTCGCTCGATCTCGCCGGGGGAGCGGGGGAGTTCTATCGGTTGCGTACCGACGTGGATTTCTCCGCGATCGCCAAGGCGCCGCTCGCGCTCGAGGCGTTCGTCGAGCGCGTGGTGCTCGATGCGCCGGAGGGTGAGCCGCTGCGGCTCGAGCTGGAGAGCTTCATTGCGGCGGTGCAGGGGCGCACCGGCGTCGTCGTCTCCGGCGACGACGGGCGTGAAGCGCTCGCCGTCGCGCTCCGCATCAACCGGGAGATCGAGCGCACGTTGCCGTCGCTCGCGGGCGCCAGTCGTGCGTGAGATTCTGTTCGTCGCCGGCGAGACGTCCGGCGACCTTCACGCAGCCGGAGTCGCCGCGGCCATCCGCCGACGTGAGCCCGCGCGCCCCCTGGCCGGGATCGGCGGCTCGCGCATGCGCGAGGCGGGGGTGACGCTGATCGAGGATGTCGAGCGCATGGCGGTGATGGGTTTCGTCGAGGTCATTCGCCACGTGCCGCGCCACTGGTTGCTGCTCCGTGACCTGCGGCGGCGTCTCGATCGCAACCAGACGGGGCTGGTCACGCTGATCGACTACCCCGGATTCAACATGCGGGTCGCGGAGCGTGCCCGCGCGCGCGGAGTGCCGGTGCTGTATTACATCACGCCGCAGGTATGGGCGTGGGGGGCGGGGAGGCTCGCGAAGCTGTCACGCCTCATCACGCGGGCGGCGGTGATTCTGCCGTTCGAGGAACCGCTGCTGCGTCAACATGGCATCGACGCGACGTTCGTGGGGCATCCGCTGCTCGACCGCGCCCAGCGGCTGCCGGATCGTCGCGCCGCACGGCGCGCGCTTGGTCTGCCTGACGACGCGCGCGTGCTGGCGCTCTTCCCGGGAAGCCGCGGGCAGGAGATCGCGCGCCACCTCGACGACTTCGTCGCCGTCGGGCGCGAGCTGCAGCGGCGGCTGCCGGGGCTCCACGTGGTGGTGAGCGTTGCGCCCGGCATCGAGCTCGATGGCGCGGCGTGCCCGTTCCCGGCGGTCCGCGGTGCCTCATTTGACGTGTTGCGCGCGGCCGACGCGGCGTTCTGCAAGAGCGGAACGTCGACCCTCGAGGCCGCCGTCGCCGGATGCCCGCTCGCGATCGGCTACCGGACGAATCGCGTGACGTACGCGATCGCCTCACGAGTGGTGAAGGTGCCGTGGATCGGGTTGGTGAACGTCGTCGCCGGTCGCCTGGTGGCCCCGGAGTTCGTGCAGCGGCAGCTGGTCCCGGTGAGCGTCGCCGATACGCTCGAGCCGCTGCTCCAGCCGACGCCGGAGCGCGATCGCATGCTCCACGATCTGGCCGACGTGCGGTCGCGATTGGGTACGCCCGGGGCCGCAGACCGGGTGGCGTCGATGGCGTTGGAGATGGTGCGGTGACCGACGACGCGCGTGCGCGGCGTCATGCACGGCGCGTCCGCTGGGCCGCACGCCTGGGAAGCGTCCTCTTTCGCGCGCTCGCGAGCACGTGGCGGTTGAACGTCATCAACGCCGAGCCCCATCGGGCGGTGCGCGCGCGCGGGCAGCCGGTGATCTACACGTTCTGGCATGGGACGATGCTGCCCTTGCTCTGGCAGCATCGGAAGGAGCACGTCGCCATTCTCATCAGCGAGCACGGCGACGGCGAGATCATTGCGCGCATCGCGCACTCGCTCGGCTATCGATCCGTGCGGGGATCGAGCAGCCGCGGGGGCGAGCGCGCCATTCTCGGGACAGCGCGCGCGCTCGAGGGCGGACGCGATGTCGCGTTCACCCCGGACGGCCCGCGCGGGCCGCGCGAGAGCTTCGCGCCCGGCGCGCTCGTCGTGTCGCAGCGGACGGGTGCGCCGCTCGTCCTCATCACGGTCGATGCGCCGCGCGCGTGGCGCCTGACGAGCTGGGACCGCTTTCTGATTCCCAAGCCATTCGCGCGGGTGACGATCGCATACGAGAATCCGTTGCGTGTCGAGGCGCCCGACGCGAGGAGCGCGGCTGCGGAGGCGCCGCTCTGGCAGGAGCGACTGCGCAACCTCGCCGCCCGGTATCGCACCACTGACGACAGCACGGACGCCGGACAATGACGCCCGTGCGCAAGCTCGAGCATCTCTGGTGGGGAACGGGCCTCGGCGCACGCGCCGCGCGGATGGCGCTCGTCCCGGCGTCGGTGCTGTATCGGGTGGGCACCGCGATTCATGCCGGCCTGTATCGATCGGGCCTTCGCCGTCGGCGCGCGCTGCCGCTTCCCGCGCTCAGCGTGGGCAATCTCACCGTGGGCGGAACGGGGAAGACGCCGGTTGCGGCGTGGATCGCCGCGTTGCTGCTCACGCGGGGAGCGCGGCCGGCCATCGTCATGCGCGGCTACGGAGAGGACGAGCCGCTCGTGCATGAGCGGCTCAATCCCGACGTGCCGGTGGTCGTCTCCCCCGATCGCATTCGGGGCGCCGAGCGCGCGGCCACCCTCGGCGCCGACATCGTCGTGCTCGATGATGCCTTTCAGCACCGTCGCGCCTTCCGTGACGCCGACCTCGTGCTGCTGAGCGCCGATCGCTGGGCGTCCGCGCCGCGACTGCTCCCGGCCGGTCCGTGGCGCGAGCCGTTGTCGGCGCTGCGTCGAGCGTCCATGGTTCTCGTCACGCGAAAGGCCGTCTCGCCCGCGACGGCGAGCGCAGTGGCCGACACGATCCGGCACCGATTCCCCGGGATCCCCGTCGGTGTGGCCGCGCTGACGCTCCAGGAGCTGCGCGGAGCAACCGGTGAAAGCACCATGCCGCTGGAAGCGTTGGCGGGCACGCGCGTCCTCGCCGTCGTCGCCATCGGCGACCCGTCGGCGTTCCTTCGCCAACTCGCGGCCACCGACGCCACCGTGCGCGCGGCGGTCTTTCCCGATCATCACGCGTATACGCACGCCGAGGTCGCGCGGCTTGCGTCGATGATGGCGGCGGGGGAGATCGCGGTATGTACGCTCAAGGATGCCGTCAAGCTCTCACCGCATTGGCCTCGCGAAGCGGCGCCGTTATGGTATGTTTCGCAGAGCGTCATGGTCGAGGAAGGGCGCGACGCCCTCGACGCCGTGCTGTCCCGTGTGCTCGCCGCACGACCCGTTCACCCCTGACCGTCGCGCGGCCAGCAACTCTCCCGAACATTCATGGCTACCGATCTCCGCCTGCCGACTGACAAGATCGTCCGTCCCGACAAGGACCGCTTTCTCAACGAGGACAATCCGTTCGAAGCGATGATGTCCCGCTTCGACCGGGCGGCCGAGCTGCTCGATCTCGAGCCCGGGCTCTACAAGGTGCTTCGCCACCCCGAGAAGCAGATCACGGTGTCCGTCCCGGTGCTGCTCGACAATGGCGAAGTGGAGGTGTTCACCGGCTACCGCGTGCTCTACAACACGTCGCGAGGACCGGCCAAGGGGGGCATCCGCTTCGACATGAACGTGACGCTCGAGGAGGTCAAGGCACTTGCGGCGTGGATGACGTGGAAGTGTGCGGTCGTGAAACTGCCCTTCGGCGGCTCGAAGGGCGGCGTCGTCTGCGACCCGCTCAAGATGAGCGTCGGGGAGCTCGAGCGCCTCACGCGGCGATACACCGCGGGCATCATCTCGACGCTCGGGCCCGACAGTGACGTGCCAGCGCCGGACGTGAACACGAACGAGCGCGTGATGGCCTGGGTGATGGACACCTATTCGATGCACGTGCGACACACGGTGACGGCGGTCGTCACGGGCAAGCCCGTGGAGATGGGTGGCTCCCTCGGCCGTCGTGAGGCGACGGGTCGCGGGTGCATGATCGTCACCAAGGAAGCGCTGCGGCATCTCAAGATGCCGGTGGCGGGAACGACCGTCGCCGTGCAGGGGTTTGGCAACGTGGGCTCCGTCGCCGCCGACCTGCTTGCGAAGGAAGGATGCAAGATCGTGGCGATCAGCGACCGCACCGGCGGCTACCACAACCCGAAAGGGATCGACGTGCCGCATGCGATCGAGCACGTGGGGAAGCACCGCACGCTCGAGGGATACCAGGGTGGCGAGCGCATCACCAATGAAGAGCTCCTCACGCTACAGGTCGATGTCCTGCTTCCCGCGGCGCTGGAAAACGTGATCACGTCGAAGAATGCCGCGAAGGTGCGCGCCAGAGTCATCTGCGAGGGAGCGAATGGTCCCACCTCCGCGGCGGCCGACGCGATTCTCGATGAGAACGGGTTGTTCGTGATTCCGGACATTCTCGCCAATGCCGGCGGCGTCACCGTCTCGTACTTCGAGTGGGTGCAGGATCGCGGCGGCTACTTCTGGACGGAGGATGTCGTCAACCAGCGGCTCACCGAGATCATGTGTCGCTCGTTCGCCGACGTGCTCGACGTCTCGCGGCGGCACAAGGTGAACATGCGAACGGCCGCATACATGCTCGCCATCAGCCGCGTGGCGACGGTGCACCGGCTGCGCGGGATCTACGCATAACGCGGCACCACGCGCATGCGCTTCCTGATCGTCTCCGTGGGTCGGCCTCGCGATCGGGCACTGTCCGAGGCCATCCATGAGTATGAGACGCGCGCCGCACGGTACTGGCCGCTCGAGACGAAGGAAGTTCGGGAAGAGCCGGCCCGGTCGAGCGCACCCGCGCTCGTACGGGAGCGGGAAGGGCAGCGGCTGCTCGATGCTTCCGAAGGGGCCGACGTGATCGCATGCGACGCGACGGGACCTCAAATGGCGTCCGACGAGTTCGCGGGATGGATGCGCGCGAAGCGGGAGCGCGGGGAGCGCGACGTCGCGTTCGTCATCGGCGGCGCGTTCGGTCTGTCCGATGCCGTGCGCAGTCGCGCGCGGTCGCTGCTCGGCTTCTCGCGGTGGACCCTGCCTCACGAGCTCGCGCGGCTCGTGCTGGCCGAGCAGCTCTACCGGGCCGGCACAATCGCGCGAGGCGAGCCGTACCACAAGTGAGCGCGGCGCGCGTCCTCACCCGGCCCCTCGGCGGCTCCCCGCTCGCGGAGCTTGCCGGGCGCGCCGACGGCAGCGCGTTCTTCCCGCCGCGTCCACGGACGGTCGCGGAATGGCGCGCGCGTATGGACGACGCTCGCCATCACGCGCCAGCCGATTGGCTCGGTGCGCTCGCGCCCGCGATCGATGCAACGGGGAGCGCGGCGGCCCGGCTCGACCGTGTGGCGCGCGAGGGCGGCGTGCTGGTTACGACAGGGCAGCAGCCAGGGTTGTTCGGCGGGCCAGTGTACACCTGGTCGAAGGCGCTCTCGGCGCTCGCGCTCGCCGATGCGCTCGAGGAGGCAACGGCGATTCCCACCGCGCCGCTCTTTTGGGCCGCGACCGACGACGCGGACTTCGCCGAAGCGAGCGTCACCTGGCTCGCGTCGCGGTCGGGGCTCCGCGAGCTGCGGCTTCCTCCCACGACGCGTGACGGTGTGAGCATGGCCGAGCTGCCCCTCGGCGACGTGACCGCGCTGATCGATGAGCTGGCCGAGGCGGCCGGTTCGGCTGCCTACGACCTGCCGCTCGCCACGGTGCGAGAGGCATACGTGCCGGGCGCCACGGTCGGCGGAGCGTATCTCGCGCTGATGCGTGCCGTGCTCGCGTCACTTGGCGTTCCGGTGCTCGATGCATCGCATGCCGCGGTGCAGCGTACGTCGCGACCGCTGCTCATCGCGGCACTCCGCGATGCCTCCCGCCTCGATGGCGCGCTTGCGGAGCGCGAAGCGGCGATTCGCGCGGCGGGACACGAGCCGCAGGTGAGTCACGTGCCCGGTCTCTCGGTCGTGTTCGAGTACACGAACGGCACCAAGCGTCGAGTGCCGGT
>JAICNG010000105.1 GCA_025931335.1 Gemmatimonadaceae bacterium | reverse complement strand
GTGGCATTTGAACCTGGATGCCAGCCCGACGGCCTGACGTGACATGATCACTCGCCGACGACTCGCGCACGCCGCGCCGATCACCATCGTGCTGCTCGTCATCGCGACGGCGGTCTTCTGGCTGCACGCACGATTCGCGATCGAGACGGAAAGCGTCGTCCTGCGCATCGGTGTGACGTTCCTGCTCGCGTTTCTCATTCTGCTGGTCGCGCGGTACGTGGTGCTGCTGTGGCTGAGCTATCTGCATCACATGGGAACGAAGAACGAAGATCGAGGAAGCCCCGTCGATGCCTCGGTGTCGATTCTCGTTCCGGCATTCAACGAGGGACCCGTCATCGAGGCGGCGATCGGAAGTCTGCTGGAGCTCGATTGGCCGTCGTTCGAGATCATCGTCATCGATGATGGCTCCACCGACGACACCTACGAGCGCGCCTGCACCCTCGAGGGGACCCACGGCGCGGCGACGGTGCGAGTGGTCCGCAAGACGAACGCGGGGAAGGCGAGCGCGCTCAATACGGGCCTGGCGGTCGCGTCGTCACCGTTCGTCCTGTGCATGGATGCGGACTCGCGACTCAGCCGGCGCACGCTCCGGAACGCGATGCGCCACTTCGCCAATCCACATGTGGGCGCCGTCGCCGGCAACGTCAAGATCGCGAACCGCGGGACGCTGTGGACGCGACTTCAGGCGCTGGAGTACATCCAGGGGCTCAATCTCCCGCGCCGCGCACAAGGGTTTCTCCGCGTCGTCAACATCATCCCGGGACCGATCGGAGTCTTTCGGCGGGAAGTGCTCGCGCAGGTCGGCGGGTACGACACGGACACGTTCGCGGAAGACGCCGACGTCACGATCAAGATTCTCGGCGCGGGATGGCAGATCGTCTACGAAGATGGTGCCGTCGCATGGACCGAGGCGCCGGAGACGGTGCACGACCTGCTCAAGCAGCGCTACCGGTGGACGCGCGGGATTCTCCAGGCGCTGCGCAAGCGAGGCGATTGGCTCGCGCGGCCGCGCGGCGACACCGCCGTATGGATATCGCTCCAGGCGCTGTTGTTCGAGGCAATCGTGTGGCCGGTCGTGAACGTCGTCGGCAATCTGCTCTTCGCGATCGCCGCGCTGTCGCTCGGCGCCGCCTCGATGGTGCTACACTGGTGGCTGCTGCTGACGATGCTCGACCTCGCCGCCGCTTTGCACACGGTGGCGATGGAGGAGGAGGACATCACACTCGTTCCACTGGCGATCCCCTATCGGTTCTTCTTCATCACGTTGATCGACGTCGCGAAGCTGTTCGCGACCGTCGAGGAGCTCGCACGGGTGCAGATGACGTGGGGAAAGCTGGAAAGACGAGGCGCTGGAGCGGCGCTAAGGGCGCTGGAACAGCGCTGAAGTAGCGACAGGCGCTGGAACGGCGCTAAGGGCGCTGGAACAGCGCGGGGGGAATGTTCGAGGGTTTTCAGCGCCTTTCCAGCGCTTTATCCAGCGCCATTGCAGGCAAACAATGACCATCGACAAGCTCTTCTCGACCATCATTCTCGTCGCCTTCCTCGTCACGATCTTTCTCGCGATGGGGAGCTACGCGGCGTACAAGTGGCGTGAGTCGCGCCGGCCTCGGCGCGAGGAACAGGCGGCGGACGAGGGGCCCGTGTACTTCGAGCGCATCACACTCGGCGCGGACGATGACGACGCCGCTCGGTAGCGCACGGTGGGCCGTGGTGGTCGCGCTGGCCGTGGTCGGCGTCTCGGTGGCACTCGCGGCGCGCGACGACAGCGCACCAAAGGGGAATGCGGTCCCGAAGCGGTTCGCCGGATCGACGACCGTCATCCCGCTGGCGTCGATTCTCGCGCCCGCCACGCTGCCCTCACTGGTGCGTGTCGCGGTCGTGCGCGATCCCGCCGCGGCATCGTACTTCACGAAGCGAGCGTCGTACGACTCGATCATCGATCGATGGTCGACGACGCTGCGCGCCACGGGCGCTGACGTTCTGGTGGTGGCGCCAGGCGAGATCGGCACCAGCCAGGCGCGCGTGCTCGTCATCCCATCGGCACATTGCCTGAGCGTCGCGACGCGGGACGCGATCGATCGGGCCGGAGGGCGCGGGCAAGGCTTGGTCGTCACCGGCGCGATCGGCACCAAGGACGCACGCTGCCGCCCGCTCGGGTACGGGCTTCTCGTCTCCCTCACCGGCGCCTCACGAGTGGAGCCGCTCGAGAAGCGAGACATCGCGTACGTCACGTTCCCGAGCGGGAGCGCGCTGGCGACCGGCATTCCCCCCGGCACGCGACTGGAGCTCGATCCGGCGCCGTACGTGGCGCTGCGTCGCGCCGGACGCGATGCGTTCTTCGCGTCATTCGCGCTGCGGCCGGAGCCCGCGCATGGCACGCCGCTGCTCGACGCCGCCATCGTCCGATCGGCATATCGGCGTGCGCCAGTGGCGTACGTGAGCTTCGAGCTCACCGGCGTGAACGATCTTCCGTGGGACCGGGCAATCGCGGAGCTGCTCGTGCGCAACGCCGTCGCGTGGGCGTCGCACACACCGCTGGCCGAGGTCGAGCCGTGGCCGCGCGGGAAGATTGCGGCCGCGGTGCTGGCGCAGGATGTGGAGGACCAGTTCGCCAACGCGCAGTTCGCCCTCGATTCGCTGCGCGCCGCCGGCGTGCGGGGAACCTATTTCCTGACGTCGGAGCTCGCGCGACGCCACGAGCGCCTGGCGAAAGCGATCGCGGAATCGGACGAGATCGGCACGCACAGCGAGAACCATCGGCTTTTGGGAGGGCAGCCGGCCGACGTGCAGCGCAGGCGTCTGGCACTCACGCAGGTGCAGTTGCGCGATCTTCTGGGCGCGCCAGCGGCTGGGTTGCGTCCGCCCGAGGAGCAGTTCGACCTGGCGACGCTCGCCGCATGGCTCGAGGCCGGGGGCAGCTACATCTTCGGCGCGAACAACTCGCGGGCGGCTGCACCGGAGCTGCTCGAGATCGAAGGCGACACGATAGTCCTGCTCGGTCGCGCGAACGTCGATGACTTCGACGCGGCGAGCCTCGCGTCACGCGGCAGCCTCGATGAGATCGTCAGGGAGTATCTCGGTGAATACCAGAAGATCCGTGCGCTCGGTGGGCTGTATCTGTTGAGCTATCACTCGCAGCTGCTCGCGCGCCCCGAGCTCGTCCCCGCGCTCGCGCGGATCGCGCGCCGCATTCACGCCGACACGGCGGTCTGGCTGACGACAGCCAACGACGTCGCGACGTGGTGGCGCGCTCGCGCGGCCGTTACGACGCGAGCGGCCCGCGTGGGCGCGCGGGCGTTGCAGGTGGAGATCCACAATGCGGGCCCGGACACCGCGCGCGGTCTCGTGGCGCGGGTGACGCTGGGAGATGGGGAGCGAGCCTCGGGGGGCCGCGCACGAGTCGTGAAGTCGGAGGCGGGAACGCTGCGGTTCTGGGTCCCGCCCCTGGGGCCGGGGGAGCGGCGGGTGTGGCGGTTCGGGGTGTCAGGGCGGTAGTTGAGGGCAGGGGAGCGAGGGATCGGGGGATCGAGGGATCAAGGGCGCTGGCCGAGATATTCCCCCGCACCCTCGATCCCTTGATCCCTCGACCCCTCGACCCCTTAGTCTATTCTCGCTTTCCGCACCGCGTGCCAGCCTCCGTCGCGCTTGACGAGCTGGTAGGCCTGCTCGATCGTGAACCGATTGTGCTCGCCGGTCGATGGGGTGTCGTACCGCTCGGCCACCACGTGCGTCTGGACGGAGTCGCCCGCCATGGCGAACACGTCGGAGAATCGCACGACGTAGCCGGGGATGTCGGCGCGGCAGATCGGGGTTCTCGTCGGAGCGCGCCGCTGCGGCGCGCACTCGCCCTTCGTGACGCCCATGGTGCGCAGCGCGGTGCGGACGTCCGCACCTAACGGCGCGCCCGGACCCTCGCCGCCCGTCCGCGTGAGCATGATCGTGTCGACCAGCAGCGACAGCCCCGGGTCGAGATCGAAGCTGCCGCCCAGCGCGGCGACGTAGATGGCCGCACGATCGGTGGCCGGGAGCTGTGCCACATCGAGCCCGCGGCCGCGCGCGTACTTGCTCGTGTCCTCGGCGCACGCGACGAGGACCGCCAGGCCGAGAACCTTTCGCAGAATGCGTGGCTTCATCTAGGATTCGACGACTGGATGCACGCGCGGGTCATGGCCCGCCCGCGCTCGACCGACCTCTGCCGCCCCCGCCATGCCCGTAGCGCTCATCACCGGTGCCACGCGCGGATTGGGACACGCCCTTGCCTTCGACTTCGCCAGGGAAGGATACGTCGTCTACGCCACAGGGCGAAACGGCGAGGCACTCGACGCGCTCGCCAAAGAGGCGCACGGGGCGACGGGGTCGCGATACGAGGCGCGGGAGTTTTCGGGAGAGGCCTAGATGGCAGGGCCACGGACAACTGGAACTGCGAACGACCCCCGAATGACAACACGAATTACACGAATGGCTCCCCGCGCCGAGCAATCGCTCTCGCAAGCACAACGACACAGCCTTGTTGCCGTCGAGGCGCGCTCAACGCAGAGGGAGCAATTCGGGTAATCCGTGTTGTCATTCGGGTCGTTCGGCAGTTCGGCTGTCCGTGGCCGCTTGCGGGACGGAGGAGCCCGAGGAAAAAAAAAGACAGCCGCGCGTGAGCACGGCTGTCGTCGTCATGGCGAACAGCGCTACTCGATGTTCCCGAGCGCCCACGCCGCCATCCTTCGCACTTCGGGATCGCGATCCTCGCGGAGCAGCGCGGTCAGCGCGGGAATCGCCGCCGCGTCCTCGATCTCGCCAAGGGCCCATGCCGCGTTGATGCGCACGATCGGCTCAGGGTCCTTGAGCGTACGCTCGAGCGCAGGGATCGCGCGCGAGTCTTCGATCTCGCCGAGCGCCCACGCCGCCGCGGCACGCACCGACGGTTCCCGGTCTTCGAGCGCTCGCGACAGCGGATCGATCGTGCTCGGCTTCTCGGCGAACCGCAGCCCGACGGCGGCCGCCTCACGAGCGATCGGGTTCTCATCGCGCAGCGCCGACACCAACGTCTCCACGGCGGCGTCCTGCTGCGTGCGCCCGAGCAACGGCGCCGCGAACCGTCTCACGCAGGGATCGGGGTCGGCGAGCGCCGCACGCAATGGCGCGATCACCTCCCGTCCCTTCGGAGAGCTGGCGGCGAATCGCACGAGCACCATGCTCGCCGAGTTGCGCTCGCGAAGGGGGGCCGCGGGTCCGACGAATCGCCAGTTGCCGTCCCACGCCGCCCCTCGCGCCGCGAGCTCGCACAGCACCGGGTTGGCGTTGCGCACCGCGGCGATGAGCGCCGCGACGTTCTCCGCATCATCCCGCTGGGCCGCGGTGGCCGCGACGGCCCCCGCTCCCACGACGAGCGCGACGAGCACGAGCGGCGTCGTCGCCCCCATCCGCAATCCGTAATCGGGCGTTCTCATCGTTTCCCCAGTGCCTGAGCCGCAATCTTCCTCACTTCGGGATCCGGATCCTTGAGAAGCTCCACGAGCACCTCGATGGCGGCCGAATCCTCGATCTCCGAGAGCGCATGCACCGCGACGTATCGCAGCGCGTTGTCCTGCCCACGAGCCAGCACCGCGAGCGCGCCCACGGACGCCGGGTCGCCGATCTCGCCGAGGGCGTGCGCCGCGGCCTTGCGAACCTCACGATCCTGATCGCGCGTGGCTTCGATCAGCGCGGGTGGCGCCTCGCCCTCGATGTCGAGCTCGCCGATGGCCCACGCCGCCTTGCGCCGCACGCCGACGTTGGCGTCGCTCAGTGCCTTGGAGAGGGCGCCGACGGCGTTGCGGTCCTCGATCTCCCCTAGCGCCCACACCGCCATTTCGCGCACCTTCGGCTCCCGATCGTCCAGCACCGCCGCCAACCCCGCGACGGCCCGCGGACTCTCGATCTCGCCTAACGCCCACGCCGCCTGCGAACGGATCTCCGGATTCTCATCCTTGAGGAAGGGCAGCAGGTGCGGAACGCCGTTCGGCGACTCGATCTCTCCCAGCGCCCAGACCGCCGTCTTCCGCACTTCCGGGCTGGAGTCCTTGAGCGCCGCGCCCAGTGCCTCGACGGCCGTCGCGCTCTCGATCTCGCCTAACGCCCACGCCGCCATCCGCCGCACTTCGTCGTCGCGATCGGAACGCAGCGCGTCGGACAACGCCGGCACCGCCGCGGCGTCCTCGATCTCCCCGAGCGCCCAGGCGGCCATGCGTCGCACCTCGACGCTTTCATCGGTCCGCAGAGCCCGGCTCAGCGCCTCGATCGCGCGCGGGTCCTCGATGCCGCCGAGTCCCTCCGCCGCGGCGAGCCGCACGAGCGGGTCGCGATCGCCCAACGCCAGCGACAATCCCGCGATCGCGCGCTGATTCACCTGGCGCTCCTGATCGGGCTGGTCGCGCTGTTTCTTCTGCGCCTTCGACTCGTGCTGGATCGGCTGCTCGACGTTCTCCGGCTGAGGCGCCTGCGGGAACTGCGTCTCGAGGCGGACCGCCACGTCGTTCACGTAGTCGGTGGCGACGGACTTGGCAGTCTCGAGGCTCATCGCGACGCCGCTGACGACATCCGCCCTCAGCGAGCTCAGATCGACGCCAAGCTCGTCGAATGCGGCGCCGATCGAGCGGCCCAGCCCCGTGCCTTCACCCGCACCTTCGCCGGCACCGTCGCCGGCACCGTCGCCCACGCCCGTGCCTCTGCCGACGCCACGGCCCATCCCGCGTCCGGTATCACCCTCAGTGGCTTCATCGAGCACGACCGTTCCATCGATCTCGGTGTCGGCATCGCTGGCGAGGGGCGCCGGCGCCATCGCCGCCAACGGCATCGCCATCGCCGCCACGAACGCCGCGACCGCGAACGAGCGAACGCGCGAGGGATTGCGGCGTGGGCCGCTCGGCTCGAGGATCGCGAGCAGACGTCCTTCGAAATCGGAGCGCTGTGCCATCGGCAGTGCGACAGCGGGCGCCCGTGACGTGCCGGCGTTGCGCACGATGTCGAGCAGGTCATCCGCGTACGTCGACGCGGTCATTCCGGCTCGAATCACCAGATCGTCGCACGCGCGCTCGCATTCGTCGCGCAGCTTGCGCGCCGCGCGCCACACGAGCGGATTCATCCAGTGCAGCGCACAGGCAACGCGAGCCACGAGGCAGGTCGCGACGTCGTTGCGACGAACGTGCGCCAGCTCGTGCACGAGCACCGTGAGGCGCCGCTCCTCGCTCCACGAGGTCGCGAGCGGCGGCATCACGATCGTCGGGCGAAGGACGCCGAGCGTCACCGGCATGCCGACGTCGGCGCTCTCGTACAGCCGCACCGTGCCCCGCACGTCCGCCATCTCCTGCGCATCCTTCAGGAGCTGCCGCCACGAGGGATCGCGCACCGGGATCGCGCGTCGCACGAGCCGGCGGGCCGCGATCGCGCCGATGGCGAGGCGCGCGAGCAATGCCGCCGCGATGATGATCCAGAGCGCGACGAAGCCCTCCGCCGGCGAGATCGCCGCCACCATCGCGACCGTGCACCGCGAGACCAGCGGGCACGGATCCGCCTCGGCCGCAGCCGGGTCCGGCGTGCCTGACACCAGCCGTGCCGCGAGCTCCTCCGCTCCTGGAAGCGCCGCATCGTTGCTGGCGAAGACCGCGCGCTTCGGTTTCTGTGTCTGCTCCCAGCTCTCGTCAGGCGCGGCGGCCGGCGCGGGCGGTTGCCTCATCGGCTCGACGGCCGGCGCGGGGACGGGGACGACCTCGAGCCGCGGGAGCATCGCCGAAAGGACGGGAAGGGCGATGAGCACCACGATGCCCGCGGCCCATGCGACGTGTCGCGTCGCCGGCGACGCGCCACGCATGAGGCGCGTGACGATGAAGATCGCGATGAGGAGCAGCGCGCCCTTCGCGCCGGCGTCGATCATCGTCGGGATCCAGCTCACGAAGCGCTCCATTAGCGTCCCTCCTTCTTGGCCTTGCCGATCCGGTCCGAGAGCCGCTCGAGCTCGGCGGGAGTGAGATTGGCGTCCGACATCTGCACGAGGGCGACGAGCGCCTGCTCGGCGGACCCATCGAAGAACGTCTGCACCAGGTGCTTGAGGGCGGCGAACCCGGCTTTCTGCGTTGGAATCGCCGGCAGATAGACATAACGGGGCCCGTCCTGCTTGTGCTTCACGAGACCCTTGTCCTCGAGCACGCGGAGCGTGGCGCGGACCGCCGAGTAGCTGGGCGGGTCGGGCATGCGCTCCATGACTTCGTTGACGGTGGCTTCACCGCTCTGGTAGAGCGCGTCCATGATCTCGCGCTCTCGGCGGGGGAGTTTGGTTTGGGGGAGAACCATGACGCATCCGGGGTTGTGGAATGCTAGATATCTAGCAGGCTGCTAGCTATCTAGCATGGCCCCCACCCCACGTCAAGTAAGACTTGTGTAAGCCTCCCGCCCCGGGCCCCCCACCTCGGGTCGAGGGCCACGCTTCACCGGCGGAACACCACCCCCGCGATCTCGACCGAAACCCCGCGACCGTTCTCGATGACGAACCGCGCCACGTTTCCCGACCCCGTCAGCTCGACCCTCAGGGCGTTGTTCGCGCCGTCGAAGACCTCGACCGCGCTCCATGCCTGTCCCGCGCGTGCCTCGAGCTTGCCGTTCACCACACTGAACACGACCCGACCGTAGAGGTCGTTCTCGTAGGTGCCGGCGTACGCTTCGATCGGGAACGGGAGCGTTTGCGGGCGCGCGGCGCGGCGGGCCCGGTCGGCGGCGACGCGATCCCGCACACCAGCGGCTTCGGCGCGAAGGCGCGCCAGGGAATCCGCCGAGAAGCTCTCACCAGCAATGAGCTTCGCGTACACCGCGCGCGCGGCCAGCGCCGTGAGCGCCGAGCCGGTGCCGTTGTCGTTCGACATGACGACGACGCCGATGCGGCGCTGCGGCATGAACGACATGCTGGTGCTGAATCCGCTGAATCCGCCGCCGTGGTTGAGAATGGTGTCCGTACCGAGCGTGCCGATCTGCCATCCGAATCCGTAGCCGTTCAGCGCCAGGCCGCGCGCGTTCTGGCTCAGCGTCGCCTGACGACGGTGCGTCTCGGCGATCGCGGTCGCCGAGAAGATCCGGCGTCCGTCGACGACGCCACCGTTGATGTGCGCCTCGAGCCACCGCGCCATGTCGGCGGCCGTCGACACGAGGCCGCCCGCGGCTTGCATGTTCCCATCCCCTTTGCCGTAGGGGGCCCGGGTGAACCCCGTCGGCTCCCACCGATAGGGCTGAGCCAGGCGCTCGCGCGGCATTCGCGAGACGTACGCGCTCGTGCTCGTCATGCCTAACGGCTGAAAGATCGTGCGCTGAAGGACGTCCCGCCAGCTCTCACGGAGGGCCACGTCCATCGCCAGCGCGGCGACGTTGTAGCCGATGTTGCCATACACGTATCCGCGGGAGACCTGTCCGCCGGACGTTTGCGGCGGGTGCGCGGCCAGCAGTGTGAGCAGCTGGTCATTGGTGTGCTCCCCGGTGAACGCGGTGCGATAAACGATCGGGCCGTCGTTGTCGATCCCGTGCGTGTGCGAGAGCAGCGACCGCAGGGTGATCGAATCGGGGTCGAGCGGCGCCTGGAGCTTCGCCGTGGGCAGGTACCGGCTGAGCGGCGCATCGAGATCGATACGGCCCTGCTCATCGAGCAGGACTGCGGCCAGGCCGGTGAACGACTTCGTCGTCGATGCGATGTAAAAGATCGTCTCGGGCGTCACCGGCCGGCGGGCCTCGACGTCAGCCCATCCAAACCCCTTGGCGTAGACGACCTGCGTATCGCGCACGACGGCCACCGACATCCCCGGGGCGAGGTCGAGCGCGAACAGCTGCGATAGGGCAGAGTCGAGCCCGGCGGACACGGAAGGCGTCGAGGGCATGTCCCGGTATTGGGCGCTGGCGCAGCCACACAGGGAAGCGAGGATGACGAAGCGAAGCATGGGCGGCACGGTTGAAGGAGGGGTCGTGAGACAATCCCCCAATTACTCAGCGAATGGCGACGGCAGGTCTTGAACGGATGAAACCCGCGTACGAGCCAGGGGTCATTCCGGTGCCGCTTCGGAAGGAACGGGTCAGGTGGCTCTGGTCGGCAAAGCCCGCTTCGAAGGCGATGGTCGACAGCGGCATGGACGACGATGCGATGAGCTCGGCCGCGCGGGTCACGCGGCGACGCTGAAGGTGCGCTACGACGGAGAAGCCGAAGTAGTGACGGAACTGTCGGGCCAGATACACCGGGTGGACGCCAGCGGCCGCCGCGATGTCGCGCACGCGCACGCCCAGGCCACGGTCGTCCATCTCCTCGCGCACTCGCCTGAGCCACACCGGCGGCTCACGACGTGCGTCATGCGCATGCTCGCGCAAGGATGAAAGGACATCGGCCACGCCTGCCTCGAGGAGCAGGTCGTCGTGCGGCGTCGCGCGGAGGAAGGTGAGGAGGCGGAGAAACGCGGGAACCGCGGGCCCCGCATGGGTCCACCGCCACTGTCGCGCCGCCGGCTCCCACTCGCGGAGAGCCGCTCCCTCCTTTGCGGTCAGGCCGATCTGCACCGTGCGCGCACCTCGCTCACCGAACTGGTCGGCGTGCTCGGTGTCGCCCGGCTTGACCACGATGCTGAGCGCGCGGGCAACTTCCTGCGTCCGCCCCACCGTCTCGCGGAGCGACCCGGTCACCACGAGCGTGATCGTGGTCTCCTCGTGGGCGTGCCGCGGCTGAACGAGGGATGGGCCGTAGCTGACCTCGCGAACGCGAACGCGTGGATGAGCCGGGCTCACTTGTAGCGGACTCCGCGCTTGATGACCACGTCCACTCGCTGGAGCAGCGCGATATACCGGAGCACGTCACCTCGCACCGCAATGATGTCGGCGTACTTGCCTTCACTGATCGTGCCCACGTCGCGATCGACCTTCATCGCCACCGATGGCCAATAGGTCGCCGCGCGAATTGCCGTCATCGGGTCCACGCCGAGCGTATTCACCCAGATGTCGAGCTCGTTCCACGTCGCCATCGAGTGGAATTTCATCGGGATGCCCGCATCCGTCCCGATCAACAGGACGACTCCCGACTCCCGAAGCTGCGCGAACTTCCTCGCCAGCGTCGGGCGCCGGCTCGGCGTCATCTGGAAGTACGACAGCCGCTCCGGATGCGCGTTCGAGCGGCGAATGTCGGCCACGATCGAATCGGGCAGCCCTTCGTGCCACGATGGGTCGTCCAGCTTCTCCGGGTTGTCGCGAACGTACTCGTAGTTGAACAGTCCCTCGATCGTTGGAGTCCAGAACAGCGGTCCGGCGTTGCCTCGCGCCGTCCGCTCCCGAATCATCGCCACGATGTCCGGCGGATACTCGGCCGCCGTCGCGAGCCCGGTGTGCTCGAAGTCGTCGACCCCTGCCGCGAGGCCGCGCCGGATCTCCTCCGGGCGATGCGAGTGCGCGACGACCGGAAGACGACGCGCGTGTGCTTCCTCGACCACGGCGCGCACCTCTTCCATCGTCATCTGATCCTGGTCGATGAGCTTGATCACGTCGACGCCCGCATCGGCAAGCCGCTTCACCTTCGCGCGCGCGTCGTTAGGGCCCTTCACCCCCCACCGGAAGGCCTCCGTTCCCGGATAGGGCTCGTGCTGGATGAACGGCCCCGACACATAGAGCGTGGGGCCGGGAATCTTCCCCGCATTGATCGCGTCGCGTACGCTGATGCTCGCCTCGAGCGGGGCCCCGAGATCGCGCGCGCTCGTGACCCCGGCCAGCAGGAGCTGCTTCGCCGATGCCGGCATGATCACGCTTGCGAACAGCGACGGATACGTGCGATCCCAATGCGCATAGTCCGCGTGCCCGTTGATCATCAGGTGCACGTGCATGTCCCACAGGCCGGGAAGGACGCTCATCCCTTCCGTCGAGATCACCTC
>JAICNG010000007.1 GCA_025931335.1 Gemmatimonadaceae bacterium | reverse complement strand
CACGCGAATCTGATGCGTGCGCCCCGTGTGCAAGTGCGCTCGCAGCAAATCCGCCGAGTCGAATCGGGCCAGCCGGACGAAATCGGTCTTTGCGGCCTTCCCCGTATTGACGATCGCCATCCGCTTTCGGTCTCGCGGATCGCGGGCGATCGGTTTGTCGACAGTCACCCGGTCGGCCGCCAGGTGCCCCCAGGCCAGCGCCGCATACCGGCGCCTGATGCGACGGGCCGCCAGGGCAGCGCCGAGCCACCGGTGCGCCCGGTCGGTTTTGGCCACGAGGAGCAGGCCGGACGTCTCCTTGTCGAGCCGGTGCAGAATGCCCTCGCGACCCGTGCCCCCTTCGGCCGACAGGGACTGGCCCCTGCCCTTCAGGGCGTTGACGAGCGTTCCCGTCCAGTTCCCGGGAGCGGGGTGAACGACCATCCCGGCCGGCTTGTCGATGACGAGCGCGTGCTCGTCCTCCCACACCACCGTGAGCGGGATGTCCTCGGCGAGCACCGGGCGGTCGGGGGGTGGCGGGATGTCGACGGCAATGCGCTCGCCGACGGCGGGTCGATACGACGCCTTCTCGCGCCGGCCGTCCACCGTCACGCGACCATTCGCGATGAGCGTCGCCGCACCAGTGCGGGAGAGATCCAGGCGGGCGGCGACGAGGAGGTCGAGGCGCGCGCCCGTCCCCTCTTCGATCACGAATTGATGCAGCCCGGGCGCGGGGCCGCTCGCGGCGCCGCCGGTCATCCCGGAAAGTGGGTCAGGCTCGCTCGACCGAAGTCGGCACGGCTGCCGACGCCGCGCGGGCCCGCGCGCGATCCTCGGCCCACAGGGACCAGGCGAGCATGAACGCCCCGATACTGACCGCCATGTCGGCGACGTTGAAGGTGGGCCACCGGTGGACCCCAATGCCAATGTCGATGAAGTCCACGACACCCATGGGGTGCCGGATGCGGTCGATCACGTTGCCGATCGCGCCGGCGCACACGAGCCCGATCGAGGCGATGCGAAACCGGTCGGTGTCCGGCGTCTGCCGATAGAGCCGCCCGAGGATGACGAGCGCGACGATCGCCAGAGCGAGAAAGAGCCAGCGCGAGTACGGGCCTAACGAAATGCCGAACGCCGCGCCCGTGTTGTAGACGAGGGTGAGTCGCAGCCAATCGCCGATGACTTCGCGTGGGACACCGCGCGGCGCGAGTGAGGCCTCGGCCATCGCTTTCGTGACCACATCGAGGACGATGATGGTCACGATGAGCCCCCAGAAGAGCATTCGGCGAGCGGGGGTACTCACGAGGGGCTCTGGGATTCGGTGACGGGGTGTCCCGCCGCGACAGATCGGGTCCGGTCTTCCTGCCAGAGCACCCAGGCGAGGGCGAGCGCGCCGACGGTGATCGCCATGTCGGCGACGTTGAACGTGTAGAACCGCGTGTCACCGATGCCGAGATCGATGAAGTCGATCACGCCGCGCGAGGAGCGGATCCGGTCGAGCATGTTGCCACCGGCGCCGGCGCAGACGAGGGCGAGCGCCATCGCGCGCAGGCGGTCCGAGGGGGCGGTCGCGCGGTAGAGCTGCGCCAGAATCACCAGGGCAAACAGCGCGAGGACGATGAAGACACCGCGCGAGTAGGGCCCGACCCCGATGCCGAAGGACGCCCCGGGGTTGTACGCGAGCGTCAGCTGCACCCATTCGCCCACGACCCCGTGCGGAACGTATTCCGGGACGAGGAAGGTGACGGCGAGCGATTTGGTGGTGACATCGAGCGCGAGAATGACGAGGAGCAGTGGCCAGAACAGCGCGGCCTTAGGACTGCTTCTTCCCATCTTCCTCGCGCTGCTTGTCCTTGATGCACAGCCGCGCGTGCGGCAGTGCGTCGAGACGGTCGAAGTCGATGTCCTCGCCGCACTGCTGACACTTGCCGAAGGTCTCCGGCGACCGGTAGAGCCGCCGCAGCGCTTCGTCGATGTGCCAGAGGAAGCGTCCCTCCTGCGATGCGAACAAGAAGGCCTTCTCGCGCTCCATCGCGTCGGTGCCCTGATCGGCCATGTGGAACGAGTACGAGCTCAGATCCCCGTCGGCCGATTGCGGGGTGGCGTTGAACGCCTCGCTGTAGTTGCCGAGCTCCTTGAGCACGCGCTTGCGCTCCTCGAGCAGTCGCTTCTCGAAGTGCGCCAGCATCTTCTTGGTCATCGGCTTGGACTTCTTCGCGCTCGCTGAAGACGCCATCTAACTCACTCTGTGCAGGGCGACGCGCACCGGGAGCCCGTCGAGCTCCAGCGACTGCGCCACGTTGACGGTATTCGGGAAGGCCTCGCCCACAATCAATTCGCGGGCCAGCACCTCGCCGGAAATATAGTCGGTGAACTCCCGCGCGGTGGCCTCGAGTTCCGGGTCGCCGGCGACGTAGACGACGATCCGATCGCTCACCGCGAAACCAGCCTCCTTGCGCATCCGCTGAATCCTGCTCACGAGCTCGCGAGCAAACCCCTCCCGCCGCAGCGACGGCGTGACGGTGGGGTCGATCGCCGCGAAGAACCCGGCGGCCTCCTTGACGACCAGGGTGCCGGACGCTCGTCGCAGGACGGTCAGGTCTTCGGGCGCCAGCTGGTGTGATTCTCCGTTGAGCGAGATCGCGACTGGCTCGCCGCGCTCGAATGCCGCGAGCGCTTCGGTGTTGAGCGCGGTCACCGCCTGGGCGGCGAGCGGAGTCGCCTTGCCGAAGCGCTTGCCGAGGGATCGGAAATTCGCTTTCGCCTCGAGGCGCACCAGCGCATCACCGGTTTCGGCGAATTCCACCTGCTTGACGTTGAGCTCGGCGGCCAACAGCGGGACCATCTCGCGAAGGCTCGCCGATGCGCCGAGCGGGACCACGCACACCATTCGGCTGAGCGGCTGGCGCACCTTGACGTCGGCGTCTTCGCGCGCGGCCCGCGCGAGCGTGGCCAGCGTTCGCAGCTGACTCATGCCGCGCTCGAGCTCCTGGTCCATGTGGACGTTACGAGCGTCTCCGCCCACGTCGTCACGCGTGTACGGGGCCGTGTGCACCGTCTCCCCGGTGAGCTCGCGGTGCATCCAGTCGGTGGCGAATGGGGCGAACGGAGCGAGCAGCCGGCAGGTGACGACCAGGACTTCGTGCAGCGTGGCGAACGCCGCACGGCTATCGGGAGTGTCGACGTCGTAGAAGCGCGGCCGGTTGAGCCGAACGTACCAGTTCGAGACGTCGTCGACGAGAAAATCCCTGACCGTGCGGGCCGCTAGCGTGGCATCGTACGCAGCGAGCTGCGCGTCGGCGCGCCGCTCGATGCTCGTCAGGCGCGAGAGCACCCACCGGTCGATCAGCGGACGCTCACCCAGCGGCGGATCGGACTCGGAGGGTGACCAGCCGAAGTTGGCGTACTGCGCGAAGATTCCGCTGTAGACGTTCTTCAGTGTGAGGAGGAACCGTCCGGCCAGCTCGCGAATGCCCGCCTCATCGAACTTCCGCGGGAGCCACACCTGGCTCGATGCCACGAGGAACAGGCGCACCGCATCGGCCCCGTGACGAGGGATCACGTCCCAGGGATCCACGATGTTCCCACGGCTCTTCGACATCTTGAGCCCCTCGGCGTCGAGCACCAGGTCGTTCACCACGACCGCGCGATAGGGCGCCGTATCGAATGGGGTGCCCCCGCCTGACTCCTGACTCCTGACTCCCGGCTCCTGGTTGTTAGGCAGCGCGGAGCCCAGCCCCGTCGCTATCGCCAGGAGTGAGTAGAACCATCCGCGTGTCTGGTCCACCCCTTCGGCAATGAAGTCCGCGGGGTACTGCGTGGGCAGAACGTCGTGGTTCTCGAACGGGTAGTGCCACTGCGCGAACGACATGGAGCCCGAGTCGAACCAGGTGTCGATGACCTCCGGAACGCGCTGCATCGTTCCGTCGCATTCCCGGCACGGCCATTCGTAGCGATCGATGAACGGCTTGTGCGGATCGAAGTCGTCCGGTAACGGCCGGCCGAGGCGTTTCGCCAATTGTGCGTAGGAGCCGATCGCTTCGGCGTGATCCCCGGTGCGATCGCACACCCAGATCGGCAGCGGCGTTCCCCAGTACCGGTCGCGTGACAGCGCCCAGTCGATGTTGTTGGTGAGCCACTCGCCGAACCGCTTCTGCCCCGTCTCTGGGGGATTCCAGTTCACCCGAGCGTTGCGGGCCAGCATGCGGTCACGGTAGGCCGTCGTGCGCACGAACCAGGATTCGCGGGCGTAGTACAGGAGCGGCGTCCCACACCGCCAGCAATGCGGATAGGAGTGCTCGATCGTCCCCGCCTTCCAGAGCGCGCCGCGCCGCCGGAGCTCCTCGATGATCAGCGGGTCGGCCTGCTTCACGAATTTGCCGCCGATCACGGGCAGGTCGGCGGGAAACTCCCCGCGCGCATCCACCGGCTGCACGAACGCCAGCCCGTGCCGCCGCCCGGCGGCGTAGTCGTCGGCTCCGAACGCCGGCGCCATGTGCACGATGCCGCTGCCGTCCGCGGCCGACACGAACGACTCGGTGACGATCACCTCGTGCGTGCCCTCACCGAACGGCACCCAATCGAGCGGGCGGCGATAGCGAACGCCCCCGAGTTGCGCCCCCTGCACGCGCTGGACGATGTCCCATCGATCCGTCCAGTCCTCGCCCAACACCGCGGCCGCGCGGGCCTCGGCCAGGATCACCGTTCCCTCATCCTCGTGCCCCCGCCTCACGAGCTCGAGGTACGTGAGATCGGGATGCACCGCGAGCGCGACGTTGGAGACGAGGGTCCACGGGGTCGTCGTCCACACGAGGAGGCGACGGCGTGAGGAATGAGGACTGAGGAGTGAGGAACTCGATCGAGCGACACCTATTCGAATTCCTCGGTCCTCATTCCTCGTTCCTCCTTCTACCTCCAAGGCGATGTAAACGCTCGGATCACGCACATCTTCATAGCCCTGTGCGACCTCGTGCGAGGACAACGCCGTTCCGCATCGCGGGCAGTACGGCAAGATCTTGTGCCCGCGGTAGAGCAGATCCTGCTCGTGCAGCGTCGCCAGCGCCCACCACACGCTCTCGACGTAGTCGTTCGTGTAGGTGACGTAGGGGTTCTCGTAGTCGAGCCAGTAGCCGATGCGCGCGCTCAGACGCTCCCAGTCGGCGCGATAGCGCCACACGCTCTCGCGACAGAGCTGGTTGAATCGCTCGACCCCGATCTCCTCGATCTGCTGCTTCCCGCTGATCCCGAGCTGTTTCTCGACCTCGATCTCCACCGGCAGGCCGTGCGTGTCCCAACCCGCCTTCCGCAGTACGCGGTAGCCCTTCATCACGCGGTAGCGGCAGAAGAGGTCCTTGATCGTTCGCGAGAAAACGTGATGGATACCCGGCTTCCCGTTCGCCGTCGGCGGCCCTTCGAAGAACACGAAGTCCTCGCGCCCTTCGCGCGCCTCGAGCGTGCGTGCGAGAATGTTCTCCTCGGTCCAGCGCCCCAGCATCTCGTCCTCGAGCACGCCGGGCGCTTGCTCGGGGGGCAGGGCGCGATAGTGCGTCCCCGGACGATCGACGGCGGTCACAGGCGCTCCAGCACGCCGCGCACGAGCGTCGTCAACCGCGGCTCCGCGCGCGACGCGACCTCGATGATCTCCCCCAGCGTCGCCGGCACGAGGGCATCCGGCAGACACCGATCGGTGAGGATCGAGATGCCGAGGACGCGCATCCCCGCGTGGACCGCGACGATCACTTCCGGGACGGTGGACATGCCGACGACGTCGGCACCGGCATTGCGCAGCATCCGGTACTCGGCCCGCGTCTCGAGATTGGGGCCGGTCACGGCGACGTAGACCCCCTCGCGCAGAATCATCTTCGACGCCACCGCGACCTCGCGCGCGATCGCCCGCAACGCGGCGTCATAGGGCTGGGACATGTCGGGAAACCGTGGCCCCAGCGACTCATCGTTCGGTCCGATGAGCGGATTGTCGCCCAGCAGGTTGATGTGATCGGCGATGAGCATGAGGTCGCCCTTCTCCCACAGCGGGTTCATCACGCCGCACGCGTTTGAGACGACGAGCGTGCTCGCCCCGAGGGCGTGCATCACCCGCACCGGGAAGGTGATCTCCTGGAGCGAGTACCCTTCGTACCGGTGGAAGCGCCCCTGCATCGCCACCACCTGCTTGCCGCCGAGGCTCCCGAGCAGCAGCCGACCGGAGTGCGACTCGACGGTCGAGAGCGGAAACCCCGGAATCTCGGCGTAGTCGATCGACGTCTCGAGAGCGATCTCCCGGCCGAGGGCGCCGAGTCCGGTGCCGAGGATGATCGCGATGTCCGGCGCGCCGGTGTACCGGGTGCGAATCGCGGAGACCGCCGCGCGGATGCGCGCACGCGAGTGCAGCCCACTCTCCGCCGCGCTCTCCGGCGAGGCGGTGGGATGCGGCGGCGCGGCGGGTGGCGCAACCGTCGCGCGCGACCCGCCTGCTGGGTCCCGCGCTACGGTCATTCCTTGATCAGTGAATCGAGCCAGGCCGGCGTCTTCTTCTCCGCCCGCGGATCGTCGTAGTTCTCGGTACGCGTGGGCTCCGGTGGGCGCGCCGGCGCCGTGTCGGTGGCGTCGAGCTCGGCGAGCTGTCGCTCGACGATCGCCCGGAGCTGACCGAGGTACGCCCGCCGCGACTTCTCCAGCTGCTTGAGCTCCGCCTCCAGCTTGCGAATCTCGCCACGGGCCGCCTCGAGCAACCGGTCGCCCTCCGCACGCGCCTCGCGCAAAATCAGCTGCGCCTCGCGCTCCGCCTGCTCGCGGATCTCCGCCCGCAGCTGCTGCGCGGAGATCAGCGCATCGTTGAGCGCCTTGTCGCGCTCGCGGAACGCGCGCAGCTGCTCGTGAAATCCTTTCGCCTTCGCGTCCAGCTCCTGATTCGCCCTCGTGAGGCGCTCGAGCTCCTCGGCCACGCGGTCGCGGAATTCCTCGACGCTGCTTCGCTCGTAGCCGCCCAGACGTGCCGGCCTGAAGTCGTGGTGCTTGACGTCGACGGACGTCAGCCGAAACGAGTCGTCCATCATTGTGGCCTCGCTCCAAACAGGACGGTACCCAGGCGAATCATGGTGGCGCCCTCTTCCACCGCGATCTCGAAATCGCTCGACATCCCCATGGACAGCTCGAACGCGGGGTGCCCCGCGCTCTCCAACATCTCGCGCGCATCGCGCGCGCCCGCGAATACTCGGCGCAGCACCGCCTCGTCGGCGTCCAGCGGCGCCATCACCATCACGCCGCAGACCCGCACCCCCGACAGTCCAGCGAGCCGCTCCGCTTCGGCCGGGAGGTCGCCTGGCGCGTACCCGCCCTTCGTCCCCTCCCCCACCACGTTCACCTGCACCAGCGCGTCCACGGCGCGGCCCCGGGCCAACCCGTGCTCGCACACCGCAGTAGCGAGACGCGCGCTGTCCAGCGAGTGCAACAGGGCAAAGCGGTCGAGCGACTTGACCTTGTTCCGCTGCAGGTGCCCGATCAAATGCCACGACATGGGTACGGCGACGTCGGCCATCTTGGCCAGTGCTTCCTGAACCTTGTTCTCGCCGACGTCCCGAAGCCCCGCATCCCAGGCCGCCGCGACGGCGTCCGGGCCGTGCGTCTTCGTCACCGCGACGATCGTTACCCGTTGCCCGTGCCCGCCCCGCGCCACGGCCGATGCCACCCGCTCCCGCACCTCCCCCACTCGGCCGACGAGGTGGTCAAAACTCATAACGCCGCAACCTATCTGAAGTTACACGTCGAATCAAGCGAATCGGCGAGCTGACCCGTGCCGCCTGACCGCGCCACGAGCGAGGGACAACGCAGCGTATGCGCCATGAAGCTGGGCGCTCGGTCCGGCGTGTCCAGCGGCTCGCGATCGAGGATATACCCCGGAATCACATCGCTCACACGTGCCGCCTGCCGAACGTCCAGCCGGGTACCGGGGGGCCAGCCGTCGGCGTGGAACGTCATCCCATCGAATCGCCACGATCGCGCGAGGTACGCGCGACGCGCGCTGTCGAGAAACGCCGACACGGCCAGCGGTCGGCCCATACCCGCCGCGCGATGTGCCAGCAGACGTAAACGCTCCGCCTGTGTCATGCGAGACGTCGCCGCCTCGACCGGCAGCAATCGATGGCGTTCCGCGACTTCCGCGCGGTACCAATCGGCGCCGAGGAGTGGCGATGTGATCACCGTAACGTCGGGGCGCACGCCTTCGACGAGCTGGAGATACCAGAGCGGGAAGGAGTCGTTGTCCCCACCGGTGATCAGAACGGCTCGCTCCGGAAGCGGCGCGAGCCACGCCCGTGCTGCTACGTGCGCCAGCGACGCCTCGGGCAAGCGCCGACGGTTCGCCACGCGCCAGTTGAGCGCGATCGGAACGCACGCGAGCGCGACGCCGAACCATGCGAGTCGCCGCCGCGACAGCAGACGCACCGCGCCGTACCCCGCCCAGGCCCCCCAGATGAAGAAGCCGAGCGCGAAAAAGTAGTCGCGCTCGCGCACTTCGTGACGCGCGCCGTCGGGCACGAACGACCACGCGAACGACGCCCCGGCCTTGAAGTTCATGTAGGCGACGAGTCCCACGGTCGCCGAGACGAACACCACCGCCAGCGCCATCCAGCTCCTGCGGTCGTCGCGCGCATGGCGCACGCACCCCGTTAGGCCGAGGAGAGCGTAGAGGATGGTGATGGGCGTGCGGAGGAGCGAGGGCCCCACCCCGGCCTGGACACCCATGGCGAACTGCCAGTCGAAATACTGGATCAGATTCCCCATCTGGATCCACAGCGGCGCCTGACGAGGCCACAGCCCCGACGGCGCGTACTGCCGCCGCGCGATCACGTCGAGGAGGCCGGCCCAGGTCTCGGGATTGCCCGCGTCGAGCGCGGGATCGTGCGCCGAGCGAACGAGAAGGACGAGCGTGGCCGACACGCCGAGCGCGAGCACGGCAAGGGCGCCGACGCCGCGCCAGACGCCGCTCCTTCGCATCCCCACTGCGCTGAGGACGATCCCCGCCACCATCACCGGCAGCGAAACCGTGCCGACCCCGGCCGCCGCAATGCCAGCGCCGCCGAGCAGCAGCGCGCGATGCGCGTGGAGCTTTCCGGTCTCGTCGACCGCCGCGAGGAGAACCGCGCCTGGCACGGCGACGAGCGCGCTCATGTGCAGCGGCACCGCGAGCGCGAACAGATACGCGAGCAGCACCTGCCATCTCCCCGCGCCCCCGCGGCCGGCGCGCTCGGCGACCACGAGCATGACGAGCGCCAGGGCGAGCGACGCGGCATACACCTCCGTCTCCGTGGCGTTGGACCACACGGTCGCGGTGGCCCCCGCGCACACGGCGGCCGCGAGTGCGGCGAGCGGCTGGCGTGTCGTGCGCGCCAGGAGCCCGGCCACGAGCGCCGCCGCGCCGGCGGTCGCCACGGCGGAGAAGAGATTGGTGGCCAACGCGCGAGGCAGGAACCCGAGAGCGTCGCTCCACACGCGAGCCACGAGCACGTAAAGCGGCGTGCCGGGCGGGTGCGGGATCCCGAGCGTCTCGACGGCGGCAATGAACTCGCCCGCGTCCCAGAGCGTGACCGTCGGCGCGACCGTCGCGCCGTAGACCAACAGCAGAAGCGCGCCGGCGAGCGCCGGTGCGAGCCGCGGCCGCTCGAGCACGCGCTAGGCGCGCAGCTCCAGCACCGGATGCTCTCCGGTCGGGCGCGGAGCGCGGCCCGCCAGCACGTCGCGGAGCTGCGGCGCCGTGAGGTTGCGGATGAGTCGTCCCTGCTCCGCCACCGAGATGATCGACGTCTCCTCGGACACGACGATGACCAGCGCGTCCGTCTCCTCGGACAATCCCAGCGCCGCGCGATGCCGCGTCCCGAGCGTGCGATCCCCCAGCGGCCGCTGCGAGAGCGGGAGGATGCACCCGGCACCAATGATCATGTCACCGCGAATGATCACCGCCCCGTCGTGCAGGGGTGAGTACGGCGTGAAGATCGTGGCGAGCAGGTCGGCCGACACCTTCGCCTGCATCGCCGATCCCGAGCTCACGTAATCGCCGAGTCCCATCTCGCGCTCGATCGCCAGGATGGCGCCGATCCCCGACCGGCACAGGCGCTCGACGGCATCCACCATCTCATCGGCGACCTCGGCCGCCTCCATCCGACGGAAGATGCGCGTGAATCGCGAATGACCGAGATGCGCCAGCGCCGCGCGGAGCTCCGGCTGGAAGACGACGACCGCCGCGAACGCACCATAGGTGAACACGAAGCCGAGCAGGTACGTGATCATCGTCAGCTTCAGCACCCATGCCATCGCGTACACCAGCACGAGCACGATGATGCCGAGCAGCATCTGGAGCGCGCGCGTGCCCGTGATGAGCAGCAGGAGCCGGTAGATGACGTACGCCACCACCAGGATGCCGATCGCGTCGCGCCATCCGAACTCGAGAAATCGGAACTGATCGAGAAAGCTCACCCGGTCAACTCTCGCTGAAGAATCGCCCATCCCACATCGAGCGCGTGTCGTGCCGCCGCGACATCATGCACGCGGAAGATACGCGCCCCGAGGGCCAGCGCCATCACGTTGGCCCCGGTCGTCCCGTGCACGCGGTCCGCCGCCGCACCCACCCCGGTGATCTCGCCGACGAACCGCTTGCGTGAGACGCCGACCATCACCGGATACCCCGCGTCCACGAGGCGGGGAAGGTCCGCCAGCACGGCGAGCGAATGCTCGCTGCGCTTCGAGAACCCGATCCCCGGATCGAGCGCGATCGCATCGTGCCGCACCCCCGCCAGCTCGGCCGCCTCCGCTCGAGGAACGAGCTCCGCGAGCACCTCGCCGGCGACATCGGCGCCGTACTGCGCGTGCGCGAACGTCGCCATGTCGCGCACGCCGCCGCGCGAGTGCATGAGAACGACACCCGCGCTCGCACCCGCGCACACGTCCGCCATGCGCTCATCGAGGCGGAAGCCCGACACATCGTTGACGATCGCCGCCCCGGCGGCGAGGGCGGCTTCGGCAACCTCCGCCTTCACGGTATCGACGGAGATGACGGCATCGGGAAAGCGCCGGCGAATCTCCGCGATCACGGGGAGCACGCGCCGGCATTCCTCGGCCGCATCGACCGGCGTCGCCCCCTGAGGCCGCGTGGATTCTCCTCCGACATCGATGACGTCCGCCCCCTCCGCGCGAAGGGTCTCCGCGCCCGCGACCGCGTCGTCGACGGAAAAAAAGCGACCCCCGTCGCTGAAGGAATCGGGGGTCACGTTGAGAATCCCCATGACGATGGGACGATCGAGGGGGATCGAGCCGTGGGAGTGAAGCCAGGGTCTCAAGGGGACCGAAGGCGGTCTAGGGCGGTCCAAGGGTGGCACGACGAGGTCTCGCCGCCGGGCCCGTGGATCGCCCTTGACGCCCTCGATCCCTTCGCCCCCTGGGAATCGTCACGCCGGCGCGGGTTCGGGTCCTCCCAGGAGTCCGGGCGTGGCGCGCCGCGGCTCGGTGACGGCGGCCGGCGCCGTGGGCCCGGTCGGCGGGAGCGATCCCTCCGACGGACGCGGCGGCAGGTCCTCACCGCGCGCCAGCGACAACACCTCTTCGCCCGTCAGCGTCTCCCGCTCGAGCAGCGCGCGCGCGACGCGGTGCAGTAGCTCCATGTGCTCCGTGAGCACGACCTTCGCGCGATCGTAGGCCTCGGTGATGATGCGCCTCACCTCGCTGTCGACGAGCTGCGCCGTCTTCTCCGACACCTCGCGGCGGTGCTGGATCTCGCGCCCGAGGAACAGCTCCTGTTCGTTGTCGCCGACGAGAATCGGCCCGATGGCCTCGGAGAGTCCCCACTGCGAGACATAACGCCGGGCGATCGCAGTCGCCGTCTGAATGTCGCTCGCGGCGCCGGTCGTCACGCGCTCGCGGCCGAACACCAGCTCCTCCGCGACGCGTCCGCCGTAGGCCTTCACCAGCATGGCCTCGAGCTCCTGCCGCGTAATCGAGACGCGGTCATCCTCGGGCAGGGTGAACGCCAGGCCTAACGCGCGGCCGCGCGGCACGATCGTGACCTTGTGGAGCGGATCGTTCCCCTTGACCTTGATCGTGCAGATCGCGTGGCCGCCCTCGTGGTACGCGGTGAGACGCCGCTCCTCCTCCTTCATCACGAGCGACTTCCGCTCGGCGCCCAGCATCACCTTGTCCTTCGCGTCCTCGAGATCCTGCATGTAGATCTTGTCGTGGCCGCGGCGTGCCGCGAGCAGCGCGCCCTCGTTCACGAGGTTCGCGAGGTCGGCACCCGCCATTCCCGGCGTGCCGCGACCGAGCGCGGTGATGTCGACATCCTCGGCAATCGGCTTGTTACGCAGGTGCACCTTGAGGATGCCCTCACGACCGCGCAGATCCGGCGCGTCGACGACGATCTGACGGTCGAAGCGTCCTGGGCGCAGCAGCGCGGGATCGAGCACGTCAGGCCGGTTCGTCGCGGCGATGAGGATCACGCCTTCGTTGGACTCGAAGCCGTCCATCTCGACGAGCAGCTGGTTCAGCGTCTGCTCCCGCTCGTCGTGACCGCCGCCAAGGCCGGCGCCCCGGTGCCGGCCGACGGCATCGATTTCATCGATGAAAATGATGCACGGCGCATGCGCCTTCCCCTGCTCGAACAGATCGCGCACTCGTGAGGCACCGACGCCGACGAACATCTCGACGAAGTCGGAGCCGGACATCGAGAAGAAGGGGCGTCCCGCCTCGCCCGCGACGGCACGCGCGAGCAGCGTCTGGCCGGTGCCGGGCGGCCCGACGAGCAGCGCTCCCGTCGGGAGCCGCCCGCCGAGCTTGGTGAACTTCTGCGGGTCCTTCAGGAACTCGATGATCTCCTGGAGCTCGATCTTCGCCTCGTCCGCACCCGCGACGTCGGCGAACGTCACCTTGGGCGTGTCCCCGGTGAGCAGCTTCGCCTTCGACTTGCCGAAGGAGAACGCCTTCGAGCCGCCCGCCTGCATCTGCTTGAAGATGAACAGCCAGATGCCGATGAAGAGGATGTACGGGAGAAAGTAGCCCAACGTCCCGAGGATCGACGGCCGGGCGTCCTGCGCCTCGATCTCGACGTTGGCCGCGCGCAGCCGATCGACTTCCTTCTCCGAATCCGCGACGGGAAGGCGCACGTTGAAGCGGGCCACCGAGCGCTTGTTCACGACGACCTTGTCGCGGAACTCCCCGGTGATCTGCTTCCCGGCCTGGATGTTCACCTTCGTGATGTTGCCCCGCGTCAGCTGCGCGTCGTACTCCGAATACGAGATCGTGGGAGCCGGCTCGCTGCGGGCGCCGGAGAACTTGATGAAGGCGAACGGGATGAGGATGATGAGGATCCAGAACGAGAGCGTCTTTGACACTCGCGCCCAGTTCATCTCACCCTTCGGCGGTGTATTGCGATCGGCCATTACTGCAAGCTCGCTATGTAAGGCAAATGACGGAAGTTCTCGGCGTGATCCAATCCATACCCCACCAGGAACTCGTTCGGCGCATCAAAACCCACCAGCTTCACGGGATACCGCAGGTGCGTGTCGATGTGCTTGTGCAACAATGCGCAAATATCGAGCGACCGGGGGCTCCGCACCGTCAAAAGGTCCATCAGCCGGCTCAGGGTTCGTCCCGAATCGACGATGTCCTCCACCAGAAGAATGTGCTTCCCCTCCAGTTCGGTTTCCGGGTCGTAGACCAGCCTCACGTTCCCGCTCGACGCCATCTGATCGCCGTAGCTCGCGGCGACGAGAAAATCCACCTGGAGCGGGCGAGTGACGCTTCGCACCAGATCGCTCAGGAAGATGAAGCTCCCCTTGAGCAAGCCGAGCACGAGCAGATCGCCATCCGGGTACATGCGCGTGATCTCGCGGCCCAGCTCGGTCACACGCTCGGCGATCTGCTCCGCGCTGTACACGATGCGACGAACCGGACGCCCATCCAGCCGTGGATCAACGGTAGATATACTCACAGCGAAACGTGACGATCGGTCGCCCGGACCGCGCGGGTGCCGCGAGAGCGCGGCGTACGCCAGGAACCCACACCACTTCGTCTCCGGCAACAACCACCGGCCAGCCGCGCCGACGCACGGCATCCACGCCCGCATCTCGGAACAACCCCTTCAGCCGCCGCGGTCTGGTCGAGCCCTCGGGGATCATCCTGTCACCCGGCCGCCACCCGCGAACACCGAGCGCGACATCCGCCGGCAACTGCGCCGTCCACCGGTCCGTCGGCACCGCCGTTCGAGTGAACCGCCACTCGCCCCACATCAGGGCATCCACCAGCGGTGTGTCGCCACCTCGCCCGGCGTAGACGGGGACGCGTCGAACGAGAAGCCGGTCACGATGCCGAACGACCTCCGCGCCACCGCTGAGCTGCATCCGCGTCCCTGGCGCCCCCTGAATAGTAAACGAGATGAGGCGTTCCGTTCCACGGCGATCGAGCGTAACCCCTTGTCGTGCAGCGATCGCGGGCCAAACGAAGGCGAGCGCCAGGGCGCCGAGGCCGAGCAGGTCCTCGCGCGACACCGCGAGTGCGCCGTCGCGCCTCTCGATCGCGACGTGTGCGTCGATCCAGCCCTCGACGTCCGCACGCGCCTGTGCCGCGCGCCGCGAGAGATCCAGGAGCTCCCGCGGCAGCGCCGGGCGCGCTCGCGCGAGCGCCGGAAGCACGTCCATTCTGATGCGATTTCTCAGATGCCGGAGCGACAGGTTCGTCGGATCCTCCACGAACGACACGTTCCACTGGCGAGCACACTCGGCGACCGTCTTCCGGCTGAGGCCGACGAATGGGCGGCCGATGGGAGAGGGGGCGAGGAGGCCCGCCAGACCCCGTGCACCGGCGCCGCGAAGTGCACGCATGAGGACGGTTTCGAGGTGATCGTCGAGCGTGTGGGCGGTGACGACGCGCGCATCGAGATCGCGGGCGACATCGCGCAGAAAGGCAAGGCGCTGCGCTCGCCACTCAGCCTCTGTTCGGGCGGGGGCGTGACTCACACCGCTCCGCACTGGAAGGCCGAGCGTGTGCGCGCGCTCCCGCACCAGCGACGCGGCCTCGGTGGCCAGCGGGCCGGTCCCATGGTCGAACGTCGCGACGGCGGCCACGCGCGCCGGCGCGACGCGTGCCATCGCTTCCAGGAGCACCATCGAGTCGCGTCCGCCGGAAACGGCGAGGACGAGCGGTGTGCCGCGAGCGGCCTCGGCGCGCACGGCATCGACCACGCGCGACGTCGCCGCCGCCCCGCGTCGCCGCGGTGGGCGTAGTCGGCCTGCCCTCCCCCTCGCTACCATCTCTTGGTACATTTCCGGCTCTCACTCTCGCGCAGAGGAATGCTGTGGAGACGCAAGGACCGCTCGCAGTGATCTGGGTCGCCGCCGGACTGATCGCGTTCTACATCGCGCTGATCTGGATCAACTCACTCCTCGGCCTCTTTCTCACGCCACTGTTCATCATTCCCCTCACCTGGCTCCAGGACAAGATGAAGCGGCGGAAAGAGCGGAAAGCTCAAAAGCGCTGATTGACGCTAGTCAGCATTGAATGTCCCCGACAGCCACCGCGTCGGGGGTTTTTTTTGGTTCTTCGCGGATTTCCGGGAACGATCGCGGTGACGGGCCACGGACAGCCGAACTGCCGACTGACCCGTATAACAACACGAATTGCCCGAATTTGCTCCGGGCGCCGCGCAAACCTCCGCACACAAGCCCAACGGCACATTGTTGTTACGAGAGAGCCCAGCTCGAAGCGCAAGAGGCAATTCGCGTAATTCGTGTTGTTATTCGGGTCAGTCGGCAGTTCAGCTGTTCGTGGCCGCTTGGGGACCGCGGCCCTTCAGACAATCCCGATATTCCGAGAAGAACCTCTTTTTGGGGATCAGGAGTCACTTGGGGGTCAGGAGTCAGGAGTCAGGACACACGGATCAGAGGGTGTCAGGGTGCAGGTTCGAGGAGAACGGCTCGCGCAGCTCCTGGAACCTCCTCCCTGACACCCCTGACCCCTGACTCCTGACTCCTGACCCCCGGTCTTCATGACTCCACACGCCCTCCGCTCGTCCTCATTTCGTACCCCGTACCCCCGTACCTATCAGGAGCCCCCATGGGACTGCTCGTCCTTTTGGTTCTCGCGGCCGGCGTGCTCTTCTGGATCGTCAGCGCCTACAACGGATTGATCAGCCTCAAGAATCAGGTCGTCAACGGGTGGAAGCAGATCGACGTCCAGCTCAAGCGGCGTCACGATCTCATTCCGAACCTGGTCGACACCGTCAAGGGCGCCATGCAGTTCGAGCGCGAGACGCTCGACGCCGTGATCTCGGCGCGCAATCAGGCGATCGCGATCGAGCGCGGCGGGGCGGGAGTCGCCGCGACCGCGCAGGCCGAGTCGCAGCTGTCGGCCGCGCTGGGACGGCTGTTCGCGGTCGTCGAGGCGTACCCGCAGCTCAAGGCCACCGGCAACGTCAGCCAGCTCCAGGAAGAGCTGACGTCGACCGAGAATCGCATCGCCTTCGCCCGGCAGCACTACAACGACGTTTCGACCCAGTACAACACGAAGCAGCAGCAGTTCCCCACGAACCTGGTGGCGGGACTGGCGCGTGCGACTCCGGCGGAGCTGTGGGAAATCACCGATGCCGCCGAGCGAGCGGTGCCCAAAGTCGACCTGTCGTTGCGCCCCGGGGTACGGGCGTGATCAGGGGTCGAGGGATCTAGGGATCGGGGGATCAGGGGGGCGCCCTCGACCCCTCGATCCCGTGATCGCCCGATCCCCGGGGTCTCATGTCCGACGCCGTCGACCTCTTTTCCCAGCAGCAGGCGAACCGTAGCCGATCGCACTGGCTGATCGCGGGGTTCGTGCTCTTCTTCGCGTGGCTCGGCTTCGGGGGTGACCTCATCCTCCTCGAGATGAGCCGCGGTGAGCCTGCGGGATCCCAATGGGACGTGCCGCTCTTCGGCCTGGTCCTCACCACGTACGGCGCGGCCACAGCCATCTGGGCGTGGAAGGCCGGCTCCGGAGCGATTCTGCGGTCGACTGGGGCCAACCAGATCACGCAGCCGTCGACCGAGCAGGAACGGCTCCTGGTCAACGTGGTCGAAGAGATGTGCGTCGCGGCGGGGCTTCCCCGTCCCTCCATCTGGGTCGTCGCCGACGGAGACCCCAACGCGTTCGCGACCGGGCGCGATGAGCAGTCCGCGGCCATCGTGGTCACTCAAGGGCTCCTCGATACGTGCAGCCGTGACGAACTCCAGGGCGTCATCGGACACGAGCTCGCGCACATCAAGAACTACGATGTCCGCCTCATGACCCTCCTCGCGGCGATGGTCGGCGCGATCACCCTCGTCTCCGACTACATGCACCGCATTCTCTTTCAGCGGGGAACGCAGCGGGCCCTCGGCGCCGTCGTGCCGCGTGGTCGCAAGAAGGGAGGCGGTGGCGTCGTACTCCTGCTGCTCCTCGTGTTGTGGCTGCTGAGCTGGCTTCTCGCGCCGCTGATCTCCAGGATGCTGGCGCTCGGCGTGAGCCGAAAGCGCGAGTACCTGGCCGACGCGATGAGCGCGCAGTTCACGCGCAACCCGATGGCGCTCGCCAGCGCGCTCGAGAAGATCGAGCGTGCTCCCGCCCCCACGCGGTGCATCACGCGGGGCGCGGCGCACCTGTGCATCGCCGATCCCCTCGGCCGGCGCGTCAATCTCCGCGAGGGATGGCTCGCCGATCTCTGGGGCACCCACCCGCCGATGGCAATGCGCGTGTCCCGCCTGCGCGGCATGGCCTTTCGTGAGCAGAAGCGGGCGCGCCACGCGTCGGGCGAGGTCGCGCCGGTCACCTAACGGCTACTCGCGCACCTCGAAGACGAAAGGTTGCGACACGAGCTGCGCCACCCTCTGTCCCCGAGACTCCGCCGGCGTGAAACGCGAACGTCGGAGCGCGTCGATGACAGCCTCGGCGAACGCTGGGTGGTCGGCCGCGACGATATCGAGAGTGCTCATGACCACGCGGCCCGTCGTATCGACGACAAATCTCGCGAGCACCCTCCCCTCGATACCGGCCGAGCGCAACGTCGCGGGATAGCGCGGCGTCGGATTCGTCGGCAAGGGCACGACTTCGCGGTCGACGCCCGCCCGCGCGATGTTCGGTTCCCCCTCTCCTTCGGCATTCCGCGCCGCGGCGAGTCCGCGCTGCCACTCTCGAGCTGAGATGTCAACGCCGGGCGCGACCGGCTCCACGTTGCCGGGAATCTCGAGGTCGAGCTGGGTCAACGTCCGGGCGGGACCCCTCGGCACCTCTGCCTGCCCTCGCATGGAAGCGCCAGGTCGCCCCGACGATCCGCACCGATTGCACTGGAGCGGGAGCGGGGGCGCGGGCGGGTGCCAGACGATCACGGTGTCCGGTTCAGCGGCATCGGACACCGGGCGCGCAGCCGCGATGGCGCCGCTCAGGACCAGCAAGTGGCCCACCACGCTCACGAGCGTGCTGTGGAGCCGCCGCACACGCGCGGGAGATGACTCCAGCAACTGACCGAGCATGGAAACCTCCGAGCGAGGGTCGCATTCCCTCGTCCATGCTAGATCGCCGACATGATGCCCTCATGGCGGCTCGATTAAGGGGCGGTAAATCGGTCGTTAGGATTCGCGCGCGCCAGTGGTCGCTGCTTCGGCCGCGGGGGCGGCGCCCATCCGGCGCGGCAGGCGCGCCGTGAAGGTGCTCCCTTCACCCGGCTTGCTCGACACGGTGACATCACCGCCGAGCAGGCGCGCGAGGCGTCGCGCGACGCTCAGCCCGATCCCGGTGCCGGCCACCCGACGCGAGGCCCTGTTCTCCACCTGCCAGAAGGGATCGAAGATGCGATCGTGATGCTGTGGCGGAATGCCAACGCCGGTGTCCCGCACCTCGAAGGTCACGTCGCCGTTGTCCAGGCGCGCCGTCAGCACGATCTCGCCGTGATCGGTGAACTTCACCGCGTTCGTCAACAGGTTGAGCAGAATGTGGCGGACCTTCCCGACGTCGGTCTCGAGCGCCACCGGCTCGGTGGGAGCGTCGATGCGCAACTCGAGGTGCCGCTCGGCCGCCAGGGGGGCGATGACGGACGCCGCTTCCGCGACGACCGCGGCGAGCTGCGCCGAGCCGGCGCGCAGCTCCTCGCGCCCGGTTTCGAGCCGGGAGAACGCCAGCACTTCGTCGATGAGGTGCAGCAGGTGGTGCGACGCGTTGCGCACACGCTCGACTTGCTGGCGCGCCGAATCCGGAATCGCCGCCGGCACGCCCATGAGCATGAGCTCGGTGTAGCCAATGATCGCGTTGAGCGGAGTCCGGAGCTCGTGCGACATCACGCCGAGGAAATCCGCTTTGGCGTGATTGGCGACCTGGGCATCGTGATACAGGCGCGCGTTATCCACCGCGAGCCCGGCCCGGCGCGCGAACTCCTCGGCGAGTGAGAGGTCCTTCGTGCCGTACCGCCGGTCGTCGCTCTCGATGATCAGCGTGATCGCACCGCCGGTTCGGCCGCGCGCGAACAGCGGCACGACGATGAGCGACTTGGGACGCAGCGCCCCGAGGAAGTCGTACGGATCCGCACTGAGGTGCTCGCCGGACACACGCGGATAGTCCGCCGAGGTGCGCGGCGGCGTGGGGGGCCGTGGTCCGCGGGCCGGCGGCGGGTACTCCGGGAAGAGATCCGACATCCCGGTTCGCAGCGAGCGCACGACCGGGTGATGCAGCGCCAGGGGATCAGGCACCGTGTGCAGGGCAGCCTGCACCGCGTCGGCGCGTGAGTCGTCGCGGTGCACGGCGGCCACGCGCCGCACGTCTCCGTCCGCGCCGATCACGTCGATGATGCACGCATCCGCCAGGAAGGGGACGGCGAGCTTCGCGATGATCGGCAGCGTGTCCTCGTAATCCAGCGATGCGGCGAGAATGCTGCTCGCCTCGGCGAGAAAGCGCAGCGATTCCTCCGACCGCCGTTGCTCGGTAACGTCGTAGACCGTGGCCACGGCCGCGATAATGCGCCCGTCACGGTCGAGGATCGGCGTGGAGCTCATCGTGACGATGCCCGACGTCCCGTCTCCGCGCGTCACACGGAATGGCTCGGCGACCACGCGCTCCCCGTGGAGAATCGAGCGCGCGATCGGGAACTCCTCGGGCAGCAGAACGACTCCACTCGGCGACGCGAACTGCCAGTCGGCGTACGCGGCGATGGTCGGTGATGCGACGAACGGGCGCCGGAGTATGTGCTCGAGCTGTTCGTTCCCACGGACGAGCTTGCCCGACGGCGCCTCCGCAATGATGAGGCCGGCCGGCATCTGCTCGACGACAGTGTCCAGGCGAGCGCGCTCACCGACGAGCGCGTCGAAAGCCTCCTGCGCCTGTCGTCGCGCGCTTTGCGCTTCGTCGTAGAGCCGCGCACGCTCCAGGGCCAGCGCGCACTTCGCACCCAGACTCTGCACGAACGCGCGCTCCTCGACGCTGAATTCCTGCTCTTCCCGAAAGCTCAGGCCGAGTGCGCCGAGGGGGCGCCCATCGACGACGAGTGGCACCGCCGCGACTGCCTTCGTGCCCGTCTTCGCTCTCTCCGGCGTGAGATGCGGATACCGCTCCGACAACGCCCGATCGGTCGGGAGAAAGATCGGAGCGCGCTCTCGCACGGCCTCGCTCAACGGCAATGGCCCATCGACGGGGACGTGCGTCCAGCGGTCGAGCATGCCGTCCGGGTACCCTACCGCCCGCACCCGCTCGAGCCGCGACCCATCGGCCGTGAGCAGCATCATCGAGCCCGCGTACGCGCCGGCCACGTCAACGCCTTTGTCGACGATGATGGCGGCGACGTCGGCGGCGGTCAGGGCGGTCGACAACGCGGCAGTGAGCTCCTGCAGCTTGTGCACGCGGGCGGCGCCGCGCTCGGCGTTCGCTGCGCGATGCTCGACATCGCGCACGCGCGCCTCGAGGGTCTCACCACGCCGCTCCAGCTCGTGCGCCCGTGCTTCGAGCGCCTCGCCGCGATGCTGCAGCTCGGCCACGCGCGCTTCGGATGACGCGGCCTGCATTGCGATGGAGCTGGCGCGCTGCTCCACCTCGGCGAGTCGTGCGCGCTCCTGCTCGATCACGACGGCCGCCTGCTCGCGCAGACGGATGCTGGTCAGGATCCAGGAGACCTGACGCGCATACAGGGCCGCGACCCGTTCCTGGCGCGCGGACAGTTGTAGCGGCCTCCTGAACAACGCGGCGATCACTCCGAGCGATGCGCCTTCGGGCGACAGGATCGGGACGATGTGCAGCCCGCGCACCCCAGCCGCACGCACCAGCGGCTGCGGCGTGAACGCCGCTTCGATCTCGGCGTCGCCAATCGCCACCGGCGTGCGAAGCGCATCGGACCAGGGATGCGCGCTTGCGGGCAGCCGATCGAGGAGGCGCGCATGCTCCGGGGCGAGACCCGCCGACGCGACGAGGCTGAGCGTGTCGCTGGCGTCGACGCGGAGGAGCAGCGCTTTGTCCGCATCCTCGAGTGCCGCCAGTGCCGCGAGCAGCTCGCCCAGCAAGGGCTGGAGGTCGCCGGCCGCGCGGAGCTGACGCAACAGCGAGTCGGCCCCGTCTCCGGGGGAGACGTCGCCGGTGCGGTCCGTCAACGCTGGCTCGTGCCGTGCCTCTTCGGTCATGGCCGTCGGGTGGGTGGCGCGGCGGCTCGTCGATGCACGCCATCACACGACGACACGCTGCTCCCGGGCGCAACGTTAAAACCAGGTCGCCACGCCGTACACAGAACGTATCCGGGCAGCGCCGGGCAGTAAACCGCTCGGTCCCCACAGGGCGCAACGCCGTGCCGGCCCGAATCGTCTTTCGAGGATGAAGCCATACCTCCCTGCCTTCGTGCTCGCACTGTTGTGCGCGGCGTCACCTGCCCGTGGTCAATCCGCGAGCGCGGACGTGTATCGCGACATCGGGAACACGCTCATGCGCCGCGGTCGTCCGGCCGACGCGGCGAAGAGCTACGAGGATGCCCTGCGACTGCGGCCCGACTCTCACGAGGCACGCCGCGGACTCGGCTTGGCCTTCATGAGCCTGAACCGCCACGCGGATGCCGAGCGCGAGTTCCGGCGCGTCGTCGCGTCACGTCCCCGCGACGCCTCTGCGCGCTACGATCTCGGCTGCGCACTCTCGGCGCGCGGACGGCACGAAGAGGCGCTCGCGGCATACCGCGAAGCGCTGCGTCTCCAGCCTGGCCACTCGCAATCGCGCCTGGCCGTCGTGTCGACCCTCACCGAGCTCGGTCGCCCCGGCGAAGCAATAGCCGCACTCTCGGAAACCCCGCGCCACGACGAGCTGCCATCGGTCACGCTGGGCCGGCGCGCGCGCGCCGCCCACGGCGCGGGCCGGCACGCCGAAGCCGTCCTCCTGTGGACGCAGGCACTCGAGTCGGACCCGGCGTATTTCGATGCCCGCGGGCCGGAGCGACTGCTCTGGAACGAGAGTGTCTCCGCACTCACCGCTCGCAAGCCAGTCACCGCCACGGGCGCGCCTCGCAACTAGCGCTTCTCTTGCGTGCGCTCTCGTGAGCGCCCCTTCACATCCGCGGCGTGCACCTCGGTTCCCGCGCGATCGGCGACTTCGGCATTCACCGGTGCAAGGTCGGCCAGCGCGGGGCCGTTGAGGACGCGGCCTTCGGGATCGAAGCGCGACCCGTGGCATGGGCAATCCCAGCTCCTTTCGGTCGAGTTCCAGTCCACGATGCACCGCAGATGGGTGCACGTCGCATCGCGCAGGTGCAGCAGCCCTTTGTCGTCCCGATAGGCCGCGACCTTGTGCGCCCCCATGCGAACGAGCCGACCCTCGCCGCGCGGAATGTCGTCGAACGACGACTCTCCCGGCGTCATCCAGTCGCCGTACTGCACCGCGACGTTGAGGTTCTCGCGCACCATCTCCTTGATCGCGCCGAGCGACTTGCGCCTGGGATCGTAGAGCTCGGCCCACGGATTCGATTTCCCCACCGCGAGATCGGCGAGCAGCATCCCCGCGATCGTCCCGTGCGTCATCCCCTGTCCCGAGTCGGCGGTCGCGAGGTAGACGTTCTCCGCACCGTCCGGGTTCGGCCCGATCATCGCGAACCCGTCGGCGGGCTCCATCACCTGGCCCGACCACTCGTACGCAATGGACCGCACCATGGGATAGCGCCGGCGGGTCCACTCCTCCAGCCGACGAAACCGGTCGGGGGCGTCGTCCTTCTGCCCCGTCTTGTGATCCTCGCCGCCGACGATGAGCACGTCGTGCGAATCATCGAGCGGCGTCGTGCGGACGTAGATGTAGGGGTCGTCGGTGTCCCACACCAGCGAGGGTGGCACCGCCCCTCGTGGAATGAGCGCGCCGATCACGTACGTGCGGTACGGGGCCATTTTCACGTGGGTGACCACGTAGTCGCTGATCGGAGAGTTCGTCGCGACGATGACGGCGTTCGCGGTCACGACGTTCTTGTCGCGCGTCTTCACCTGCGGCCGGCGCGGCCGTCCCTCGATGGAATCCACGTGGGTCCCGGTGAAGATCCGTCCCCCGCCGCGCACGATCGCGCGCGTGACGCCTGCGAGGTATTTGAGCGGGTGAAACTGCGCCTGGAGCGGAAACTCCAGACACGGGCCGCTGTCCCACGCCAGGTCGGGGATGCGCGCCAGCTTTCGGGCGTCGCTCAGGCCGGCGCGCTTCGCCGCCTCGAGCTCGCGATCGAGAAAGTCGGGCGCGTCACTCTTGCCGAGGAGGAGATATCCGGGCACGCGCTCGAACTCGCACGCGATGCCCTCCTCGCGGACGATCGACTCGATGCGGTTGATCGCGGACAGATGGCTCGCCGTGCTCTCACGCACCTTCGCTTCACCGTGGACGTGCTCGAGCCACTGAAAGCGATCGTCGAGCACGGCGGTGAGGTGCGCGGTGGTTCGCGATGTCTCTCCACCACACACCGGGCCATCATCGAGAATCACGACGTCCGCCCCACCCCGAACCAGGTGGTAGGCGGTGGTGAGCCCGACGATTCCCGCCCCCACGATGCACACGTCGCACGACAGGTCTTCCTCGAGGGGCGCGAAGGTCGGCATTTTGGTGCTGTCCATCCATACCGACACGGTTCTTCCCGAATCGCTTCGCATGTTCGCGTCCCCCGGTTTGATGTCCCGCTCCGCGCGCGCCGAAGCGCCGTTCCCCGAGAGGATCGGCATGGCGTATGCCAGCCGCCGCGTCCGAGGATGACAGTGTCACCGGACGCCATCCACGATCCGGGGCCGGCTCGCGCGGCGCTGCGGCTCCAACACGTGGAGCCCCCTCCGCGGGCGCAACTCCGCACGAGGGCTCACCGCATTCGCGTGGGCATCTCGGCGTGGACCGAGCCGACGCTCGTGAAGCCGGGGGTGTTCTACCCTCCGGGCGTCTCGAGCGCGGAGGACAGGCTCCGGTATTACGCGTCGCGGTTCTCGCTCGCCGAGGTCGATTCCACGTACTACGCGCTTCCGGCGCGGCAGATGGCCGAGCTGTGGGTGGAGCGAACGCCTGACGATTTCGTGTTCGACGTGAAGGCGCATGCGCTCATGACCGATCACCCCACGGAGACCAGGCGGTTACCGAAGGCGCTTCGCGACGCGCTGCCGTCCGAGCAGGCGAGCGCGCCGCGGGTTTACGCGAAGGACCTTCCGCCCGATGTTCTCGATGAGGTCTGGGGCGTGTTTCGCGAGGCCCTCGAGCCACTCCACTCGAGCGGGAAGCTGGGCGTCGTGCTGTTCCAGTACCCACCCTGGTTCGTCCCGTCGCGCGCCAGCACCGATGCGCTCGTGGCCGCGCGCGAGCGGCTCGCCGGGCTGCCGATGGCGGTGGAGTTCCGGCACCGGTCGTGGCTGAGCGGCCGCATGGCGCAGCGGACGCCCGAGTTTCTCACCGAGCACGACATCCCAATGGTGATCGTCGACGCGCCGCCCGGGATGAAAAGCAGTCTTCCCGCGACGCCGCGCGTGACATCGCGCTCGCTGGCGGTCGTCCGATTGCACGGCCGACGCGAAGACACCTGGGAGCAGCGCAACGAGGTTACCTCGGAGCGCTACCGCTACCTGTACGATGAGGGTGAGCTCGCCGAGTGGGTGCAGCCGGTGCTCGACGTCTCGGTGCAGGCGCCGGAGACTCACGTCATCTTCAACAACTGTTATGGGAACTACGCCCCGACGAACGCGATCGAGTTTTCGGCTCTGCTCGCCGCGGCGCGGGAGCGCAGCACGGGGGAGCGATGAGTGAGGTCCTCGAGCGGCGGCCGGTGTCGCGGAAGACCGCGCGCGACGGCAAGCACGAAATCTCGGCCGGCACGGCCGCGCGACTGCTCACCTTGGGCACGTCGGTCGACGTGCTCGTCGACGGCGTCGCCGACCGGGGGACCGTCGCCTCGATGCCCTGCACGTGTCGGCCCGAGGCGCACGAGCATTGGTTCCTCGAGGCCCCGGCGTTGCGAGCGATGGAAGTCGGACGAGTGGCCACCACGTCGATCGCCGGCGATGGACGCACCGTCGACATCCGGACGACCGCGCCTCGTCAGGCGCCGAGCGAGGGGTGAATGTCGCTGTGCGGCGTGAAGGCGTGGGAGGGTGTGGCCGCCGATGCGCGGTCGGCCATGCCGTGCTGGCGGGCCAGCAGAAGCTCCGCGTCGCGCGGCGGGACGGGACGGGCGCAGGCATAGCCCTGGAGGAAGCGGCACCCGATTTCGCGCAGCCGATCTCCCTGCACCTCCGATTCGGCGCCCTCGGCGATCGTGTCCATCCCCAGCCGCTTCGACAGCTCCACCACCGACCGCACGATCTCCTCGCACTCCGCCGCGTCGAGACGGGCGATGAAGTACCGATCGATCTTCACGGCCGAGATCGGGAAGCGATGCAGGTAGCTGAGCGACGAGTACCCGGTGCCGAAATCGTCGAGGTGCAGGCGAACGCCGAGCGCGGCCAGCTCCCGTAACGTGGCGAGGGTGGCATCGCCGGTGTCGATGAACAGGCTCTCGGTGATCTCGAGCGCCAGAGACTGAGGCGAAACCCCGGCCTCCCGCAGCGCGTCCGCCACGTTCGACGGGAGCCGGGGCTGCAGCACTTCGCGCGGCGACAGGTTGACGCTGACGCTCACCGGCGGATCGGCGGGATAGTCGCGCTGCCAGGCGTGGATCTGGGCGAGCGCTTCGCGAAGCACCCAGCGCCCGAGGGCCGAGATCGCGCCGCTCTCCTCGGCCAACGGGATGAAGGACGCGGCGTTGAGCAGGCCGCGCTGCGGATGTGCCCAACGAGCCAGCGCCTCGAAGGCGACGATTCGTCCCGTCGTCGCGTCGACGATCGGCTGATAGTACACGCGAAGCTCCCCGCGCTCGAGGGCGCGCCGCAGATCGTGCTCCAGCTCGTGCCGGGCACGTTCGGTCGCGCGCGAGTCCTTGTCGAAGATCTCGAATCGCGCCTTTCCGCTCGCCTTCGCGCGGTACATCGCGAGATCGGCATCGCGAAGGAGCTCCTCGTGCCCCTCGAGCTCGGCGCCACCGAACGCGATGCCGATGCTTGCCGTCACCACGACTTCGCTGAGCCCGTTTCGCAGCGGCGCGTGCAGGGCCTCCTGCATGCGCTCGGCGACCCGCGTCGCATCGGTGGAATCCCGCAGGTCGTCCAGCAGCACCGCGAATTCGTCCCCGCCGAGTCGCGCCAGAACGTCGCCGGGCCGCACGCACGATTGCAGTCGCCGCGCAATCGCCGCCAGCACGCGGTCGCCGGCGAGGTGTCCCAGGCTGTCGTTGATCTGCTTGAACCGATCGAGGTCCAGGAAGAGCAGCGCGATCGTCTTGTCGGGCCGCCGCTGGACGCGGGCCACGGCGCGGTCGAGGGAATCGAGGAAGTACGCGCGGTTGACGAGCCCGGTGAGCTCGTCATGCATCGCGGCGCGTCGCAGATCGTCCTCGGCGCTCTTTCGAGCGCTGATATCGGTCATCGACCCGGCGAGCCGTGAGGGGCGCGCACGCCCGTCGCGGAGGACGAGCGCGCGGACGAGCACCCACCGCCAGGAACCGTCGGCGTGGCGGAGGCGGTGCTCGCTTTCGAGCCGCGGCGAGGTGCCGGCGAGGTGCGCGTCGATCTCGGCGTGCAGGCGCGCGGCGTCATCCGGGTGCACGCGATCGAGCCATTCGCGGGCGAGCGGCAGCAACGGCGTGTGCTCGAGGCCCAGCATCGCGCGCCAGCGGGGGGAGAAATCACATCGGTCGCGCACGAGGTCCCAGTCCCACAGGCCGTCGTTGGCGACCAGCGCGGCGAGCGCGTAGCGCTCCTCGCTCTGGCGAAGGGCGTCGCGCGCGCGCTGGAGCTTGTTGTCGAGGCGCACCATCTCCAGCGCGCGACGCGCGCTGGACCGGCGCTGCCTGACGAGCCACCAGATGAGCGGTGCGGCGAGCACCGCGGCCAGCGGGGGGAGTATCATCCACATCACTCCACCTCCCCGTGCGAAAAGGACCGTAGCCGCGGATGCGGCCTCTTCGCCGCCCCCCTCGCACCGGCCTCGCGGTCTCTATCTAGCGAGAATCATACCCTCGCTAGGCAATGCGGTGCCGTGCGCGACCAGTCGCACGCAGAGTTCGTGACACGTGTCACGCACGTTAGGTGGATCTTCGGGCGGAACACCCGAAGACATCAGGGATCAGACGTCAGAGGTCAGATGTCAGAGAAGCGGCCACGACGTTTCTGACCCCTGATCCCTGACGTCTGATCCCTGATGTCTTCGGGTGTTATCCCCGTCCGATGTGCTCGGCGATGCGCGCGATGGCGCCCTGATCGTACAGCACGCGCCGGTGCCCCAATCCCGGGACGGCCTGCAGCGACGCGCCCGGCCACGCGGTCGCGATCGCCTCGGCGTGGGAGAATGGCACCTGCCGATCCGCCGGATCGTGTAGAATCAGCGCACGCGTCGTGAGCGCGCGCGCGGCGGTCGCGCCGTCGAAGGTGTGCATGTCGCGGCCTGCCCGCCGCTCGATCTGGGCGACGAGACCCTCGTAGCGCCCGTCCGAGAGCGCCAACAGCTCGGCGAGGCGTCGCAGAAAGAGCGTCGGCTCCGCCACGGGCGCCAGCAAGGCGGCGGTCGAGGCGCCGAGCCCGTCACGGAGCGCGAGCACCGCCGCCGCCGCACCTAACGAATGGCCGACGACGGCGTCCGGTGTCCCCGTCGTGCGGGCCACGGCACGGAGGGCCTCCGTCATTTCGGCCAGCGTCGTCGTGCGCCCGGTGGAGTGGCCGTGCGCCGGCATGTCGAACACGGTGACACTCCGACCCTGGCGGGCCAACGCGGTGGCGATCGGCACCAGGTCGCGCGCCGAGCCTTCCCATCCATGCGCCAGCAGCACGCGCGGTCCCGCTCCCCACGTCCACGCCACCAGACGCTTCGTTCCAAGCGCGACCGTCTCGGCCCGGGCGTCGTGCGGGACGATCGGCACGTCGCGATGCGTGCGTCGCCGCGGCAGGCAGAACAGCAGCGCCGCTTGTCGCTCCGCCGCGCGCGGCGCAGCCCGCGCGAGCGCCGCGAAGTAGGCGCGGAGGAGGGCGAGCGGGACGGTACGTATGCGCACGGTCGTGCTCTTTTTTCTACGGCGCGCGCGGCGCGCGGCGGTGGACGGCGCGCTCACGCGACGCGTCCCTTCCGGCGACGCGCACTGCCGACGAGCGCCTCGAACGCCTCGCGCGCTCGGCGGCCCGCGTGCGGGTCTCGCAGCAGGCGCCGCGCGTGATGGTAGCCGAGGACGATGGCGTGAAGCTGGAACGCGAACAGCGGCGGGTCGACGTCAGGGCGAAAGTGGCGCTCCTCGATCGCGATGCGAACTGCTCGCGCCAGCGTGTCTGCCCATTGGCGCTGCACGTCGACGAGCGCGTCGCGCGTGGCGCCGGGCTGATCGTCGAGCTCGGCCGCCGCGGCGGTCAACAGGCACCCGCCGGGCAGCGACTGGTGATCGATCCAGTCGAGCCATCGGGTGAAGAGCGCGCGAATGCGGGGCTCGCCACGATCGGCACGGAGGGCGGGGGTGAAGACGCGCTCGCGGAACTTCGCCGTCGCCAACTCGAGGACGTCGAGCTGCAGCCCCTCCTTCGATCCGAAATGGGAGAACAGGCCGCTCTTCGACATGGCGTTCCGCTCGGCGAGGCGACCGATGGACAGCCCGGTGAGCCCCTCGGTGCTCGCGAGCTCGAGGGCCGACTCCAGGATGCGTTCGCGGGTGGCTTCGCCTTTGCGCACAGCGAGAGTATTACGAACGATCGTGCTTTTTGTCAACAGGGCGCTTCGGGTGATCCCTGACGGTGCCGCCCCGGAAACCTGACTGCGTCCCCGTGCCTACGATCTATCTTTGCTGTTGGGGCGCTACGCGCGCTCGGCGCCGGTGCGCCCCAACGCACCACGCGCACCCACCACGAGGGGTACGTCATGGAATACGGTGTCGATCTGGAAGAGGTCGCGGGTACCGTGGGCGAGACGAACGGCACCTCGCTGGCCACGGCGGCCGAACGGGAAGGCGTGCGCGGCCTTCGCGCGACCATCGACCGCGCACCGGTCGGCATTGCCCACTTCGATCGCGAAGGGCGCTTTCTCCTCGTCAACGATGAGTTCTGCAACGTCCTGGGCTACACCCGCGCGGAACTGCTCGACCGCACGTTCCAGGCGATCACGGTTGCCGACGACCTCCCGCGCTGTACCTCGCTGACCGCGCGCCTCGCGGCCGGCGCAATCCCCAGCTACCGCCGCGAGAACTGCTTCGTGCGGCGCGATGGGGCTCGAGTCTGGACGCGCATCACCGTCTCGGCCGTCCGAGACCGGAACGACCAGGTGGCGTTCTTCCTGTGCATCGCCGAAGACATCTCGGAGCAGCGCGCGATCGAAGAGGCGTTGCGTGAGGCGCGGGAACGCCTTCAGGCAGCGCTCACCGCGTCGAACACCGGGACGTTTCGCTGGGACATCCAGACGAACTCGCTCGACCTGGATGCGAACCTCACCCGGTTATTGGGGCTGCCACCCGACGCCGTCGTCGCATCGCTCGATGATTTTGCCGCGCTGGTGCATCCCGACGATCGCCAACGCGTCGTCCAGGCCTGCTGGCTGAGCGCGGCGGACGGGTCGGATTTCGATGAGGAGTTTCGCATCGTCGTGCAGGGCGACTCTGAGCGCTGGATCTCGGACAAGGCCAAGGTGATCCTCGACGACAGCGGCGCCCCGCTGTACATGACCGGCGCATGCACCGACGTCAGCGACCGGCGGCGCATGGAGGACGACCTGCGCGACAGCGAGAGTCGCTTCCGTTCACTGGCGAATGCCACGCCTCAGATGTTGTGGATCGCGGACAAGAATGGGCGGCGGACGTGGTACAGTGACCAGTGGTACACGTTTACCGGGTTGGGGCTCGACGAGCTGCGAGACGAGGGATGGCAGCGCGTCCACCATCCCGAGCACATGGAACGAGTGCGCACTGGCCAACTGGACTGCTTCGCGCGCGGCGAGGTGTGGGAAGACACGTTCCCGCTGCGACGGCGGGACGGGGTTTACCGATGGTTCCTCGCGCGCGCGGTGCCGATCAAGGACGCGGACGGGAGGATTCTCCGCTGGCTCGCTGCGCACACCGACATCACCGACGCACGCAACGCGGAGCAGGCAGTGCGCGAGAGCGAGGCCAAGCTCCGGCGGATCGTCGACTCCGGGATCGTGGGTGTCTTCTACTGGACCCTCGCCGGCGCGATCACCGACGCGAATGACGAATTCCTGCGGATGCTCGGGTATACGCGGCGAGAGTTGGAGGACGGCGTGTTGAGTTGGCGTGCGCTGACGCCGGTCGCGTCGTTGAGCGCGGACGTCCTCAAGCAACGAGAGATCATCGCGACCGGGATCGCGACGCCGTGGGAAAAGGCCTTTTACGCGCGCGACGGTCGCGAGGTCGAGCTTCTCATCGCCGCAGCGATGTTGGAGGGGACGACGGACCGAGGCATCGCGGTGTGCCTGGACATCACCGCGCGCAACGAGGCCGCGGCCCAGCGCGAGCGCCTGCTCCAGAGGGAGCGCGCAGCGCGGGCGCAGGCGGAGCATGCGATGCGCGTACGAGACGAGGTGGTCGGTCTGGTCGCCCACGACCTGAGAAATCCGGTGCACACGATCACCATGGGCGCGGCCAATCTCATCGATCTGCCGTTACCCGAGGAGCAGCGCGCACGCCAGCTCGCGGTCATTCAGCGCGCGGCTCGGACAATGGATCGGCTGATCCGCGATCTGCTCGACGTCACGCGGATCGAATCCGGCACGTTCGCCATCCAGCTGGGCCCTGTTCACGTGAAGACCTTGCTCGAGGAGACGCTCGAGCTGTTCGAGCCGCAGGCGCGCTCGCGCGACCTCGAATTGGCCTGTGCCGCCAGCGAGGAGCTACCGACGGTGACCGGAGACCGCGACCGCCTGACGCAGGTCTTGTCGAACCTGATCGACAATGCGCTCAAGTTCACCCCGAGTCACGGCCGCATCGAGATGCGCGCATCCCTGCTCGACGATTGCGTCCAGATCTCCGTCGCGGATACTGGCACTGGCATCGCGCCCGCTCACCTCCCGCACGTGTTCGACCGCTTTTGGCAGGCGGATCGAACGAAACGCGGCGGTGCGGGACTGGGACTGGCGATCGCGAAGGGGATCGTCGAGGCCCACGGCGGGCGCCTCGGCGTGGAGAGCGAGGTGGGCCGCGGCACCACGTTCTATTTCACGCTGCCCCTCGCGCCCGCGCCCATCAGCGCGACCTGAAAAGGGGGAGAGGGTGCGGGTATCGCCGCATCGCGATGCGCTTGGTGATTCACACGTACGAATGACGAAGCGCACCCCAGCGGGGGTGCGCTTCGTTCACGGCTCGGGCGCACTACGCGCCGGGGGCCTTGTTGATCTCTTCGAGCACGGCCTCATCGCTGCGCGCGTCGGCCGCGGACAGCTCGATGTAGACGACGTTGCCTGACGCGGGCGTGCAGCCGAGCCGCATGCGGCCGCGCAAGTCCGGGTAGCTGGTGCCTCCGCTCGGCTTCCAGGCCAGAAACCCGACTTTCCAGCTCTGGCCTCTCTCGTCGCGCACGACTCGATCGATTTCCTTCATGACATCCTCGACATCGGTGGAATTGGCGGCCCAGCTTCCCGTCGATAGCAGGGGCGGGACTCGAACCCGCGACCCCGGCATTATGAGTGCCGTGCTCTAACCAGCTGAGCTACCCTGCCAGGAATCCAAAACGGCCGGCCCTTTTGGGACCGGCCGTCGCATAGCGGGGGCGGGATTTGAACCCGCGACCTTCGGGTTATGAGCCCGACGAGCTACCAGGCTGCTCCACCCCGCGATAGTGGGTGTAACCTAGTCCCTTCATTGGGCATGGTCAAGGTGGTTCGGGATTGCGGACTGCGGATTGCGGACTGCGAACAAGACCGTCCAGACGACTGGTCCTACGCGCAATCAGCAATCCGCAATCCGCAATCGCCACAAGGTTCCGCGGACCGATACAAGAGCTCCGTCTCCCCCTTCACCATCCCGAACTCCTCGCGCGCGATGCCAGCCGCTCGCGCCGCGTGCGCTGCCTCACGACGTCCCAGGTGCCGCAACCCCCACCCCGCGCCGCGAATACGACGATGCCGAGCACGATCACCAGGCGGCTCCACGCGCCATTCCCGCTCGAAACCTCCTAAGCAGGCGAGGGACTCGAACCCGTCGACCGTCGCGGCGGAGGTCGACCGACGACCTGAGCCTTGGCGTGGCGCAAGTATGCGCATCGAGCGAGGCTCTTGGCATCGTACGGGAGGGCAGGTACACTGGTATTCGCACGCCCGGTCCTCCCGCGCAGTCACCCGCGCCCGTCTCCCATGAGCGACTTTCAGCTCCGCCTGGCTGAGGGCCTCTGCAGCCGGTATTCGATAGAGCGCGAGATCGGTGAAGGCCGTTTCGCAGTGGTCTATCTCGCCGAGGACCGAAAGCACCACCGCCCTGTCGCGGTCAAGGTGCTTCGGCCGGAGCTGGCCACGGGGCTCGCGTCGACGCGGTTCCAGCGCGAGATCTCCATCCTCGCGAGCCTGCATCATCCCCACATCCTTCCACTCTTCGACTCTGGAGAGGAGGACGGCGTCATCTATTTCACAATGCCATTTGTGGAAGGTGAGACGTTGCGGGAGCGTCTCAAGCGTCAGTCAGTGTTGGCCCTGCCCGATGCCCTCCGGATCGCCCGACAGGTGGCGAGCGCGCTCAGCTACGCTCATGCGAGGGGAATCATCCATCGCGACATAAAGCCCGAGAATATTCTCGGTGCGCATGACGTTCCGCAGATCGCCGACTTTGGAATCGCGCGTGCGGTGCTGGAGGCGAGCGCCGATCGTGTGACGGCAACGGGCCTCGCGATCGGCACACCGGCGTACATGAGCCCAGAGCAGGGGCAAGGCAATGGGAGCGTCGACGAGCGCACCGACTTATATAGTCTGGCCTGCGTTCTCTACGAAATGCTGGTTGGCGAGCCGCCGTTCACAGGGCCCACGTCGCGGGCGATAATGCAGCGCCACGCGGTGAGTCCCGTCCCCTCGATCAGACCCGCCAGGCCGACTGTCCCCGAGCGATTGGAGGAAGTTGTGCGGACAGCGTTGGCCAAAGTCCCAGCAGACCGTCACGCCAATCTGGCCGAATTCGCCGCCGAGCTCGCGGAGATCGAGGTCGAAATGCGGGCCCGCGGTGGCTCCCTCGCAGGTTCGAGCGGCCGGAGCAGCACCGGCGCTGTGCGAAAAGCGGCGCGCGATCGACCCGGAATCCTCGTGCTGCCGTTCCTTCACCTTGGGCCTAACGCCAAGGGGGACTACGTCGGCTCCGGGCTGACGGACGAGATTATCACCAGCCTATCGGGCCTCAAGGGTCTGCGCGTCATCTCGCACACGTCAGCAGTCCAGCTGAAGGGCACATCGAAGGGCGCCGGCGAGCTTGGGAAGGAACTGAACGTCAGTTACGTCCTGGAGGGCTCCGTCCGGCAGGCCGGCGACACGCTTCGTGTCGCTGCTCGGCTAGTCGCCGCCGAAACAGAGGAACTCGTTTGGGGCCACAGTTACGAGGGCCAGCTGGCGAACCTCTTGGAGCTCGAAAAGACGATCTCGCGCGCGGTCGTTGAAGCGCTGTCAGTGCGGCTCAGCAGCAGCGAAAGGAAGCGACTCACCGAGCACCGTATCTCCGACAGTCGCGCGTTCGAGTACTACCTGCGGGCGCGGCAGGAGGTGTACACCTTTACGGCTGACGGGCTCGACCGCGCCCTCGGCTATCTGAAAAGGGCCGCCGAGCGGAGTGAAGACAGCATCGCGCTCTGGGCGGCGATGGGATACGTCTACTGGCAGCACGTCAACGCCGGAATCAGCGCCGACCCCGCATACTTTCAAAAGGCACGGGAGTGCGCCGACAAGATCCAGGAGATCGACCCCGAATCGCCGGAAGCTCGCCGCCTCCTTGGCCTGATCGAGATGCATGCCAAGGGAGATCCGCAGGTGGCGGTCGATCATCTCAAGGCAGCCCTCGAGGCGAATCCGAACGACCCCGACGCACTCTTCTGGCTGTCCCTGCTCTATGGGTGCGTGGGACGCCCATCGTCAGGCTATGCGCTGGCGATTCGCCTTCTGGACATCGACCCGCTGACACCCCTGCATCATGTTGTCCCGGGGTTCCTGGACGTTCTGGATGGCGATCCCCAGCGGGCACTTCCGTGGCTGTTGCGAGCACACGAGCTCGAGCCGGCGAACCCCATTACGAGCATCGCGTACGGGCAGGCCCTCGCGATGTCAGGAGAGAACGAGGATGCCTGTCGGGTGCTCGACGGCATCTCGCAGTACGTGCCGGATAGCTTCTTCGCCAGCCTTGGGCGCGCGTTCAGCTGCGCTGTGCAGCGTCGACATGACCACGCGATGGCGGCCCTCACTCCCGAGGTAATCGAGAACGCGCGACACGACCTTCAGTACTCCTGGACGCTTGCACAAACCTACGCCATGCTCGGCGAGCTCGACGAGGCGTATGGCTGGGTGGGCAGCGCCGTGACGCAGGGCTTCTGGAACTATCCGCTGCTGGCCGAGCGGGACCCAATGCTCGAGCCGTTGCGCGACGATCCCCGGTTCGCCGCACTAATGAACAGCACGAAGGAGAAGTGGCTGAACTTTCGCGCCTGAATTTGGCGCTTCTCTCTGTTCTATTCGCGTTCCTGCACGCGTAGGCCGTTGCTGTTCGATCCATCCACAGCACGATCCGGAGGCGACATGAGTCCAAAAGCGCGTACCGCTCGCAAGCGGCGGAAGACAACGAGGACCGTAGGACGCAGTCGCAGCACGAAAGTGCGCGTTAGGCGGGCGAAGGCCAACGATGGGCCGAACGTCCAGCGTTTGTCGCGTGCCAGGCTTCTGACGGCGAGTAGTGATAAGATCCTCGGGGCCGCGGGATTGAAGAAGATCGAGGACTTATCGCGCCCGCAGGTTCAGATGCTGATTGCCGTAGCCAAGAGGGTGGGGCGAAAACCGAGGTGCTGGCTCATTTAGGACTTTCAATCGGGGGCGAGCTCGAAACGAGCGTGCTGAAACGACGACGGAACGACAAGCCGGTTGAGCGGGCGTCCGCCGCACGGGTGTCCGGCTCGCCTAACGGCGCGCGTCGCGCGCCAACCCGGCATGTGCAGGCGCTCGAGAATCGAATGCAAGGGGAGGCAGCAGCGCTCACTCTCACCACGCTCCGGTTCCTGACGCACCCCGAGTTTCCCGCGCTCTTTCCTCGGTATCTGACAGGTCTGTATCACTCGATGCGTACGGCGGGCGCGGTGATGGAAGCTGCCCGCGCCCGCAGTGTCTCGCTCGCGCGGGATTGTCCCGTGGCTGCTCGGCTCGTTCCGTACTGGACACGACACATCCGAGAGGAAGCGGGCCACGACGAGTGGCTTCTCGCTGACCTTTCGCGCCTCGGCGCGGATCCGAAGCGCGTTCGCGTCAGCACTCCGGCTCCGGAGATCGCGGAGCTAATGGGAACCCTGCACTTCTGGATACAACACGCCCATCCCGTCGCGGCACTCGCCTATTTCTACGTGGTCGAACGCAATCCACCGACGGTGGAGCTGCTCGATTGGATCGTGCAGTCCGGCGGCATACCGCGCGAGGCTCTGCAGACCTTCTATCGGCATGCGAGCATCGACATCGGCCACGCTCGTGAGCTCGAGGACCTGATTGACAGCTTGCCACTGGCACCGGCCCATCTCGACTTGATGGTGGTGAGCGCGACGACGGTCGTCCGTCAGTTGAGCCGCATGTACGAGGAACTCATCGGCCGTAGCGACACGCGGCGCCAGGACCGACGAAGGCCAAGCACGCGCAAGTGACTACCCTACCTAACAGTAGGGGCCGGATTGAACCCGCAACGTTCGGGTTATGAGCCCGACGAGCTACCAGGCTGCTCCACCCCGCGATGGTGGCTGTAGCCTAGTCTCGGGTTGGGGATGGGTCGAGGTTTCACGGCTCTGCGAACCGGTAGAGGAGTTCTTTTTCCCCCTTCACCATCCCGAACTCCTCGCGCGCGATGCGCTCCTGCGCCGCGGCGTCGGTTCGGATCGCGCGCTTGCGGCGCTCGAGCGAATCGACCAACCGGGTGAGCGAATCGATGCGCGACTCCAGCCGCTCGCGCCGCGACCGCTGCGTGACAAGATCCCACGTGCCGTATTCCCCGCCCTGCACCGCGAAGACGACGATGCCGAGCACGATCACCGCGAGCACCACCCGCTTCGCGCGAGTCTTCGCGACGCTCTTCGCCATCACAGGCCGTAGATGGCGCCTCCGGGATACTCCGCCGCGTCGTCGAGCTGTTCCTCGATGCGGAGCAGCTGGTTGTACTTGGCCACCCGGTCGCTGCGCGACGCTGAGCCCGTCTTGATCTGGCCGGCCGACGTCCCAACCGCGAGATCGGCGATGAACGTGTCCTCCGTTTCGCCCGACCGGTGGGAGATGACCGACAGATACCCCGCCGACCGCGCGAGCTCGATCGCTTCCAGCGTTTCGGTGAGCGTGCCGATCTGATTCACCTTCACGAGAATCGCGTTCGCGACGCCGCCCTCGATCCCGCGCGCCAGCCGGTCGGTGTTGGTCGCGAACAGATCGTCGCCGACGAGCTGCACGCGATCGCCCAGTGATTTCGTCAGCGCCTCCCAGCCCTTCCAGTCATCCTCCCCGAGCCCGTCCTCGATCGACACGATCGGGTAGTCCTCCAGCCATTTCTGGTAGAGCTCGATCATCCCCTCCGCGCTTCGCGTCTTCGCCCCGCTCTTCTTGAAGACGTAGTCGCCCCCTTGATGCAGCTCGGACGCGGCGACGTCGAGCGCGAGCGCGATCTGCTTCCCCGGGGCGTAATTCGCCTTCTCGATCGCCTCGATGATGACCTTCAGCGCTTCCTCGTCGTCGGCGAGGTTCGGCGCGAAGCCTCCTTCGTCCCCGACGCCCGTCGCCAGCTTGCGCTTCACGAGCACCTTCTTCAGCGAGTGGAACACCTCGGCGCCCATGCGCAGCGCCTCGGCGAAGCTCGTCGCGCCAACGGGGACGATCATGAACTCCTGGAAGTCGACGGTGTTCGTCGCGTGCGCCCCACCGTTCAGAATGTTCATCAGCGGCACGGGGAGCGTGCGCGACAGCGGATGCCCCAGGTAGCGCCAGAGCGGCAGTCCGAGGTCGTCCGCGGCGGCGCGGGCGGTCGCCATCGAGACGGCGAGGATAGCGTTGGCGCCGAGCTTCGCCTTGTTGGGCGTGCCGTCGAGATCGATGAGGGCGCGATCGATCGCGATCTGGTCGGCGGCGTCCATCCCGAGCACCGCCGGCGCGATGGTCTCCTCGATGTTCCGCACCGCCTTGAGCACGCCCTTCCCGCCGTACCGCTCGCTGTCGCCGTCGCGCAGCTCGATCGCCTCGTGCTCGCCGGTGGACGCGCCACTCGGCACCGCCGCGCGGCCGGTGGCCCCGCTGGCGAGCGTGACGTCGCACTCGACGGTGGGATTGCCTCGAGAATCGAGGATTTCGCGCGCTGCCAGATCGAGAATGGTCGTCATGCGGTCCCGGGTGAGTACATCGGAAGGAGGAGGAAGGCCTTTAGTTATTCACTTCGAGCATCGGCGTCAATCTCCTCCACGGCGCTGCCGACACTGTGGATGCCGAACTCCTCGAGCGCGCCGGCCATGCGGCTCCACACGGTCTGCATGAGCGTGTCACGGTCCGCGTAGGTGAGCCCGGTCGTCGGGATGGGATCGAGGAAGTAGATGTCGATGACGCCGGGGCGAATGCGAAACGAGCCCTTGGGCTGGATCGCGATCGTACCATGGATGATCGTCGGGACGATGGGCACGTGGGCGGCGATCGCGAGGACGAACGGTCCCTTCTTGAAGGGACGCAGCTCGTACGTGTAGCCGCGCGTTCCCTCCGGATACACGACTACTGAGAGGCCCTCCTTCACGTCGCGAGCCGCTGTCTCGTACGCCTGAAAGGCGGCCTTCCGGTTCCGCCGGTCGATCTCGATTCCCGCCGTCGCGCGTATGGCGGGCCCGAAGATCGGGAGCTTGAACAGCTCCTTCTTGGCAATGAACCGATATCGGGGAAGGTACGACGCCAACGCGAACACGTCGAACCAGCTGACGTGATTCGCGACGTACACGCGCGCCTCGTTGCGGGGAACGTTCTCCGCACCATGAATGCGCAACCGGACTCCCGCGGCGCGAAGGTTCGCCTTGCACCACAGCCGCGGGATGCCCTCGTAGATCCATTTCGCGTCTCGAACGCGCAACGCGGATGCGATGATCACGATCAGCCCCATCCAGACCGTGTTCACGAACATCACCGCCAATACGAAGAGCGCGCGCATTATTGCGAATAGTGGTCGTACCCCGCAGGGGATGCAACGCGCTCTCCCCCGATGAGCAGATCCACCCCGGCGTCGCCACGCTCGACCGCGCCGATGCGCGTGAGCGAGAGCCCGAAGGTACGTTGAAAAGCGACCGCGTCGAACGACTTCCGCGTCGTCACGAGGAGCTCGTATTCCTCGCCGCTCCGTTGCGCGGTGGAGACATCGGCGCCGGTGATGCGCGGCACCGCCTCAGCCTCGATCGTGATGCGAACGCCACTGGCTGCGGCGAGGTGCGCGGCGTCGCCCCCCAACCCGTCGGAGATGTCGATCCCCGCAGTCGCGCCAGCAGCGGCGAGCCACTGGGCCTCGCGGATTCGCGGGACCGGCCGCGCGAACCTCGCTCTCGCCTCGGGGGTTGGCTGCCGTCCTTCGCTCCAGGCGGCGATCGCGAGCGCGGGGCCGCCGAGCTGGCCCGTCACCCACAGCGTGTCGCCCGGTTGCGCGCCACTCCGCCGTAGTGGAGCGGCGGTGGTCCCGAGGACGGTGAGCGTGAGGGCGAGAGGCGCGCCGTTGGTGAGGTCCCCGCCGACGATCGGCGCACCCGCCGCCGATGTCGCCGCGGCAATCCCCTCCGCGAGCGCGCCCAGCTCGTCCAGCCACGCCGGAGGAAGCGTCAACGCGACCAGCACGCCTAACGGCTTCGCCGCCATCGCCGCCAGGTCGCTCAACGCGGCGGCGGTCGCCCGCCAGCCGATCTCCTCCGGCGACAGCCATTCACGGCGAAAGTGCACGTCCTCGAGTGACGTGTCGGTGCTCACGACCAGCTGCTCGCCCGGCGGCAGGTCCAGGCTCGTGGCGTCGTCGCCGATGCCGCGGGCCCGGTCGCCCCACCGCGCCATCATGACACGGACGAGATCGAACTCTCGCCCGGGGCCGAGTGGCGTCTCGTCGCTCATGGCGGCATCCCGTCGGACCGGCGGCGAATCCGGACGAGACCATCGCGCGTCCCGATCCAGGCGACGTCGCGCGCCAGGGCAATGCTGGTGGCCGCCGACGGCAGCGTCACCCCTACCGGCATCAACGACGACCGCCCGCTCGCCCGGTGAATGGCGAGGGCTCCTCCCTCCCCGGCCAGCCAGATCGCCTGCGCATCCATGGCCACCCGTTCCACGCGTCGCAGGGCCGCGACGTTCGCCGCGCGGGGTGGCAGCACGTGCCGCCCACGAACATCGATCTCGATGAGGTCGGTCTCGGTGGCGACGACGAGAATCGTGTCGGTGCGCGCGAGCGCCAGGACGGCACGCGAGAGACGCGCATCGTCCACCGTGAGCCGCCGCGGGACGCTATCGGGGGCAGCGAGCGCGAGCACGCCGGCGTCCGTGGCGATCCAGAGCGTGTCCGCCCACCGCGCCAGGTCGTGAATGGGGACGCGCGGTCCCACCGGCCGCGCCGACCGCTCGATCCGCGCGAGCCCCGCCGTCGTACCGGCCCACGCGCCGTCGCCGCTGGCGACGACACTCGTCGCGACATCCGAGGGGAGCCCATCCACGAGGTCCCACCGGTCGAAGTCGTCGCTCGCGCTCAGCGACAGGCGTAACAGCCCGCGGGTCGTCGCAGCCCACGCCTGTTGATCGTGGATCGCAAGCGCGTTCACGCGCGCACCGACGAACGGGCGCGAGGGCGGACCATCGAGCCATCGCCACCGCTGAAGGTCGTCCGACGCGAACACGAGCCCGCCTCTCCGTCCAGGCGCGCCCAAGCCGCCTGACCACACGCCGTCGGCCGCGAGCACCACTGCGCCCACGCCCGGATCCAACAGCCCATACGGCAGGTGCTCGGCGCGGTTGAAGGTGGGGTCCACGCGATACAGCCCGTTGCCGTGCGTGCCTAACCACACCTCACGGCGACCGGGCGCCAATGTCGCCGCGCTGGCCTGCCACTGCTCGAGGTCTTCGCCGCGCGTCAGCAGCGGCAGGAACGTCTCGAGCGAGGGATACTCGCGAAAGACATCGCGACTGGTCGGGGAACGAAGCCGGTCCTCGGCCGGGGGAAGCGCGCCCGGGGCGATGCTCGTGCCCCCAGTGCGTGCCACACGCACGATCGATCCGCCCATGCGCACGTACGCCCCGGCGCCGAGGTCGCGGCGGTCGAAAAAAATCTCCTCCGCCATGCCGCCGAGCGACGCCGTCACTGCGTAGTCGACGCGCGGCCGGTAGTACACGACCCGTCCCGGCGTCGCCACCCACACCGCGTCTTCGGTCGGATCGGCGGCCAGCACCACCGCGGGCCGGCGGAACGCTCCGTCCAGCTCCAGCTCGAGCGGAGGTAGCCATCCGCGAAAGAGCGCGTCGTAGATGATCACGCCGCGTGGTGACGCGGCGAACACGAGCCGCTCCCCCGCGGTGACCTGAGCAATCTCGTTATGCGCTCCGATCACGACGAGCTCATCGCGGCGGGCGGTGGTGAGCGACGGCGGCCGACCTTCGCCCGCGCCCCCGCCGGCACACGCGACGAGCGCGATGACGCCCACCATCCACCACGGCGTCATGCTTCCGCGACCGTGGGCAGCTCGAGGAGAGCCGGGTACGACGGCGGGGGCGGCGAGAAGTTCCACGCGAGCTCCAGTCCCTCCAGCACCCTCGAGAGCGGAACACCTCGCGGAGCGCGCCCCCGCGTCGCGACCTCACCGGCACGGCCATGCACCCACGCGGCGCACGCACCGGCGACGAAGGCATCGGGCACACGAACCAGCAGCGACGCCGAGATCCCCGCCAGAAGATCGCCGCTTCCGGCCGCCGCCAGCGCGGGCGTCCCACTTGCGCTCACCATCGTGCGCCCGTCCGGCGCGGTGATGATCGTCGGAACGCCCTTCATCACCACCGCGGCCTGCGTGACGGCCGCGAGCCGTGCCGCGGCGGCGTAGCGGTCACGGGCCACCACCTCGCTGTCCTCGCCGAGGAGTCGCGATGCCTCGGCCAGGTGTGGCGTGAGCAGGGCGGGGCGGCCGGCACAGAGGCTGCCTAACGCCGCGGCCTCACCGGCGAAAACGTTCAGGCCGTCGGCATCGACGACGACGGGCCCGCGCCATTGCCCGAGAACGTCGCGGGCCAGTTGCCGCGTCTCGTCGGTGGCGCCGAGGCCCGGACCCAACAGCAGGACGTGCGCCCACGAGGAGAGCGTCGTCTGCGTCGCGTCGCGTCCTTCGGCATCGACCGGCCAGGCGTGCGCGAGCGCGTAGGGCTCCGCTTCCTGCACAATGGGAAGCGAGTCGCGCGGCACGACGAGGCGCACGAGCCCAATGCCGCTCCGCATCGCCGCCCGCGCGGCCAGCACTGCCGCACCTGTCATCCCCGCGCCACCACCGAAGATCGCCAACCGCCCGCGCACGCCCTTGTGCGCATCGGCCGCGATCGGAGGAACCATGTCCTGAACCCACCGCTCGCCGACGAGCTCGGGCAAGCCGTCGGCTCCTTCCCCGAGCCCGATGTCGAGCACGACGATCGTTCCGCTGGCAGACCGGGCCGACAGCAGGCCACGCTTGAGGGCGGCGAAGGTGAGCGTGAGATCGGCGCGAACGGCAGTCGTGCTCTCCCCCGTGTCGGCATCGATGCCACTCGGCACATCGAGAGCGACGACCGTGGCACCTTGCGCGCGCGCTCCTGCGATCGTCTCGATCGCACGGGCGATATCGCCGCGCGGCGCGCCGCGCGCTCCGGTTCCGAGGAGCGCGTCGACGACGATGCGCTCGCGGCCGGTCGCGTCCGTCGCGAGGAGCGGGCATGCGAGCGCGCGCTCGGCCTTGGCGTCCTCGGTCTTCGCGGGCGCGGCCTCCGTGACCGCGACGCGCACGCCCGCCGCCGCGAGTGCGCGTGCGAGCACCCACCCGTCCCCGCCGTTGTTGCCGGCGCCGGTGATGATGTGCACGCCGTGGTCGAGCAGGTGCGGGAGTCGGCGCACGATCTCGGTGGCGGCGGCGGCACCGGCGCGTTGCATCAGCGCGCGCGAGGGGACTCCTGCCGCGGCCGCATCGCGATCGAGCGCGGCAGCGTCCGCGGCGCACAAAACGCGGGCTGCCCGGCGGGCACCCGCGCGTGTCACGTCCCGATCAGCGCCGCCGCGTATCCGACGACGCGGTCGTTGTTCCCGTTGATGAGCCCGGAGTGCGAGTATCCCACGATCTCGGCGCGAGCCTTCCCGGCGAGGCGAGCGACCTCGAGCGCACAGGCCGCGGGAACGCGTCCGCACATCGAGATGTGGCGGGTGCGGGTGACCTCGAGCAGCCCTTCTCCGTCGAGCGCGACGATGCGCTCCAGTGCCGCCGCATCCTTGTCGGCCGATGCGGGAGCGGGATCGTAGTGATTCATGTCGCTGCTGGCGACGATCAGTACGTCGTCGCGATCGGCAATGACGTCGTGGATCGCCTGCGCGAGCCGGCGCGTGCGCTCCCAGTCGTCCCAGCCGAGGACGACGGGGACGACGCGAACCGCCTCGTGGCGCATCTGGAGGAACGGCAGCAGCACCTCGATGCCGTGCTCATCCGCGTGGGCCAGCGGATCCTCGATGAGGAGCGGGTGCGCGCGGCGCAGGAGCTCGGCGCCGAGCTCGGCGTCGGGCTCGACGTTCCCGAGCGGCGTGCGGTAGGCGGTGTCGATGAGCAGGCTCCCGCCATGACGTGCGCGCCCGCGGCCGGTGTGGTTAGGCGCGAGGATGATGCACGTGCTCGGCACGTCGACCGCGGCGAAGCCCATGCCGGCGGTCGCGCCGGAGTACATGTAGCCGCCGTGCGGCACGAGAATCCCGAGGGCGCGTCTCGGCGGCGACGGGCCCTGCTCGAGGAACCCGCGGACGTCGGCGCGCAGACGACCGGGCAACGCGGGATAGAACGTTCCCGAGACGGCGGGCGTGCGGGACGGCAGCACGATCATGGCACTGGCCCGGGTGAAGATGCACGATGCGGCGACCCCGAGGGGCCGCCGCCAGTCATGTCCGGACCCGCGTTCGCGCTACTTGTGCGAATGGGCGATAACGCGACCAAAGCTGATTTCACCGTTGTCGATGCGCAGATTGAATCCGCAGTCGGGGTTGCTGCACGCCCAGGCCTTGTAGGTGATCGGCGCGCCGTCGCGACCGTAGTCGCTGAGTGGAAGCAAGGTGCCGTCGGTGCACTTCCGGCATTTCGGCAGTTCCTTCACGTCCATGCGCCCCTCCTCACACCCGATGTCCGCGTACGTGATTACACCGCCGGGACGCTACCCCATGGATGGTGCTGTTCGAACGCCTCGTCGAACTGGAAGACATCGACGAAGTCATCGCGCGTGTCGGTCGGCTGGCTGATCAGCAGTCCCAGGTCGACGAGGGTGAACACGATGTCGCCGAAGTCGGCGGTGCTCCGGACCGCCCAATGGTCGAGAACCACCGGCGCCATCACGCCATAGCGGTCGAGCGCGAGATCGCGGCACGCCTCGACGAGCTCGCGACCGGAGATGTGCCGTCGCTCGGGAAGCCGCAGCTGCGAATACTCGAGGGCCGCGAGCACGAAGAGATACGCGCGCTCGTGAAAACGCGGATCGCGCGCACGAATTCGCTCCATGATGCCCTCTCGAAATGCCAACTCCGCCAAGTCGCTACTCCTCGCGTGAAGCGCGCATGCAGTCATCTCCGAGTTCCGGGCTAAGATGACGCGCGGTCACGATTCGCACAAGGAAGGTCACAGCCGGAGCACCCGGTCCGGGGGGCTTGGTGCCTTACGCAGCGTGATGCGCAGGAGCCCGCGCTCGTACCGAGCGCGCGTGTCATCGGCGACCACCGGACCGGGCAGGAGCACGGCACGCTGGAACGGCCCGATACGGAGCTCCCCCAGATGGTAGCGTCGCTTGCCTTGCGAGTGCTCGGGCCGCGAGCCGCTGATGAGCAGGGTCTTGCCGTCGATCGCGATGTCGAATGCCCGGTCGTCGGCGCCGGCAACGTCGACGACGACGATGTATTCGTCGTGCGTCTCCATGACATCGGCCGCCGGGGAGAACGGCGCCGCGGGCAGGAAGCCGATCTGTGCGTCGCTGGCGCGTGAGCCGCCGGAGCTCGAGGTCGTGCGACGACGCGGCGTCACCGGGCGGGCATCCCCGCGACGGTGCGATACAACGGAAACCCGCCCGCGAGCTCGCGCACGCGACGCTTCACCCGCTCGGCCACGCTCGCGTCAGCCGGCGCGCGGAGGATGTCGTCGATGAGCGCGGCGATCGTTCGCATCTCGGCTTCACCCATGCCGCGCGTGGTCACCGCCGGGGTGCCAATGCGAATGCCACTCGTCACGAAGGGGGACTGCGTCTCGCCGGGCACGGTGTTCTTGTTGACCGTGATGTCGGCCGCGCCGAGCGCTCGCTCGGCGTCCTTGCCGGTGATCCCCCGATTGCGAAGGTCGACCAGCATCAGGTGCGTGTCGGTCCCGTCGGACACGAGCTTGAACCCGCGCTCCATCAGCGCCCCCGCGAGCGCGCGCGCGTTGGCGACGACGCGGCGCGCGTAGTCGATGAACGACGGCTCCATCACCTCACGCAGGGCCACCGCTTTCGCCGCGATTACGTGCATGAGTGGCCCTCCCTGAATGCCGGGGAAGATCTGCTTGTCGATCGCCTTCGCATGCGCGGCGCGGCACAGAATGAGTCCCCCCCGCGGGCCCCGCAACGTCTTGTGCGTCGTCGTCGTGACCGCGTCGGCGTGCGGCACCGGCGATGGGTGCACCCCGGTCGCCACCAACCCCGCGATGTGCGCCATGTCGACCATCAGCTTCGCGCCGACGCCACGCGCGATTTCACCGAACGCGGCGAAGTCGATCGTGCGCGCGTACGCGCTCGCGCCGGCGATGATCATCGCCGGACGATGCTCCCGGGCGAGCTCGCGGAGCGCGTCGTAGTCGATTCGCCCCGTTTCCTCGCGAACGCCGTACGGAACGATGCGAAAGAACCGGCCCGAGAAGTTGACCGGGGAGCCGTGCGTGAGGTGGCCACCATGCGACAGGTTCATTCCGAGCACGGTGGCGCCAGGATCGAGCAGCGCGAAATACACCGCCATGTTGGCCTGCGCACCCGAGTGCGCCTGCACGTTGGCGTGATCCGCGCCGAAGAGCGTCTTCGCGCGATCGATCGCCAGCTGCTCGGCGACGTCGACGTACTCGCACCCGCCATAGTACCGCTTGCCGGGATACCCTTCCGCGTACTTGTTGGTGAGTGGCGTCCCCATCGCCGCCAGCACGGCCGGCGAGACGAAGTTCTCACTCGCGATCAGCTCGAGCCCTTCTTCCTGGCGGCGCGTCTCGGCGAGCACGGCATCGGCGATCTCGGGATCGGTCGCCCGCAGCGCATCGAGATCGGCATCCCACGTCCAGTCGGTCCCGCTCATCGCGCGTCTCCATGGACCTCGATCTTGTCGACGCGCCGCGCGTGGCGCCCCCCCTCGAACGACGTATCGAGAAATCGTTTCACGATCTCCACCGCCTCATCCTCCGTAAGGAAGCGCGCCGGCAACACCAGCACATTCGCGTCGTTATGCTTTCGCGACAGCTCGGCGATCTCCGGCGACCACACCACCGGCGCCCGGACGTTCGGGTAGCGGTTGGCGACGTATGACATTCCCAGCCCCGTGCCGCAGAGAAGGATGCCGCGTTCCGCCTCGCCGCGCGAGACGCGCTGCGCCAACGGGTGGGCGTAATCGGGGTAATCGGTGGACGCGGCCGTATCGGTCCCGAGATCCTCGACATCGTAACCCAGTGAGCGCAGCACCGGAATGAGGCGTTGCTTGAGCTCGTATCCGGCGTGGTCGCTGGCAATGGGAATTCGTCTTGTTGCCGCCATCGGTGCTCCTGGAGAATGGGCCGAGGGCCAGGGGCCAAGGGCCACGGAAGCGGGTAGGGCTACGGCGAAGCACCATCGGCCCACGACCCTCCCTCCCCGTGGCCCCTGGCCCTCGACCCTTGCCCCTATTTGTTAGGCCATTGCGGCCACGTCTTCACGAGCGAGCCCACGGCCTGCACGCGCCGCTCCGCGAGTCGGTCGGCGGCGTGATAGGATGGGATCGCATCCTGCTTGGCGATCTCGAACACCGAGAGCACCGTGTCGTAGATCTCGTCTGCCTTACGCAGCGAGCGCGCGGCATCCCACCCGGCGATCTCGCTGTACACGTTAATGACCCCACCGGCGTTCGCGACGTAATCGGGTGCGTAGAGCATCTCGCGCGCCTCGAGCGCATCCCCGTGCCGGTCTTCGAGCAGCTGATTGTTGGCGGCGCCGGCCACGATCTCCACGCGCAGCTGCGGGATCGTCTTGTCGTTGATGATGCCGCCAAGTGCGCAGGGGGCGAAGATGTCCGCCTCCACGCAGTAGATGTCGTCGGGCTTCACCGCCCTCGCGCCGAAGTCGGTGACGACGCGCTTCACACGCTCCGCGTCGATGTCGGTGACGATGAGCTTCGCGCCCGCGGTGTGGAGCTCCTGCGCCAGATAGTAGCCGACGTGCCCGCACCCCTGAATCGCCACCGATCGCTCGGTGAGATCATCGTCGTCCCATCGCCACTTGGCCGAGGCCTGAATGGCGCGAAAGACGCCGCGGGCCGTGACGGGTGACGGATCGCCGGACCGGTCGGTGAGCCCGGTGACGTAGTCCGTCTCCATGTGCACGAAGTCCATGTCCGCGGTGCTCGTGCCAACGTCTTCCGCCGTGATGTAGCGGCCGCCGAGGCTTTCGACGAATCGCCCGTGGGCCCGGAACAGCATCTCCCGTCCCAGGGTCTTGTTGTCGCCGATGATGACGGCCTTGCCGCCGCCGAGGTTGAGCCCGGCGACGGCGTTCTTGTAGGTCATGCCGCGCGCGAGGCGCAGCGCATCGACGACCGCGTCCTCGTCGGTCGCGTATTTCCAGAATCGCGTGCCGCCGAGAGCAGGCCCCAGCGTGGTGCTGTGGATCGCGATGATCCCCCGGTAGTCGGCGGAATCATCGTGGCAGAGCACGACCTGCTCGTGCCCCATCGAAGCAATGGTGTCGAAGAGTTTCAAGAAAGATCCGGGTGGGCGTTTAGCGGGCCATGGGCCAGGGGCCAGGGGCCAAGGGGAGTGGAAAGGCGAGCGGCCGAAGGCCGCTCGCTCATCTGATGTGCGCGTCTGCCGCGTAGCGGCGACGCGCCTTGCCACCCCCCTGGCCCCTGGCCCTTGGCCCCTGACCCTGACTTATCTCGCATAGAGCTGTCGCGCGATCACGATCCTCTGTATCTCGGACGTCCCTTCATAGATCTCCGTGACTTTCGCGTCGCGGAAGAGACGCTCGACCGGGTACTCCTTCATGTACCCGTATCCGCCGAAGATCTGAATCGCCTCCGTCGTCACCCACATCGCCGTCTCGCTCGCGAACAGCTTGCTCATCGAGCTGAACTGCGTGATCGGCTCGCCCCGGTCCTTCGCGGACGCCGCGGAATAGAGCAACGCCCGGGCCGCCGTCACCCGTGTCGCCATGTTCGCGAGCTTGAACTGAATCGCCTCGAATTCCTTGATCGGGTGACCGAACTGCCGGCGCTCGGCCGCGTAGTGCACCGAATACTCGAGGGCGGCCCGGGCAATGCCCACGGCCTGCGCGGCGACACCGAGGCGTCCGTGATCGAGCGACTGCATCGCGTAGACGAACCCCTTGCCCTCCTGACCGAGCAGGTGGTCCGCCGGAACGCGCATCCGATCGAACGTCACCTGCACCGTCGGTGACGCACGCAGGCCGAGCTTGTTCTCCTTCTTGCCGACGCGGAACCCCTGGAGGTCGGGGGTAACGATGAACGCGCTGATGCCTCGGGCACCGCGCCGCTCGCCCGGCCGATCGGTCCGCGCCATGGCCAGAATCAGACCCGCCTGGTCGCCGCTGGTCACCCACGCCTTTGTGCCGTCGAGGACCCAGTCGGTCCCGTCGCGCACCGCCTGGGTGGTCATCGCCGCCGCATCGGACCCGGCTTCCGGCTCCGAGAGCGCGAACGCGCCGAGCGTTTCGCCGCGGGCCATCGCCGGCAGGAATCGTTGCCGCTGCACGTCGGTCCCGTAGCGCAAGATCATCTGGGTGGGGAGCGAGTTGTGAACGCTCATCGCCACCGCGACCGATGCGTCGACCGCCGCGATCTCCTCGAGCGCGACGAGATACGTCACCGTGTCGAGGCCCAGTCCATCATACTGCTCGGGCACCATCATCCCGAGGAAGCCGAGGGTAGCCAGCTTTTCGAGGATGGACGGATCCATCGTCGCGTCGCGGTCCCACTTGTCGCTGTGCGGCGCGATCTCCGTCCGCGCGAAGTCGCGCGCGAGCTGGCGAATCTCCTTTTGCTGTTCGGTGAGGGGGACGAGCGCCCAGGACATCGCGCAGCCTCAGTACGCGTAGAAGCCGCGACCGGATTTCCGGCCCAGCCATCCCGCGGCGACGTACTTCTTCAGCAGCGGGCACGCCCTGTACTTGGGATCGCCGAGCCCCTGCTGCAAGACCTCAAGTATCGAAACGCAGGTGTCGAGCCCGATCAAATCCGCCAGCGCGAGCGGGCCCATCGGGTGATTCATGCCGAGCGTCATGACCTTGTCGATCGCGTCGGGCGTCGCGACGCCCTCCATCACGCAATACGCGGCCTCGTTGATCATCGGCATGAGCACCCGATTGGACACGAAGCCCGGAAAGTCGTTCACCTCGACAGCCGTCTTTCCGAGCTGTCGCGCGTAGGACATCACGCTGTCCCTGGTCTCGTCGCTGGTCGCCAGCCCGCGAATCACCTCGATGAGGCGCATCAGCGGAACCGGGTTCATGAAGTGCATGCCGATCACGCGATCGGCCCGCGTCGTCCGGCCGGCGATCTCGGTGATCGAGATCGAGCTGGTGTTCGTGGCGAGAATCGTATCGGGCGGGGCGATCGCGTCGAGATCGGCGAACACCTTGTACTTCAGCTCCGCGTTCTCACTCGCCGCCTCGATGACGAGCGTCGCCGTGCGTGCCACGCCGAGATCGTCGCTTCCGGCGAGGTGGGCCAACGCCGCATCGCGCCGCGCCGCGTCGAGCGTGCCCTTCTCCACGAAGCGGGCGAGACTCTTCTCGATCGACGCGCGTGCCCGGCCAAGTGCCTCGCTCGACACATCGACCATCGTCACCGGGATGCTGGCGACCGACGCGAACACTTGCGCGATCCCGCTGCCCATTTGCCCGGCCCCGATGACGACGACGTGCTCCTTCATGCGCCCTCGTCTTCGCCCCGGCGACGACGCAGCAGGAGTGCCGCCGCCACGAGCATCCCCGCGATCGCCCCGGCACCGCCCTCGGGGCCCCATGCCCCACCGGTCGCCCAGTCGGGACCGCCGTCGATGGTGCGATAGTCCCCGACGGGCAGCTCCTGTCCGCTCAACGCGGAATGGAGAAACACCGCCAAGGTCAGATTCCACGCGAAGTGAGCGGCGGTCGCGGCCCACAGGCTACGCATCTGGTACACGATCGCGCCCAGAAAGACACCGGCGATCGTCACCAGGACGATCGCCGTCATCGCCACGTTCGGGTTGAACGCGTGCAGCGCGCCGAAGACGACGCTCGTGAGCAGAATCGCTCCGCGCCAGCCTAACGTCTCCCGCAGCACCGCCAGCGGATATCCGCGAATCATGAGCTCTTCGGTCAGGGCAGCCGGCAGGAGCATCATCGTGATGGCGAGTGCTCCGGTTTGCCACGGGCCGGGTGCATCGGTGACGTCCAGCCAGCCGATGGCGATCAGGATCGCCGAGGGCACGCCGATCGCGAGCGCCCCGATGAGAAACCCCCCACCCAGCAAGCGAGGGTGTGCCGCGCTCCGGTCGAGCCAGACGAATTCCCAACCCCGATGCTCGACGAAGCGCAGCACGAAGGCGTGCGCACCGAACAGCGCCAGCACCGTTCCCCAGTAGGTGAGGATCACGTCGAGACCAACCGCGTCGGACGCGGAGAGGACCTCCGGACGCTCCGTCGACGGAACGAGCAGGCCGACGAGGGCGAACGCGAGGACTGCCAGCGCGACCGCGACGAGGCCGAAGATGAGCAGACGCCACGGTGCTCGCAGTCTGCCATCTGCCGTACGCAGCACCGCGCGCGCCGTCAAGCGGTCGCGCGCGGTGTCTTCGAGGAGAGCGCGGCGGCGGCGAGCACCTTCAGCACATCGAGAGGAACGAACGGTGCGGCGCCCAGCGCCACCGCTCGCTCCGCACTCCCTGTGAGCACGAGCAGCTGAACGAAACCTCCCACGTGAATCACCGCGATGCCCGCCGCCGCTGCCAGGGCGCGAAACGCGAAGTCTCGCCGTCTGCTCGCGACGAGTCCGGCGACCAGCGCGGCAACCGGATACGCCCAGAGATATCCGCCCGTCGGTCCGAGCATGCGCGCGAAGCCGGGCGCGCCCATCGGCGCGAACACCGGCACCCCCGCCATCCCGGCGACGAGATACAGCGCCATGCTGGTCGCGCCAGCGACCGGGCCCAACCAGAGGCCGGCGAGCACGACGACGAGCGGCTGCAGCGTCATCGGCACCGGCGTGCCCGGTACCGGGACTGCGACCTGGGAGGCCGCGGCAAGAGCGGCCGCGAATCCCACGACGCCCAGTGCCGTCGTGCTCGCATCGCGGACCATGACCGTCGAGCTCGTTCGCATCAGTTCATGCGCTCCACGCTGAGGGCCACCGCGTCCCCGCCACCGAGGCAGAGCGTCGCGAGCCCGGTTTCCTCGTCTCGATCGCGCATCGCGTACAGCAGTGTCGTGAGCACACGCGCGCCACTCGCCCCAATGGGATGGCCGAGCGCGATCGCGCCACCATGCACGTTGACGCGCTCCCAATCCCAGCCGAGCGCCGTTCCGTCGGCAATGGCCTGCACGGCGAACGCCTCGTTCGCCTCGATGAGATCGTAGTCGCCGATGCGAGTCCCGGAGCGGCCCATCAGACGCTTGACGGCTTCGATGGGAGCGAAGAAGAGATCGCGCGGCTCGACGGCCCCGGTCGCGTACTCGGTGATGCGCGCCATGATGGCGAGTCCGTGCGCTCGCGCGTACTCCTCCGAGGTGACCACGAGCGCCGACGCGCCATCGTTCATCGGTGACGCGTTGCCGGCCGTTACGGTCAGCTCCTCGGGGCGCGAGCCGTTGCTCGCGAACGCCGGGCGCAGCTTGCCGAGCGTCTCGACGGTCGTATCGCGTCGCGGCCCCTCGTCGGTGTCGACGATCGTCGGTCCCTTCTTCCCGGCGATCTGCACCGGGACGATCTCGTCGCGAAACTTCCCCGTGTCGATGGCGGTCACTGCCTTCTCGTGCGAGCGCGCCGCGAACTCATCCTGCATCTGCCGCGTGACACTCGCCTTCTTCGCCGTATACTCGGCGTGGCCCCCCATGTGGACATCGCAGAAGGAGCACCACAGTCCATCGCGAACGAGCCCGTCGACCATCGCCTGATCGCCGAACTTCACGCCGGCACGCAGCCCGTACAGGTAGTGCGGCGCATTCGACATCGATTCCTGCCCGCCGGCGACGATCACCTGCGCGTCACCGGCCTTGATCGCCTGCGCGGCAAGCATGACCGCCTTGAGACCCGACCCGCACACCTTGTTGATGGTGACCGCCGAGACGTTTGCCGGCAGTCCGCTGCGGATCGCGGCCTGTCGAGCAGGCGCCTGTCCCACCCCACCCTGCACGACGTTCCCCATGATGACTTCCTGCACATCCTCGGGGCCGATGCGCGCGCGTTTCACCGCCTCGCGAATGGCGGTGGCACCGAGCTCGGGCGCGCTGACGGATGCGAGGGCCCCGAGGTAGCGTCCGATCGGAGTGCGGGCGGCGGAGATGATGACCGGGGTGCGGGCGGCGTCGGGCATGGGAAAAATGTAAATGGCGGAGACTTGGGATGTCAGGCCGGGCCGGGCAACTTCGGCAGACGTCAGGTGTCAGACGTCAGGCCTCAGAGGTCAGATAAAACCCACGGGGAGCCAGTTGTGGCTCCCCGTGGTCGTTGCTGACACCTGACGTTTGACAACTGACGTCTGCCGAGGTTGTCCCTCGAGGTCACTCCGGCATGGAGACTGACGGGACCCCCGCCAGCCCGAGCTGATCGAGAATGAACGCGTAGCGGAACGCGAGCTCTCTGAGGTTGTCGTACCGCCCCGAGGAGCCGCCATGGCCCGCACCCATGTTCGTCTTCAGCAGCAGCAAGTTGCCGTCGGTCCTGGTCGCGCGGATTTTCGCGACCCACTTCGCGGGCTCCCAGTATGCCACGCGCGGGTCGTTGAGTCCCGTCGTCACCAGCATCGCCGGATACGTCTTTCCGACGTTGTCGTACGGCGAGTACGACTTCATGTAGGTGTAGTGTTCCTTGATGTGCGGATCGCCCCACTGCTGCCATTCGCCCGCGGTAAGCGGGATCGACGCATCCATCATCGTGTTGATGACGTCGACGAACGGCACGTCGGCAACCACGACCTTGAACAGGTCCGGACGCATCGACACGACCGCCCCCATGAGCAGCCCGCCGGCGCTTCCGCCGCGAATCGCCAGCTTCTCCTTCGACGTGTACTTCTCGTTCACGAGATGCTCGGCCGACGCGATGAAATCGGTGAAGGTGTTTCGCTTGTTGAGCATCTTCCCCTGATCGTACCACCACCGCCCCATCTCCTGACCGCCACGGATGTGGGCAATGGCGTAGATGAAGCCGCGATCGAGCAATGACAGGTTGTTCGACGAGAACGTCGGATCGGTGCTCGAGCCGTACGACCCGTAGGAGTACAACAGCATGGGCCGCGAGCCGTCCTTCACCAGCGGCTTGCGGTAGACGAGCGACACGGGGACCATCACCCCGTCCGGCGCCTTCGCCCACGTGCGCTCGGTGGCGTACTGCGAGGGATCGTAGCCGCCGAGGACATCGACGCGCTTCTTCATCTCGCGCTGCTTCGTCGACATCTCGTAGTCGTACACCGTCGACGGCGTCACCAGCGAGGTGTAGTTGTACCGGAGCGTGCGCGTGTCGAATTCCGGGTTCCCGCCCCACCGCACGGTGTAGACCGGCTCATCCATCGCGATGTAGTGCTCGGCCCCACTGGCGAAGTCGCGGATGCGGAACCGAGTGAGCGCCTTCTCGCGCTCCATGAGCACGAGGTGGTTGCGGAAGACATCGAAGTCGGCGAGCAATGCCGAGTCGCGGTGCGCGATGACGGTCTGCCAATTCTCCGGCCGCGGGTCGCGGTCGGGCGCGCGCACGAGCTTGAAGTTGGTCGCGTTGTCGTTGGTCCGAATGTAGAAATGGGTGCCGTGGTGCTCGACCGAATACTCCACGTTCGGCCGGCCGGCCGCGATGACCTTCGGCGGATCCGCCGGGCGATACGCGTCGATGTAGTACCAGGTCGACTGGGTGAAGCTCTCGTCGCCGATGAGCAGGAACCGGTCGTCCTTCGTCTTGGTGATCCCGAGGCCGAACAGCACGTCGGGCTGGTGGTGCACCATCACGTCGCTCGAGTTCGGCATGCCGAGCGTGTGGCGGAAAATGCGATCGGGGCGCTGCGCCGAATCCGTCTTCGTATAGAAGATCGTGCGATTGTCGTTCGCCCACTGGATGCCGAAGTGCACGTCGGCGATCCGATCGGGGAGCATCGCATTCCGCGCGATGTTCTTCACGACGAGGGTGAAGTGCTCGGACCCGGTGGTGTCGACGAGAAAGGCGAACAGGCGATGATCGGGACTCACCTGGGTTCCACCCAGCCGGAAATATCCCTTCCCCTGCGCCATGACGTTCTCGTCGAGCAGAATCTCTTCGGCCGCCTCGAGCGAACCCTTCTTGCGGGCGTAGATCTGGTACTGTTTGCCTTCCTCCGTGCGCGTGTAGTAGTAGAACGAGTCACGACGCACCGGCACCGACAGGTCGGTCTGCTTGATGCGACCGAGCATCTCCTTGTACAGCTGCTCCTGGAGTGGCTCGATGTGCTTCGTCATCGCCGACGTGTAGGCGTTTTCCGCCTCCAGGTACTTGATGACGTCGGGATTCTTCCGGTCGCGCAGCCAGAAGTAGTTGTCGACGAGGATGTCGCCATGGATCGTGTCCACCTTGGCGACCGGCTTCGCGATCGGCGGGGCCGGCGACTGGGCGACGGCGGTCGCGAGCGGGAGCGCGAGGATGAGCGCCCATCCGAGGCGGCGCAACGAGAACGGGGACCTGCTCATGAAACCTCCGGCGAGGGAAAGGGCATTGTTGATCGCGGTGGACTGCTGTTGGAACCGCAGATGGCCGCAGAAAGCCGCAGCACGGCCTGCGTGTTGGAAGGCCGTAGGCAAACGGTCACGAGGGGCTCCCTTAATGCCAAAAAGCGCCTGAAAAATCGTCGTTGCCTGTCACGCCCTGTGAGTGACAATCGCACAGAAGCCAACACAGGTTAGTTGACGTTCGTCTGCGGCCACCTGCGGTTCCAGAAGCTCAGGATACCGAACCCGCCGCACGGAGCTCGACGGCGCGCGATGAGATCTCCGCCTTCACGCGCGCGATGAACTCGTCCACCGGCACCGGCACGGGATGCTGCTTCTCGCCCGCACCACGCACGCTGACGGCGATGGTGCCCTGCTCGGCCTCACGCTTTCCCACGACCGCGAGATACGGGACCTTCAATCGCATCCCCTCCGCGATCTTGTACTTGAGCGTCTCCGACCGGTCGTCGAGATGCACACGCATCCCCGCTTCCGTCATGCGGCGTGCCGCATCGGCGGCGGCGTCCCGCTGCGCATCGGTGATCGAGATGACGCGCACCTGCTCGGGCGCCAGCCAGGTGGGGAACGCCCCCGCCAGGTGCTCGATCAGCGCGCCGATGAACCGCTCCAGGGTCCCGTAGATCGCGCGGTGGATCATCACCGGGCGATGCGCTTTGTTGTCCGCGCCGGTGTACTCGAGCTCGAAGCGCTCCGGAAGCTGGAAGTCGAGCTGGATCGTGGGCCCCTGCCAAAGCCGCCCAATGGCATCCCGAAACTTCACGTCAATCTTCGGCCCGTAGAAGGCGCCGCCGCCAGCATCGATCCGGTAAGGAATCTGTTTGCGCTCGAGCGCGTGCTTCAGGATCTCCTCGGCCCGCTCCCAGGTAGCGTCGTCTCCCAGCTTCTCCGCGGGTCGCGTGGAGACCTCGAAATCCAGCTCGAAGCCGAAGGTCTGCCGCACGAGACGATCGACCTGATCGAGACAGAGGAAGATCTCGTCCTCCGCCTGATCGAGCGTGCAGAAGATGTGTGCGTCGTCCATCGACAGGCCGCGCACGCGCAGCAGCCCGTGGAGCACACCCGACTTCTCGTTCCGGTAGACGTTCGCCACCTCCGAGAGCCGCAGGGGCAGGTCGCGGTAGCTCCGCGGCTGCGACTTGTAGATGAGCGCATGCATCGGGCAGTTCATCGGCTTCACCCGATAGCGCACATCTTCCGACTCCCCGGCGCCGGCCGCCATCGCGGGGTACTGATTCGACTCGTAGAGCGGCAGGTGGCCCGAGACGCGAAACAGCTCTTCGCGAGTGATGTTCGGCGTGTACACGATCTCGTACCCGCTGACCACGTTGTCGTCCTCGACCGCGCGCGAGAGAAGCCATTTCACCTTTGCCCCGCGCGGATGCCAGAACACGAGACCGGGACCGACCATGTCCTGGATCGAGAAGAGGTCGAGCTGCTTGCCGATCACCCGGTGATCGCGGCGCTTCGCCTCCTCGAGGCGGTGCAGGTGCTGCTCGAGCTCCTCCTTCTTGAAGAACGCGGTGCCGTAGATGCGCTGGAGCGTCTGCCGCTTTTCATCGCCGCGCCAGTACGCCGCCGCGGTCGAGAGCAGCTTGAAGTGTTTCACGTACGACGTGTCGGGGACGTGCGGTCCGCGGCAGAGGTCGACGAAGGGACCGTCCGTGTAGACGGAGATCACCTCATTGGGGCCGAGCTCCTCGAGTCGCTCGAGCTTGAGCGGATCGTCGGCAAAGCGGCGGCGCGCCGCCGGCTTGTCCACCTCCTCCCGGACGAACGGCAGCTTTTCCGCCACGACCTTGCGCATCTCATCCTCGAACACCGCGACATCGTCAGGTGTGAACGGGCGCGTAACCTCGAAGTCGTAGTAGAACCCGTCGTCGATCGCGGGACCGAACCCGATCCTCGCGTCCGGGCGAAGCCGCCTAACCGCCGTTGCGAGAACGTGAGCGGCCGAGTGCCGGAGAACGTCGAGCGACGTCGCGTCGCGCTCGGTCAGGACACGGAAGGCGCCCCCTTCGCGAATGGGCGTCACGAGGTCCTGCACCCGCCCGTTGACCTCGACGGCGATGGCGGCCCGCAAGAGGCCAGCGCCAATCGACGCCACGACGTCGCGGGGGAGCGTGCCGGGCGCCACCTCCCGCGTGGACCCATCGGGAAGCGTCAGCATCAACATGTCGGTCGCGCCGTGAATCACGAGAGCATCCCGTGGATGACGGCTGGCGTTTCGCGTCCGAATCGAAAATACAGGTAGAGTCCGATGACCAGCAGCAACCCGGCGATGAGCCAGATTACCACGCGGCCGGCGGATCCTCGCTCCGGACGAGAGGGCTCGGGTGAGGTCATTGCGGGATTTCGGAAGGGCGAACAGGGAGGCGGTAGGTGGCCTTCTTCTTGCCTCTACTCGCGTGTACTCACCCGGAAAGCTACCCTTCCGATACCACCTCCGCCACAGGGAATTGCATGGCTCCATTTCGTTATCACGACGAGGGCGAGTCGCTCGGCGGCGCCCTCGCGAAGATCGGGATCGGCGTCGCGGCCGGCTTCGTCGTCGGCGTCATCATGGCGCAGAAGGTCGGCGGCATTTCGGGACTGTCGTCGAGGCTGCGCGACCGGATCGCGGGACTGCGCGGCGAGGACGTGGACCACTACCGCATCTCGCGAGGCCTCACGGCCGATGAGAGTCTCGACACCGCGCTCGAGGAGCGCGTCCTCGAGGCCTTCCGCAACGATCCCATCCTGAGCGAGCGCGGCATCGACATCGGCGCCGTCGGCGAGGGCACCATCGAGCTCACCGGCTGGGTCGAGATCGAGGACGAATCGGAGCGGGCGACGACTATCACGCGCGGGGTGCCCGGCGTCGAGACGGTCGTCAATCGAATCATCGTTGGGGAGGAGGAAGACATGCTCGACGACAACGCCCAGCGGCATGCCGACGGAGACCCGGCACCGAACGAAGGACGCTGGGAGGGACAGCGTGTCGGCACCGGCCGCCGGCGCCAGGGGAACTCGGAAGAGCTCGACCGCCACGCCGATCCCAAGCCCGAGCTCGAGAACCGCTGGCTGGCCGAGCAGCATGCGCTCGAGCAGGCGGCGGAAGACACGCCCGATCGCGGCGTTCGGCGCACGAATGCCCGCAAGGCGCGCCGCGGAGGCCGCACCGATGGCAGCCCGATCGCTCCCACGGGCGTCCCGAAGGCGGATCACGTCGCCGATCCGCTCGGCATCGACGAGCCGCCGCGAGCGGATTGATTTTAGGGGTCAGAAGGCAGGAGTCAGAGTGAGGGGTGGAAGGCAAACGGCCGCGCAGTGCGCGGCCGTTTGCTCATCTGATGAGGCGGCAGCCGCGAAGCGGCGCCGCCCTTTCCACCCCTGATCCCTGACTCCTGACTCCTGATCCCTGGGTTCCGGCTAGCGAGTAGCCAGCGCTCAGAGTTGTTTTCACGCATGACCAGCTTCTCCCTCGAGTCCCTGGCCGCCCAGTTCGACCCGGTCGCCATCGAGCGGCCGATCTACGAGCGCTGGCTCGCCGCCGGCGTCTTTACCGCGCGCGCCGATCGCTCGCGGCGCGTTGGCGGCGAGCGCGAGCCGTTCACGATCGTCATCCCGCCGCCGAACGTCACCGCCGTGCTCCACATGGGACACGGGCTGGACAATGTCGCGCAGGACGTGCTCATCCGGTGGCGGCGCATGGCGGGGGACGAGGCGCTCTGGGTCCCCGGCACCGACCACGCCGGCATCGCCACGCAGAACGTGGTCGAGAAGCTGATCTGGCGCTCGGAGAAGAAGACTCGCTTCGACGTGGGCCGCGCAGAGTTCGTCAGCCGCACCGAGACGTTCGTGCGCGAGACGGGCGGAGCCATCCTCAAGCAGCTCGAAGCGATCGGCTGCTCGTGCGATTGGTCGCGGACGGCGTACACGCTCTCTCCCGAGCTGTCGCGTGCGGTGCGCGAAGCGTTCGTCCGTCTGTATGAGAAGGGGCTCGTCTATCGCGGCCATCGCGTCATCCACTGGTGCCCACGCTGCCTTACGTCGCTGTCCGACGAGGAGGCCGAGCCGCACGAGACCACCGGCAAGCTCTACCACATCGCGTATCCGCTCGCCGGGGATCCCGGCCGCGTCCTCGTCGTCGCGACGACGCGCCCGGAGACGATGCTCGGCGACGTGGCGGTGGCCGTGAACCCCGACGACGAACGGTATCGCGACGTGATCGGCCGCAACGTCGTGCTGCCGATCGTGGACGTCGAGATTCCGATCATCGCCGATGCCTATGCGGATCCGGCGTTCGGCACCGGCGTGGTGAAGATCACGCCCGCGCACGACGCGAACGACTTCGAGGTCGGGCTGCGGCACACCCTGTCGATGCCGGTCATCATCGACGAGCACGCGATCGTTCGCGAGGTGACGGACGCCGATGGGCGCGTGCCTGACGAGCTGCGTGGACTCGATCGGTTCGAGGCGCGCGAGCGGATCGCCGAGCGCCTGCGCGCCAGCGGGCAGCTGGTGAAGGTCGAGCCCCATCAGCACTCGGTGCGGCGGTGCTACCGCTGCGACACCGTCGTCGAGCCGCGCTTGAGCGATCAGTGGTTCGTGCGCATGAAGCCGTTGGCGGAGCCGGCGCTCCAGGCGGTGCGCGATGGCACCATCCGAATTCTTCCCGACCGGTGGGAAGGGGTCTACGTCCACTGGATGGAGAACATCCGCGACTGGAACATCTCGCGGCAGCTGTGGTGGGGCCACCGCATTCCAGTGTGGTACTGCGATGCATGCGGTACGCAGACGGCCAGCCGGACCGACCTCGACCGGTGCACCCGCTGCGGCGGACGCGTGCGCCAGGACGAGGACGTGCTCGACACCTGGTTCTCGTCGTGGCTGTGGCCGCTCTCGACGCTGGGCTGGCCCGACACGAACGCCCGCGACTACCGCGCGTTCTACCCGACGGACGTGCTCGTCACCGGTCCCGACATCCTGTTCTTCTGGGTCGCTCGCATGATCATGGCCGGCTACTTCTTCGATGGCCGGCATCCGTTTCACACGGTGTTCCTGCACGGAATGGTTCGCGACACACAACACCGCAAGATGTCGAAGTCGCTCGCCAACGGGATCGACCCCCTGGATGTCGTGAACCTGTACGGAGCGGACGCGCTGCGGTGGACGGTGGTGTCGGGGATGGGCCTCGGCGTCGACCAGATCCTCGATCCGAACAACCTGGAGCAGTCCTTTTCTCCGGGTCGCAACTTCGCGACCAAGCTCTGGAACATCGGTCGCTTCCTGTTAGGCAACCTCGGCGGCGGAACGGCCGTGCCGCTGGCGGAGCACGACGTCGAGCGCCTCACGCGCGCCGACCGGTGGATTCTCGCGCGGCTCAACGAGGCGATCGCGAGCATCGAGTCAGCGCTGGGCCCATCGCATCCTCCGGGTACCGCTGGCGCGCGCTGGCCCGAGGGAGGGGGGCGAGTCGGGATGCGCCTCGACGCGTATTCCGAAGTGGCGCGTCGCTTCGTCTGGGACGAGCTGGCCGACTGGTACGTCGAGGTGTCGAAAGGGCGGTTGGGCGACGCGTCGCCCGATCGCGACGTGGCGCGTGCGGTGCTCGTGCACGTGTTTGACCGCGCGCTGCGGCTGCTGCACCCGATCGTGCCGTTCATCACGGAAGCGCTCTGGCAGCGACTCCCCGGACGCCGTGAGGACGAGCTTCTGGCCGCCGCCCAGTGGCCAGAGATCGATCAGCGGTTCGCCGCACCCGAGCGCGAGTTCGAGGAGGTGCGCGCGGCGGTGACGGCTATCCGCCGGCTGCGTGCGGAGTATGCGGTGCCTCCCGGGACGATCGTCGACGTCGTGCTCGCGCCTCCCAGCGGCGACGCGAGCGTTCCGGGCGCTGATGGGCGATGGGTGGAAGGCGTCCTTCGCGAGGAGGCGTCGCTCATTGGCCGCCTCACGAAGAGCCGCGTGACGCTCGCGACGCACGCGCCCACGGGCGCCGCCGCGCACGCGGTTCTCCCGAGCCATTGGTCGCTCATCGTTCCGCTCGAGGGATTGATCGACGTGCGGCGCGAGTGCGAGCGGCAGCGCGGCGAGCTCGCCAATCTCGACAAGCAGCTCAGCGCGCTGAGCGCGCGCCTCGAGAACCCGGCATTTCTCACCCGGGCCAAGGCCGAGGTCGTCGATGCCGAGCGCGCGAAGCATCGCGAGTGGTCGGCGCGGCGCCTGGTACTCGCCGAGAAGGTGAAGACGCTGTGCGGCGACTGATCGTCGCCGCCGCGGTGGTCGCGTGCGCATCACAGGGTGATCCCCCGGGCGGGCCCCCGGACGCCGCCCCGCCCGTCCTCATCGCCATCGTCCCGGAAAGCGGGGCCGTCAACACGCGTCCGGATCGTGTGGAGTTCCGCTTCGACGAGGTGGTGAGCGAACGACCATCAGGCGTTGCCTCACTCGAGCAGGCCGTGCTCATCTCGCCGACCGACGGACTTCCCCGGGTCGATTGGCGACGCCGCTCGATTGCGGTGCGGCCCCGTCGCGACTGGAAGCCGAACGCGGTCTACACGGTCACCCTACTCCCCGGCATCACCGATCTTCGCGGAAACGTCATGCGGAGCGGAGCGTCGGTGATCTTCGCCACGGGTCCGACCATTCCCGACACACGCGTGGCGGGCATCCTCTACGATTGGGTGGCAGGGAACGCAGTGCGATCGGGCGCCGTGGAGGCGATCGCGATGCCCGACAGCATCGTGTACGTCGCGCGCACCGACAGCGCCGGCCGGTTCACCCTCGCCCACCTGCCCCCGGGCGCGTACACGGTGCGCGGCTGGATCGATGCGAACACGAACCGCGCGCTCGATGCGCGCGAGGCGTACGACAGCGTCTCGGTCACGCTGAGCGACACCGCGTCGCTGACCCTGCTGGCGTTCGTGCACGACACGCTGCCTCCGCGCATCAACACCGTGCAGGCGCTCGATTCCATGACGCTGCGGGTGGAGCTGAACCAGCCGCTCGATCCCGAGCAGACCGTCGACACGACCCTCTTTCGCCTAACGGCTCCCGACTCGAGCCCGGTGCGACTTCGCGCGGTGATGGCCGCCGACGTGTGGGACCGGGCGCGCGCCGACTCGATCGCGCGAGCCGACACGACGCGGCGTCCGCCGGCACGGCAGCCACCCACTCCACGCCGCGACTCGGTGGTGCTTCCACGGCCTGTCCCCGTGGCGCGCTTCGTCGTGCTCACCGCGGAGCCACTTCGACCCGAGACGGCGTACCGCCTGATCGCGATCGAGGCGCGCAACCTCCTCGGCCGCGCGGGCACCAGCGCCCGCGTCTTCACCACACCGCGGGCGGCGCCGGCCGATACCACCCGACGGACGCCCCCGCCGCCCCCATGACCGATCCACGGCGGGCCTTGCCCAGCGTGAGCGCGCTGCTCGACAGCGATGCGGTTCGTCCGCTGCTGGCCGCCGCGCCGCGCGAGCTGGTCGTGAATGCCGTCCGCGACGCCGTCGCCGCGGCGCGCGAGGGGACCGACGCGCCGCGCGACGCCCGCGAGTGGGGCGAGGCCATCCGCGATGCGCTCGCCCTCCGCCAGCGCCGCTCCCTTCGCCCGGTGATCAATGCCACTGGGGTCATCCTGCACACCAACCTCGGCCGTGCTCCGCTGGCCGCCGCCGCGGTAGCCGCGATGCAGGAGGTCGCCGAGGGGTACTCCAATCTCGAGTATGACCTCGATCGCGGGGCGCGCGGGTCGCGCTACGCGCACTGTGTCGGCTTGCTGCGCGAGCTCACCGGGGCGGAAGACGCGCTCGTCGTCAACAATGGCGCGGCGGCCCTCGTGTTGGCGTTGAACTCGCTCGCGGAGGGACGGCCGGCGATCGTGTCGCGCGGGGAGCTGGTCGAGATCGGCGGCAGCTTCCGCATTCCGGACATCATGGCGAAGAGCGGCGCCCATCTCGTGGAAGTGGGAACGACGAATCGCACGCACCTCGCCGACTACGAGCGCGCGCTCGCCGACAACGGCGTGATCGTCAAGGTGCATCGCAGCAACTTTGCGCTCGAGGGCTTCGTCGCCGACGTGTCGCTCGGCGAGCTCGTGCGCCTCGCGGCGCCGCGGGAGATCCCCGTGCTGCACGACCTGGGCAGCGGGCTCCTCGTGCCGCTCGACCGCTACGGCCT
>JAICNG010000063.1 GCA_025931335.1 Gemmatimonadaceae bacterium | reverse complement strand
TGTGTGACAGCGCGGCTCGCCCGCCGCGCGGGCGTGGTGGTGCGGGGCTGGGGGGGGGTTGGGCAGTGCCGGCCGTCCGTGGCCGCTGGCGAGCAGAAGCCAGCGTGAGCCGTCCCGCAAATCCAGAAAGGGCCTTGTTCCAGCGCTTTCCCAGCGCTTCTCCAGCGCCTCCGCCTCGTCATCCCTTCACCGCGCCGGACGTCAGCCCCTGCACGATCCGGCGCTGGAACAGGAGCACGATCGCCGCCACGGGGAGGGTCGCGATCACCGACGCCGCCAGGATCTCCCCCCACGGCACCTGATACTCACCGCGGAAGAGCGCGATCGCCACCGGCACCGTCTGGCGCTCCGGGCCTAACGTGAACGACAGCGCGAACAAGAACTCGTTCCAGCAATAGATGAAAGTGAGAATCGCCGTCGTGGCGAGCCCTGGCATCGCCAGCGGGATGATGATCGTCGTGAACGCGCGCAAGCGGCTGGCGCCATCCACCAGCGCCGCCTCCTCGAGATCCTTCGGCAGCTGGCGGAAGTAGCCCACCAGGAGCCACACCGTGAGCGGCATCGCGAACGTCATGTACGGCATGATCAACCCGGGGTACGTGTTGATCAGTCGCATCGCGCGCAGCAGCAGGTAGAGCGGGCTCACGATCGAGATCTGCGGGAACATCGAGACCGCGAGAATGAATCCGAGGATGAGGGCCTTGCCGCGAAACTCGAGCCGGGCGAGCGCGTACGCGGCGAGCGAGCCGACCGTGACGCAGAACAGCGTCGTGACCCCGGCGACGACGAGCGAGTTGCGGATGGGCGTCCAGAAATCGCGCGTGGCGAACAGCGCGCGATAATGCGAGAGGATGGGATCGCTCGGCCAGATCGACGGGTCGCTGAAGAGCGCCGCTTCCGACGTGAACGACGCGACGAGCGCCCAGTAGAGCGGAAAGGCGATCGGAATGAGGAGCGCCACCATCAGCAGCGTGCGCAGCCACGGCCGCCCCGCGCGGGCGGTCATCGTTCCTCTCCGCTGAGCCGCAACCCGAGGCCGCGGATGTAGATGATGGCGAGCGCGAAGGTGATCACGAACACCACCACCGACAGCGCCGAGCCGTAGCCGAAGCGGAGATGCTGGAGGATGATCGTGTGCGTGTAGAGCGCGATGGGCTCGGTGGCGGTCCCCGGTCCTCCACCGGTGAGCGCGTACAGCAGATCGAACACGCGAAACGCGTCGAGCGTGCGGAAGATCAGCGCGACGAAGATCGTCGGCTTGAGCAGCGGGATCGTGATGTGCCACAACCGCCACCAGGCGCTCGCGCCGTCCACCTCCGCCGCCTCGTACAGCGTTTTGTCGATGTTCTGGAGGCCCGCGAGCAGCAGGATCGCGACGAACGGCGTCGTCTTCCAGACGTCGGAGAGGATCACCGGGATCCACGCCGTGGTCGCTTCGATGAACCACACCATCGGCTGCTCGAGAATCCCGATCGCGACGAGCAGGGCGTTCACGATGCCCGCCTGCGAGTCGAACATGAAGCGCCACAGCAGCGCCGCCACGACCGTGGGAATGGCCCACGGGAGGAGCGAGGTTGCGCGCGCCGCCCCGCGCCCGCGGAAGGCGCTGTTCATCGCCAGCGCGAGCACCATCCCGAGCACGAGCTCGAGCGCGACGGTCGCGACCGTGAAGAACAGGGTATGGCCGAGGGACGACCAGAATCGTGGGTCGCGGGCGAGCTCTGCGTAGTTGTCGAGCCCCACGAACGGGTGCCCGAGCCACGGCATGCGGAGATCCTGGAGGTGCAGGGAGTTCCACACCGTCCAGGCCAGCGGGAAGATCGCGATGAGCGCGATGACGCTGATCGCCGGCGTCACGAACGCGACGGCGAGACGGCGATCCTGACGCAGGCGCGGGTCGGCTCGCACTCTCATCGTGTCGAGGTCACCGGGCGGCCGGACATGTACTCGCGCAGTCCCGTGCGCTCGATGGCCGCGTTCATCTTCCGCGCGGCATCGGCGAGCGCCGCCTCGGGGGTACGCTGGCCGGCGAGCGCGCGATGCAGCTCGATCTGCAGTATCTCCGAGAGCTGCGTGTAGAGCGGCGTGACCGGGCGCGGTGTCGCGCTTTCCACCGCCCGCCGTGCGTCATCGGCCGGTATCGCCAGCGCGGCGCGCAACGCCGGGTCGTCGTACACGGCGCGCAGCGTCGGGAACTCGCCAATGGCGACGGCGCGCTCGAGCTGCTGCGCGGGCGCGGTGATGAACGCCACCAGTCTGAACGCCGCCTCCGGATGCTCGGTCCACCGGTTGATGGCGAGCTGCGCGCCGCCGAGCGCGGCGGTCGGGTGGCCGCCGGGAGCGGCGGGCATCGGCGACACCGCGTACCGCCCGGCCACGCGCGACTGCGCGGTGTCGGCCATCGCGGCGTAGGCGTACGGCCAGTTGCGCATGAACGCGGCGCGCCCATTCTGAAACGCGAACCGCGTCTCCTCCTCGTGCCAGGTGAGCACGTCGTTGGGCGCGATCTTCCAGCGAACGATCTGATCGCGCATGTAGGTCAGCGCGCGCACGGCTTCGGGACCATCGACGCGGATGTTCATGGAGTCGTCCATGATCTCGCCGCCAAACCCGCCGAGGTACTCGACGAACACGGTGACGAGCCCCTCGTAGCGCGCGCCCATCCAGGCGATGCCGAACGGAACGCGGTCTCCCGCCCGCTGCGCGAACTGCCTGAGCTCCTCGAGCGATCGTGGCTCGCGGGGAACGAGGTCGGTGCGACGATAGAGCAGCCCGACGTCGGCATACCAGGGAAGCGCGTAGAGATCGCCCGCCCAGCGACACGCGCGCAACGTGCCCGGGAAGAACGCCGTCGTATCGATCGAGGGATCCTTCAGCGGGAGCAGCCACCCGGCCGCGGCAAACTCCGAGGTCCACACGACGTCCAGCTCCAGGACATCGGGATCGCCCGCGCGGGCGTTGAGCCACTGCACGAACAGCTGGTGCCGCTGCGTCGCGTCATCGGAGACGCGGTGCAGCCGCACCTCGATGTTCGGGTGCAGCTGCATGAACCGGTCGAGCTGCCGCCGGAGCAGCGGGCCGTCGGTCCCCACGACGCTGCTCGAGATCGTGATGACGGTGCGGCCGCTCTCGCGCTCTCGCTCGCCGCATCCGACGACGGCGAGAGCGGCGCACACGAGCGCCATGGGCAACCGACGCGTCACGGGCGCCGCAGCTGCGACAGGCGGAACTGCACCGCGAGATTGGTGAGGTTCCAGAGCTGAATGTCCGAGCTCGAGCCGTACCGAACCGGCATGAGCGCACCGTCGGCGATGCGGTAGCTCCACAGCTCGTTATGCGACAAGCCCGATGCCTGGACGGCCTCGAGCGCCTGCTGGAGCGCGCGCTCGAGGAGCGCCACGTGCAGGACCCCCGCGGAATCAGGTGCGCGGGCCGAGGCGTCCGTGGCGCGGGCGATCTGCCGGGCGAGCGCGAGGAAGAGCAGGTTCACCTCGCGTCCCCACACCACCCGCGGCGAATGATACGCGTCCTTCCGGAACTCCTCCCAGATGGCCGGCGTCGCATACGCATCGTTGGCGACCACCGGCCCCAGGCGCGGAACGAACAACCCAACCGGATAGGGCCGCATGACGATGTCCAGATCGCGCTGCACGCGGTCGCGAGACAGATCCTGAAGGAAGAGTCCCGTCGCGGGGTCGGTATTCGCCACGCGAATCGGCCGTCCAGCCGCGTCGAGGGACAACGCGAGGAACTCGAGCGGCGTACTGTCCGCCGGGCTCGACGCGATCACCCCCTGCCAGTAAGCACGCTCCTCACGCGGCAGCACGGCGAGCCGGGCACGGACCGCGGTCCGTACCGCCGCGGGGGAAAGACGAACGACGAAATGACGAGCCGCGTCGCTCCACGCCGTGGCCGCCTGGCGGAACGCCGCGGTGTCCGGCGCGCGGCCGGCGCTGTCGAGCCCGAGCGCCGACAGCGCGGTGGCGATCCGCGTGCATGCCGACAGCGCCTCCGGAACCCAGATCGCGTTGATGTCCATCGCGAAGCGACCATTCCCATATCCGGCGTTGCTGTCGCGCCAGCTCCCAGGGTGATGCCGTCCGTTCGGCCGGCGCGGAAACGCGATGAGATTCGTCGCCATCGGCCGCGCGGCATACGGCGCGGCCGATCGCCCGACATAGGCAATGTTGCGGAGCAATGCCGTGAGACGCGTCGTCGTGTCGTCGGCGGCGCGGTCGAGCAGGAAGGCGCGCTTCTGCGCGGCGGGCACGCGCGCATCATCGAGGTACCGCGCGACGACGATCGGAAACTGGAAGTCGTCGTCGAGCATGCTGTAGTTCTCGCGGACCGCGCCCAGCGCCGCCAGGACGTCACGCGCTCGAGCGAGCGCCGAGTCCGCGCGGGCCGCTCGTCCGGCGCGCCGGTGGCGCGTGTACTCCGCCACGTGCTGGTTGTACACACTCGCGTTCTCGCGAATCGCCTGCCCGCCGAGCGCCTCCTCGTGGCTCACCTCGCCAGTGAGCGCGAGCTTGCGGAGCACGCTCCCGATCACGTGCTCGAGCATCCCCGGCGACCAGATGGGCTCCATCATCAGCGCCGACATCAGCATGTCACGCCCGAAGTAGGTCGCGAAGTTGGGAAGCCCCGCCATGAGCTTCTCCCGCGAGCTCACCAGCTCGAGCCCGCGCACCTGCCGCTCGAGCCATCGATATCGAAGCACGCCGGATGAATCCGTGACGGCGCGCTGCGCCTCGAGAAACTGGCGGAAGTCGTCGTTCAGCAGCTCGGCGCGTCCGATCGGCGTGAGCGTGCCGGCGCTCGTCGTGATGCGCACCGCGACGTCGATCGGCGCTCCGCTGCGGGAGCGCACGACGACGCTGCGCGCGCCGACCTGCACGTGCGCGGCCACGCGGTTGACGCGCAGCTCCAGCGCGAGGTGGGATCGCCCGTCGAACGCCGGCTGCTCGATGGTCACGATCCAGCTGGTGTCGACCTCGGCGCGGGTGATCGTCGGGCTCAAGCGCGTGCGCAGCTCCTGCACGTCGGTGGCGCGCAACAGCTCGAGGTGCCGCTGTCGCTCCTCGGCGCTCAGGCGCGCGAGGTTCGCGATCAGCGTGTCGAGCTCGGGGCGCGGGAAGGGGGGCGCGTCGAACGGCCGCAGGTGGCGCTGCTGATACTGGAGATCGCGCTCGACGCGCATCGAGCCGAGGAGGAACCAGCCGAGGTCGATGCGTGGCAGGTCGCTGGTGAGACGGAACTCGAGAGACCGCGTGTCGCCCGCGGTCGAGCGGAGCGCGTCGAGGGCGCCCCACGCGGGCGAGGTGGGGCGGCCGGCGCTGTCGCGTACCGTGAAGCCGACGCTCTCGTTCGCCGCGTTGGCGAGCAGGGCAACGATGCGTCCCTCGGTGCCCTTGATGTAGATCTGAACCGTGTTGTTCGCCGCATCGCGGTAGAAGCGCGTGCGATAGCCTTCGTACGCCGCGGGGTCGTCCATGCCGGGCTCGGGGAAGTCGAGCACCGGCGGCGTGGCCTGTGGCGGGGCGGCGGGCGCTCCGGCCAGCAGCTGGGCGAACAGGGAGGCGAGCACAAGATTCATTTCCGAGCCCTCACGCGAACGTCATGGATGGCGTCGTGAACACCGGCGCTGGTGCGGCGAATGGGACTTCGGCCGCTCACAGGGGCTTAAGCACGCGCTTGGCGTCTGGCGCAAGCCCCAAAATGCGCCTAAAGAAAATCGCCACACGATCTTGACATTGGAACGACCGGAGAGAATTGTCTTGTCCCTGGGCATTCCCCCGGAAATCGACGACGAGGGGGAACAGCTGGGTGCACGTCCTTCCAATGAACGCCTCCGCGCCGGTTCCGGGTATTTCGCGCGCGACGTCGCGCGCCGCAGTCCTTCGTGATGCAACGTTAGGCACGGCAGTAAGGCACGTCGCAGTCGGTTGGTCAGATGGGCCTGCCGGGCCCACGGCTCCGCGGTCGGCTGAACATGGCCGCGGGAGCCTGGAGCGGTAAGGTCTCACCTCCAAGTGTCGGCGAGCTTCCACTCCCCACCCTGTAGAGGCAGACGTATGGCACTGGTCCGTTACTTCGGTTCCGTCCTTGCCGTGGGGCTGCTGTCGGCGGCCCAGCTCGGCGCGCAAGGGACGATGGGCGCCATCACCGGGCGCGTCGTCGATAGCGCGAGCAATCAGCCGATTGCCGCGGTCACCGTGCGCATCGAGGGCACCGCCCGCGGCACGGTGACGCGGGACGACGGCACGTACATGCTCGGCAACGTCTCTGTGGGCCCAATGCGCGTGCGTGCGGCGCGTATCGGGTACGCCCCGCAAGTCCAGGAAGTCACCGTGACGGCGGGCGCGCCCGTCACCGCGAACTTCACCCTCACCACCGCGGGCGTGATCCTGGAGCAGGTCGTCACGACCGGCTACGGGACGCAGCGACGCGAGGCCATCACCGGGTCGGTCGCCACGGTCAGTGGCGATGACGCGAACGTCGGCGTGGTCACGAACGCCAACGACATGATTCAAGGTCGCGTGGCGGGCGTCGAGCTCACGCCGAACAACGGGGAGCCTGGCGCCGGGGCGCAAATCCGGATTCGCGGCGGCACGTCGATCAGCGCCAGCAACGAGCCGCTCTACGTGATCGACGGTGTGCCGATCAACAACGCGCCCACCGAGTCACGAGGAATCATGGGCGGCGACGTCGGCGGCTTCAGCCCGTCGCTCCAGCGCAGCCCGCTCAACCTGCTCAACCCATCCGACATCGAATCGATCACCATCCTCAAGGACGCATCGGCGACCGCCATTTACGGTAGCCGCGCCGCGAACGGGGTAATTCTGATTCAGACGAAGAAAGGCGCCGCGGGCGGTGGCTCCACCATGGAGTACGACGGATACGTGGCGATGGCGACGCCGTCCAACTATCTCGAGCTGCTGAACGGCAACGAGTACCGGGGGTTCCTCCAGTCGCAGCTGGCGGCGACGCCGGCGACGGATACGGCGGGACGACGCCAGTGGAACGAGCGCATCGCCAGGCAGGGCACGGCCAACACCGACTGGGAGCGCGAGGTGACGCGCGACGCGGTGACGCACAATCACAACCTGTCGTTCTCCGGTGGCCGCGAGGACACGCGGTACCGCGCGTCACTCAATTACATGGATCAGGAAGGCATCGTCATCGCGAACGGCCTGAAGCGCATCCAGGGTCGACTGAACGCGTCGCACAATGCCTTCGCGGATCGGCTGCGGATCGGCCTCAACCTGACGGCCTCGCACCTGATCAACGACTACCTCCCATTCGAGAACACCGGCGGCTTCGAGGGCGCGGTATTCACGAACGTCTCCATCTTCAACCCCACGCGCCCGGTGACCACGACCGATCCGGCGACGGGGAAGACGATCTACTACGAGGCGGGGACCGGGGCCCAATCGGTGCGGAATCCCGTGGCGCTCGCCGAGCAGATCATCGACGAAGGAAAGACCACCCGCGCGCTGGGCAACGTGGTCGCGGAGCTCGATCTGCTCCCCGGTCTCACCGGCCAGGTGAACGCCGGAGCGGACCGCTCGGAAAGCATCCGACAGACCTACTTCCCGAGTGAGAATCCCATCGGCGCGCAATTCCAGGGGCTCGCGCAGCAGGTGGATCGGAACCTCACGTCCAAGACGCTCCAGACGTTGTTGACCTACCGCAGCGAGCTATTCGATGTGCATGCGGTGGACATCGTCGGCGGGTACGAGTTCAACGAGTACACCACCGAGGAGTTTGGAGCCCAGGGGCGCGGCTACATCACGGACCTGTTCAGCTTCAACAACCTGGGCGGCGGACAAACGCTGGTGCGCCCGATGTCGTGGCGGGAAGACAGCCGACTGGTGTCGTTCTTCGGTCGCGCGAATTACAGCTATGACGAGACGTACTACATCACCGGCGTGCTGCGCCGGGACGGGGCCTCGCAGTTCGGCGCCGGCAACAAGTGGGCGACGTTCCCCGCCGTCTCGGCCTCGTGGCGGCTCACCCGGGGAGATTTCCTCCCGGCGTCCGTGTCGGAGCTGCGTCTTCGCGCCGGATGGGGTAAGCAAGGCAACGCGGCCGTGAGGCCCTACCAGTCGTTGCTCCTCCTGGCGCCGGGTCCGCGGGCCGCCTTTGGCAACACGGCGATCACCGCGATCACCCAGTCGCAGAATCCGAACCCGGATTTGAAGTGGGAGGAGACGGAGCAGATCAACTTCGCCATCGACTACGGCTTCCTGAACAATCGGTTCGCCGGGACGGTCGAGTATTACATCAAGAACACCGAGGACCTGCTACTGGAGGTCGACGTTCCGCAGCCGGCGAACGTCGGAACCCGTCTCGAGAACATTGGACGCCTTCGCAACAAGGGACTCGAGATCTCCCTCGATGCGCTCGCCATGGCGCGGCAGAACTTCACCTGGCAGGCGGGTCTCGTGTTCGCCGCCGAGCAGAACGAGGTCGTCGATCTGGCGGCGCGCTCCTCTGGTATCATCACCGGCGGCGTGAGCGGCCAGGGCCAGTCCAACACGTTCTCGCAGCGCATCCTGGAGGGCCAACCGCTCGGCACGTTCTACGGCCCGGTCTATCTCGGCGTGGACGCTCAGGGCAAGCAGCTGTTCAAGTGTGGTACGGCGAGCACGTCGTGCGTGAGCGGCCAGACGACCTCACCCAGCGCCGATGACTACGAAGTGCTGGGCGACGCCAATCCCGATTTCACGGTTGGCTTCACCAGTCGGATGAACTGGCGCCGGTTCGACGCGAGCTTCCTGATTCGCGGCGAGTTCGGGCAGGAGGTCTTCAACAATGGCGCGCTCGTGTACTCGACGAAGGGCAACGCCCTTCAGGACAAGAATTTCCTGAGGGCGGCGCTCAGCGACCCGATCGGCATCGCCGAGCCGGCCATCTACTCGTCGCGGTGGATCGAGGATGGGTCGTTCGTGCGGCTCCAGAACATCACGCTCGGCTACACCCTCGACATTCCGGCGTTCTTTGGCGGGTCGCCACGCCCGGTTCGCGTCTACGTTTCGGGCGACAACCTGTTCCTGCTCACGGATTACACGGGCTACGATCCGGAAGTCCACACCGACGCGGGGATCGCGTCGCGCGGCATCGAGTATGTCACGTATCCTCGGGCCCGCACGTTTACCGCCGGCTTCCGCGTTCAGTTCTAAGGCAATTATGAGGAGACTTCCTGTGACTATTTCGATAAAGGCGCGACTGTTTGCGGTGATGCTCGCCGCGCCCGTCGTGATCGCCATTCCGGCCTGCACCGACCTCGATGAGGTTCCGGTCAGCTCGATTACCCCGGAGAACTTCTTCAGGAATGAAGGAGAGGTGCTGTCGGCTCTGGCGGGTGTCTACGCCCAGCTGCGGCCGACGCTGTGGAGCTACTACAACCTGAGCCAGGTGTCGTCGGACGAGAACATCGTCCCCACGCGAGGCCAGGACTGGTACGACAACGGTGTCTGGCTCGAGCTCGACAAACACGAGTGGACGCCGAACAGCCCGTCGGGTCGCGACAACATCAACGGTGGCTGGATCGACATCTTCACCGGCGTCGTTCGCGCCAACGCTCTGTTGGAGAACATGGCGGGCGTGACCATCGCCAATCAGGCGGCGGTGGAGGCCGAGATCCGAACGTTGCGGGCGTTCTACTACTTCCAGCTGATGGACCTGTTCGGCGGCGTCCCGCTGGTCACCGACACGGAGCTGAAGACGCGGCCGCGGAACACGCGCACCGAGATCTTCAACTTCATCGAGAGTGAGCTCAAGGCGGCGCGCGCGGATCTTCCGCTCGCGTCGGACCGTGGCGATTCGGAGTACGGCCGCATCACGAGAGGTGCCGCGGACGCCATTCTGGCGAGCCTGTACCTGAACGCCGCCGTGTTCTCCAAGGAGACCGGCGTCAGCGCGACGGCGTACAACTCATGCGCCACGGTACAGATCGGCGGCGTGTCGGCCTGCCAGCTGGCGATCACCCACGCCGACAACATCCTGAACTCGGGCGAGTACAGTTTGCCGAGTAACTGGCGCTCGAACTTCACGGCGGACAACAGCGCATCGCCCGAGAACATCTTCGTCGTCAACCTGCTGAACGTTCCGGGGCTTGGCACGAACTTCCTGTATCGGGCGCTTCACTACAACCAGCTCAGCCCCACGCCGTGGAACGGGTTCGCGACCATCGCCGAGGTATACAACGCGTTCGATGCGGACGATGACCGTCGCGATGTCTTCCTGGTGGGGCAGCAAATCAACTTCGACACGGGCCAGCCCGTCACCGACCGAGCGGGGAATCCGCTGGTCTTCACGGTCAGCATCGGAAACGAGCGGGCGGCGGGCGAGCACGAAGGCGCGCGCATCGCGAAGTGGCCGAGCGATCCGAGCCACGTGAACGAGGAGCACGGCAACGACTTCGCGTATTTCCGCCTTGCCGAGATCTACCTGATCAAGGCGGAAGCCCTGCTGGAGTCGGGCGACGCGGAGGGAGCCAGGCTGTTGTTGAACACGTTGCGCGCGCGGGTCTTCGAGCCCGACGAGCCACTGGCGGCGGGGACCGTCACTCGCGACGTCATTCTGCGAGAGCGCCTCTTCGAGCTCGCCGGCGAAGCCAAGCGTCGCCAGGATCTCATCAGGCACGGCAAGTTCACGGCGGCCTGGTCGTTCAAGCCGGCGTCGCCAGCGCACAAGATCCTGATGCCGATTCCGCAGAACCAGATCGACGCCAACCCACAGCTCACGCAGAATCCGGGGTACTGAGTCTGGCGATGCAGTAGTTGCGGTCAGGAAGGAATGAGGAGTGAGGAGTGAGGAATTCGATTGAACGGGTTTCTACCTCAATCGATTTCCCTCGCTCCTCGCTCTTTATTCGTTATCGTCGAGTCGAGCATGCCCTTTCGTTCCGCACGCCCTAACGGCCAGACACCGGGACTTGTCCCGTGGCACCCCGTCCTGCTCGTGGGTGTCGCCGTCGCCATCGGGTGCTCCGGCCTCGATGGATCCCCCAAAGGTGGAGCGGGCGCGGCGGCCGACGGGCCTCTCTTCACGAAGCTTCCGTCGAGCCACACGGGCGTCCGCTTCGAGAATCGCCTGAAGGACAGCCGAGAGCTCAACGTCTTCACCTACCGGAACTTCTACAATGGGGGCGGCGTGGGGCTGGGCGACCTCACCGGCGATGGGCTGCCGGAGCTCATGCTCACGTCCAATCTCGAGGGGAACCGCCTCTACCTGAACGAGGGCGAGTTCCGGTTCCGCGATGTGACTGACGAGGCCGGCGTCGGCGGGGACGGCTACTGGGCCACCGGCGTGACGTTCGCCGACGTCAACGGCGATGGGCGCCTTGACATTTACGTGTGCTTCGCCGGCAACGTCGATGGCGAGCGCAGAGCGAACGAGCTCTACATCAACGACGGTGTGAAGGACGGCATCCCGAGCTTCACCGAGCGGGCGAAGGAGTACGGGCTGGCCGACGAGGCGTACTCCACGCATGCCGCGTTCTTCGACTACAATGGCGACGGCCGCCTGGACATGTTCCTGGTGAACAACTCCTTCCGGCCGGTCTCGAGCTTCGGGCTGCGCAACATCCGCCACATCCGCAATCCGCTCGGTGGACACAAGCTGTACCGGAACGACGGTACACGGTTCACCGATGTGAGCGAGCAAGCGGGCATTTTCGGCAGCGAGATCGGCTTCGGCCTTGGCGTGGCGGTGGGCGACGTCAACGGTGACGGCCGGCCGGACATCTACGTCTCGAACGATTTCTTCGAGCGGGACTACCTGTACCTCAACGCGGGGAATGGGACGTTCGATGAGGTGCTCGACGAGCAGATGCCATCGATCAGCATGTTCTCCATGGGGCTCGACATGGCGGACATCAACAACGATGGGCGCCTGGACATCTACGTGACCGACATGCTCCCGGAGGACAACTATCGGCTCAAGATGACGTCACAGTTCGAGAGCTGGGATGTGTACCAGGCGAAGCTCAAGAACGATTATCACCATCAGTTCATGCGCAACATGCTCCAGCTGAACAATGGGAACGGGACGTTCAGCGAGATCGGGCAGATCGCCGGCGTCGCGAAAACGGACTGGAGCTGGAGCGCGCTGATCGCGGACTTCGATCTCGACGGGCACAAGGACATTCACGTCACGAACGGCATCGGCCGGGACGTGACCTCCCAGGACTACATCTCGTTTCTGGCCAACGACGAGACGATGCGCTCGGCGATGCAGAGCGGAAAGCGCGTGGATTTTCTGAACCTCGTCAACGCGATGAGCGAGACGCCACTGCCCGATTACGCATTCCGGAATCGCGGAGATCTCACGTTCTCGAACGAGAGCGCCGCGTGGGGGGTCGATCAGCCCAACTTCTCCAATGGTGCGGCGTACGGCGATCTGAACGGGGATGGCGCGCTCGACCTGGTGGTCAACAACGTGAACCAGGCGGCGTTCATCTATCGCAACAACGCCCGCGCGCAGTCCGACAACCGCTTTCTCCAGGTGAAGCTCGAGGGTGAAGGCGCCAACCGGTTCGCGATCGGGGCCAGGGTCACGATCCGGAGTGGCGACGCGCTCTTCTTCCAGGAGCTGATGCCGTCCCGCGGGTTTCAGTCGAGCGTCGACTACGTGCTGACGTTCGGCGTCGGTGCGCGCGACACGCTGGAGGCGATCGTCGTCGAGTGGCCGGATCGGCGCGTGAGCCGGCTGGCGCGCATCGCCGCCAACCAGCGCATCACGGTTCGGCAGGCCGAGTCGGTGATCGAGCCGCGCGACGACCGACCGAGGCGGGCCGGGCCGCCGCTGTTCGCCGACGTCACGCGGGACGCCGGGCTCACGTTCGTGCATCGCGAGAACACGTTCGTCGATTTCGATCGCGAACGGCTGGCGCCGAAGATGGTCTCGATGGAAGGGCCGTTCATGGCGGTCGGCGATGTGAACGGCGATGGGCTCGATGACGCGTACATCGGGGGCGCGAAGGATCAGGCGGGGCAGCTGCTGATGCAGCGCGCGGGCGGCGGGTTCGTCAGCACCAACGAGCAGCTGTTCGCGGCGGACCAGATTTCCGAGGACGCGGGCGCCGTGTTCTTCGATGCGAACGGCGACGGGCATCGGGACCTGTACGTGGTGAGTGGCGGGAGTGAGTTCTCGGACATGGCGCCCGCGCTCCAGGACCGCCTCTACCTCAACGACGGCCGCGGGAACTTCCACAAGACGAGTGGACGGCTTCCGCACGACGGGACGAGTGGGTCGCGCGTGGTCGCGGCCGACTACGATCGGGATGGGGACATCGATCTGTTCGTCGGCGGCCGCGTGGTGCCGGGGAGATACGGCCTCGATCCGCGGAGCACGCTGGTCCAGAACGACGGTCGCGGCCGCTTCACGGATGTCACCGAACAGCTCGCGCCCGCGCTCGCGCGCGTCGGCATGGTGACCGATGCGGTCTGGACGGACGTGACCGGCGACGGGAAGCTCGACCTCGTGGTCGTCGGGGAGTGGATGCCGGTCACGATATTTCGGGGTGTGGAGGGCGGAAGGCTCGAGCGGCTCGAGACACCGGGACTCGAGCAGAGTCACGGGTGGTGGAACCGCATCATCGCTGGCGACTTCAATCGGGACGGGCGCACCGACTTCGTGATCGGGAACCTCGGCCTCAACACGCGATGCCACGCGAGTGAGAGTGAGCCGGTGACGATGTACGTCAAGGATTTCGACAAGAACGGATTCAACGAGCAGATCGTGTCCTGCTACGTCCAGGGCACGAGCTACCCGATCACGCTGCGCGATGATCTGATCAAGACGCTGCCGTACCTGAAGTCCCGGTATCTCGCGTACAAGGACTACGCCCGCCAAACGGTGTCCGACATCTTCTCGGCCGAGGACCTCGCGGGCGCGCTGCGAAAGGAAGCGCGGATGTTCGCGACCGCGGTCGCCCTGAACGACGGCGACGGTTCCTTTACGCTCGTGCCGCTGCCGCTCGAGGCGCAATTGGCGCCGATCTATGGGATCCTCGCCGCCGATTACGATCGCGACGGCGCGCTGGACCTGCTGCTCGCCGGCAACTTCGACGGCGTGAAGCCCGAGATCGGGCGCATGCACGCGGGGTATGGCGTCTTTCTGCGCGGTGACGGGAAGGGAGGGTTCACGCCGCGGCACGCCACGGAGAGCGGGTTTTTCGTTCCGGGACAGGCGCGGGACATTCAGCGAGTGAGGACGCGATCGGGCGATCTGTACGTCGTCACGCGCAACAACGACCGTCCGCTCGTGTTCCGGGCGTCGCTCGGTGGTGCGCTGAGCGCCGGCCGGTAGCGTGACCGAGGCATCCGCGTCCCCCCTTTGAACTTGGATGCTCGTTGGATGCTCGCACGACGCAGTCGCCGGGTCTTGAGTCCAATCCGTGAGGCAAGAATGAACGCGCTACGACGCACGACGATCGCACTCCTGTCGGTGTGCCTGCTCCAGACGGCGTGCTCGAGCGCCAGCGGCGATTACCGCGCTCAACCGCCCGATGCGGAGCTGCTCCACTCGGCCGTACGGCACATGACCGATGTCATCGTCTATGACATCTTCAGCCCGCCGCAGGCGGCGCGCGCGTACGCGTACGCCAGCGTGGCCGCCTACGAAGCGCTGCGGCACGATGACGCGACCTATCGCACGCTCGCGGGCCAGCTCAACGGCCTATCGCCAATCCCGGCGCCACGCCCTGATTCGGACTATTATCTGCCGCTGGCCGGGGTGCACGCCTTCATGACGGTCGCGAAGGCGCTGACGTTCTCGCAGAAGCGCATGGACTCGCTGCGAACGGCGATGCACGACCGTGTGCGACGGATGCGCATCCCAGCGCCGGTGTTCGACCGCTCGGTGGCGTACGGGGAGCAGGTGGCGCAGCACATCCTGGCCTGGTCGAGAACGGACAACTTCCTCCAGACCCGCGGCTACGCCAAATACACCGTCTCCTCCGAGCCTGGGCGCTGGGTGCCGACGCCGCCGGGATACATGGATGCGGTGGAGCCAAGCTGGGCGAAGGTCCGACCGTTCGCGATGGACTCGGCGGGACAGTTCCGGCCGAACCCCCCGATCAAGTTCGACATGACGGTTGGAAGCCCCTTCTATCGGCAGGCGATGGAGGTGTACGAGGCCGGCCGCTCGATCACCGACGATCAGCGGGCGCTGGTGAGTTTCTGGGACGACAACGCGTACGTGATGAACGTGCGTGGTCACGCCATGTACGCGACGAAAAAGGCGACACCGGGCGGGCACTGGCTGGGAATCACGGCGATCGCGGCTCGAAAGGCCCGCGCGAGCCTGATGCAGTCAGCCGATGCGTACGTGCGCACCTCGATCGCCGTGCACGACGGCTTCATCAGCTGTTGGGATGAGAAGTTCAGGAGCAACGTGGTGCGCCCCGAGACGGTGATCAACGCGCACATCGATGCCGCATGGCAGCCACTCCTTCAAACTCCGCCGTTCCCCGAGTACACGAGTGGTCACAGCGTGATCTCGACGGCGGCGGCGACGGTGCTGACGGGCGCGTTCGGCGACAACTTCGCGTTCACCGACAGCACGGAGATGCCGTACGGGATGCCGCCGAGGGCGTTCGTGTCGTTCAGGCAGGCGGCCGCGGAGGCGGCGATCAGCCGGCTCTACGGCGGCATCCACTATCGGATGGCGATCGAGGAGGGTGTGGCGCAGGGCCGGCGCGTCGGCGAGTTTCTGGTCCAAAAGATCCGGACGCGCCAGCCGGTTAGGGTCGCGTCGGCGACCGTCAGCTCGGGTTCCTTTTGCGAAGCGCCCGCTTCGTCTTGACGACGATCACGCCGTTGGCGCCGCGCATTCCGTAGAGCGCGGTATCGGCGGGGTCCTTGAGCACATCGATCGACTCGATGTCGTACGGATCGATGCCCACCAGGCTGCCGCCGGGGCCGGGCTGGATCGGAACGCCATCGACGACATACAACGGCTCGTTGCTGCCGTAGATCGACGTGGCGCCGCGGATGCGTACGGCGATCCCCCCGTCGACGCGGGTGACGGTGACACCGGCGACGCGCCCCTTGAGGATCTCCTCGATCGATTGGCCCGGGGCTCGCTGGATGTCTTCGGAGGTGACGTCTGCGGTGGGCTGCGGAGCGCTGGTGTCGCTCGTGCGCTGTCCGGATTTGCACCCGGTGATGAGCAGTGCCGCGACACCGAGCGGCAGCAGGACGCGCGGAGAAGCAGTGTTCATTGAAGCCTCGAAGCTGGGGAGGCTGGGATGGGCTAATGCAATATCGGGGTTGGGCTACTGGCTGGGCAAGTGCGCTCTCCCCGTTCCCCTTCGCCGGTCGAGGCACCATATACAGCTACCCCGCCAACGTCAGTTCGACCCTCGACTCCGGTGCTCATGATGATGCGGATGCGATTGAATCGATCGATAGCGTTCACCGCCATTTTGTTGGCGTTCGCCGCACCAGCGGCGGCCCAGACCCAGCTGCGGGTCGAGTCGCCAAACGGCCGGACCGTCGTCACCGTGGAGGTGCGCGAGGGAGGGCTGTATTACAGCATCCAGCGCGACAACCGCGCGATCTTCCTCCCCTCCCGGCTCGGATTCGAGTTCCAGGGCGCCCCCCCGCTGCGTGACAACCTGCGGATCACCGGGTCGACCACGCGGACGGTCGACACCGTCTGGACGCAGCCGTGGGGCGAGGTCGCGCGCGTCCGCGACCATCATAACGAGCGCCGGATCTCGGTGAGCGAAGAGTCCCCGGGCGGACGGCAGCTGGTCGTCGTCTTTCGCGTGTTCAACGACGGGGTGGGCTTTCGGTACGAGCTCCCCGAGCAATCCGGGCTGGGCGAGTTCGCGATCATGCAGGAGCTCACCGAGTTCGCGCTCGCCGACGATGCGCGTGCCTGGTGGATTCCCTCCAACCGGCCGAGGCTCGACCGGTCGGAGATGCTCTACTCGTCGTCGCCGGTAAGCGTCGTCGACAGCGTACAGACTCCGCTCACGATGGAGACGCGCGACCGCCGCACCTTCATCGTCATTCATGAAGCGAACCTCGTCGACTACGCGCGGATGTTCCTGGCCGGGCGGGGAATGGAGAGCCGGACGCTGCGCGCGGCGCTGGCGCCGTGGGCCGATGGCATCAAGGTGCGGGGGAGAACGCCGTTCGTGACCCCGTGGCGGACGATCCAGCTCGCCGACCGCGCGACCGAGCTGGCGCCCTCGGTGCTCGGGTTGAACCTGAATCCGCCGAGCGCGCTCGCGAGCACGGACTGGATCACGCCGATGAAGTACGTGGGCATCTGGTGGGGGATGCACATCAACACGATGACCTGGAGCTCAGGGCCCAAGCACGGCGCGACGACCGAGAACACGAAGCGGTACATCGATTTCGCCGCGGCGAACGGCCTGGGCGGCGTGCTGGTCGAGGGGTGGAACGTCGGATGGGACGGCGACTGGATCGCGAACCGGAACGCGTTCTCGTTCACCCAGCCCTATCCCGACTACAATCTGCCCGAGCTTGCCGCGTACGCGAACGCGAAGGGCGTGAAGCTGATCGCCCATAACGAGACGTCCGGTGGCATCGAGAACTACGAGCGGCAGATGGACAGCGCGTTCGCGCTCTACCGCTCCCTCGGGATCAACGCGATCAAATCGGGATACGTCACCGACACCCTCGGTGGCGGGCACTCGCACTACTCGCAGTACGCGGTACGCCACCATCGCAAGGTGATCGAGACGGCGGCGAGGTATGGCATCATGCTCGACGTGCACGAGCCGATACATGACACGGGGGAGCGGCGCACGTGGCCGAACATGATGACGCGCGAAGGCGCGCGCGGGCAGGAGTACAACGCGTGGGGCGGGGAAGGCGGCAATCCGCCCGAGCACGAGACGATTCTCTTCTTCACGCGGCTGCTCGCCGGCCCGATGGATTTCACGCCGGGGGTGTTCGACATCCTCTACGAGCGCAGCACGGGTCGCGCGCGGCGGCCCGAGGAATCGCGAGTGCGCACGACACTCGCCAAGCAGCTCGCGCTCTATCTGGTGCTCTATTCGCCGATGCACATGGCGGCAGACCTGCCCGAGAACTACGCGAACCAGCCGGCATTCCAGTTCATCCGCGATGTGGCGGTCGATTGGGACACGACGCGCGTGATCGACGGGCGAATCGGCGACTACGTGGTGCTGGCGCGCAAGGCGCGCGGCAGCCCGGAGTGGTTCGTCGGCGCGATCACCGATGAGGAGGCGCGTACCTTCACCGTGCCGCTGTCGTTCCTGCCGCGGGGCCGGAGCTATGTGGCCGAGATCTATGCCGATGGTCCGAACGCGCACTGGCTGACGAATCCGCTCCCGGTCGCGATCACTCGGCGCCCCGTCACGTCCGCGTCGACGTTGCGACTCGTGCTGGCTCCGGGTGGGGGGCAGGCGATTCGTCTCCGTCCCGCGCGGTGAGGTCGCCTGCGCGGTGACCGGGCATCCAAGTTCAAAGGACATACGGATGCGGCGGATGGAGCGAATCAGGCCGATTGCTCCTGGTGCATGGAAATGTCCTTCACGGAGCAAGACTGTGTTTGGTGGGTCTTCACGCCGGGACTGCTCCATATGCCGGGGCCACGGACAGCGAAACGCGAACTGCCCCGTATGACAACACGAATTGCCCGAATTGCTCCCGGCGCCGCGCAATTCTCCGGACGCAAGCCCAACGACACATTGTTGTTCGTGGAGAGCCGAGCTCGAACCGCAAGACGCCATTCGCGTAATTCGTGTTGGTATTCGGGTCGCTCGCAGTTCAGCTGTCCGTGGCCGCTTGGGGACCGCAGCCAAGCCTAAGCAATCCGTGACTCCCCGAAGAGCCTTTTTGGTAGTTGGGCGTGGGGTATCTCATGGAACAATCAGCGTCATTCGCTGCATCCGCCGCATCCGTATGTCCTTTGAACCTGGATGCCAGCCCCATTTGAACCCGGACCCCGCTTGACTAGCTCACACCGCACCGCCCTCCTCGGGATTTCACTCGTCGCGCTCGCCGCCTGCAACCGGGCGGAGAGCGCGCCGCCATTGTTCGAGCTCCTTCGCCCCGAGGAGACCGGCATCACGTTCGTCAACGAGCTGCCCGAGCGCCGCGAGATCAACATCCTGAATTACCTGGGCTACTACAACGGTGGCGGGGTCGCGGCGGGGGACATCGACAACGACGGGCTCACCGATCTGTACTTCACCTCCAACCTCGGCCCCGACCGGCTGTATCTGAACAAGGGCAACTACCGGTTCGAGGACATCACCGATCGTGCCGGCGTCCGCGGGCCCGACGGATGGTCGAGCGGCGTCACGATGGCGGACGTGAACGGCGACGGGTACCTCGACATCTACATCTCATCGGTCAACTACCTCACGCTCCAGGGCCGGAACACGCTCTACATCAACAACGGCGATCGAACGTTCACCGATCGGGCGAAGGAGTACGGGCTGGACTTCGCGGGCTATTCGACCCAGGCCGCGTTCTTCGATTACGACGGCGACGGCGACCTGGACATGTATCTGCTCAACTACTCGATCCACCTCGAGCGAGGCGTCAGCCAGAAGCCGCAGCGCGCACCGCGGCACCCGCGGGCGGGAGACAGGCTCTACCGCAACGACGGCAACCGGTTCGTCGACGTGAGCGACCGAGCGGGCATTCTCGGTGGCGTCGAGGGGTACGGGCTCGGCGTCATCGCCAGCGACCTGAACCTCGACGGATGCGTCGATCTCTTCGTCGCCAACGATTTCCAGGAGAACGATTTTCTCTACGTCAACAACTGCGATGGCACTTTCACCGAGTCCATCGGCACCGCGATGGGGCACACGAGTCGCTTCTCGATGGGAGTGGACGCCGCCGACTACAACAACGATGGGCGTCCCGACCTCGTCGTGCTCGACATGCTGCCCGAGCGTGAGGACATCCTGAAGACGTCGGCCAACGCGGAGAACTTCAACGTCTACGATCTGAAGGTGAAGGCGGGCTATCACCCGCAAGTCGCGCGCAACACGCTGCAGCTCAACCGCGGCGCGGGGCGATTCAGCGAGATCGGCTACCTCGCCGGCGTGTACGCCACCGACTGGAGCTGGGGCCCGCTCTTCGCCGACCTCGACAACGACGGGCACAAGGACCTCTTCATCACCAACGGCATCTACCGTCGTCCGAACGATCTCGACTACATCAACTACGTCAGCAACACCGAGTTTCAGCATACGCTGGCGCTGGAGCTGCCCGATCGGCTCAGCGAGCAGAACATGACGTTGCTCAAGCACATGCCGCAGGTTCCACTGGCGAGCTTCGCGTTTCGCAACAATGGGGACCTGACCTTCACCAACGAGGCGGAGGCGTGGGGCCTGGCACAGCCGGGATTCTCGAATGGGGCGGTGTACGCGGACCTCGACAACACCGGCGCGCTCGACCTCGTCGTGAGCAGCGTCAACGGTCCGGCGAGGATCTACAGGAATCGCGCACGAGACAACGGACACCACTTTCTCACCGTACGCCTGGAGGGCGAGGGCGGCAATACCGCGGGAATTGGCGCGAAGGTCATCGCCAGGCACGGCGCCACGCGACAAATACTGGAACAGATGCCGACGAGAGGGTTTCAGTCATCCGTCGCGCCACGACTCCACTTCGGGCTTGGCACCTCCCCAGTCGTCGATTCGCTCATCGTCATCTGGCCCGAT
>JAICNG010000161.1 GCA_025931335.1 Gemmatimonadaceae bacterium | reverse complement strand
GTCACCACCGAGTTTTACGAAGCGCCTGGCGAGCCCGAGGGCGAGGGCGTGGTGAACACGGTGACGTTCTCCGAGACGGGCGGACGCACCACGCTCGCGATTCTCACCGAGACCGGGAGCAAGGAGCTTCGCGATACGATCGTGCGCTCCGGGATGGAGGGTGGCGTGCAGGAGCAGATGGAGATCATCGAGGAGATCGCGCGGGAGCTTCGCTAGAGGTGCTCAGGGTGCTCAGGGTGCTCGAGGTGCTCGAGGTTGTCCCTTGAGCACCTCGAGCACCTCGACTTGTCTGGGACTAGTAAGGAAACGGTACAACCCTCCGACGGGTCGAAACAGGGCTGCCCCTCGCGCGTAAGGGGATCGCTGACTAGTGCGTACCCCACCCACCTCGCGGAGCTCTCCCATGCGGCGTACCCTGTTTGCCGCGCTCGGCCTTCTCTTCCTCAGCGGCGCGAACGTCGGCCTTGCCCAGCAAGGCCGTCCAACGACTCCTCCGCCGTCAGGCAACGGCGAGCTTCGCGGCGTCATCACCGCCGCCGAAGGCAACACGCCGCTCCAGCACGCGGGCGTCGCCGTCAGAAGCGCGGTGGATTCCGTGCTCGTCGCGGGCGCGATCACCGGAGAGAATGGAGCCTTCCAGATTCGTGGGCTCCGTCCCGGCGCCTACTATCTGAGAGTGACGCTCATCGGCTTCGGACCGCAGCGGCGGGAGTTCACTATCACGCCGGCGGCGCCGACGGCCGACGTCGGCACGATCGCGATGGCGCGCGTCGCCGTCGCGCTCCAGGGCGTCGAGGTCGTCGAGGATCGGCCGACGATAACGATCGAGCCGGACCGCAACACGTATCGCGCGAAGGACGTCGCGCCCGCCGCGGGCAACGCCAGCGAGGTACTCGATGCCGTTCCCTCGGTGCAGGTCGACGGCGAAGGAAAGGTCAGCCTGCGCGGTAACGAGAACGTGGCGATTCAGATCAATGGGCGCCCGGCACCGATTCGCGGCCCGCAGCTGGCGGCGTATCTCAAGGGGCTTCCCGCCAATATCGTCGAGCGCATCGAAGTCATCCCCAACCCATCGGCGAAGTACGATCCCGATGGGATGGCGGGCATCCTCAACATCGTGCTCAGACAGGACGCCGACCTCGGGCTGAGCACGGGGCTCAATCTCGGCGTGGCGGAGACCGATCGCTACAACGCGTCGGGGAACGTCGGCTATCAGAGCGGCCCGCTGACGATCTTCTCCAACCTCGGCGTCTACGCCGACGATCGCGAGATCGAGGGGATCAACGACCGCGAGCGATTCGATGCGGTGCGGTCACTGATCTCCGTGACCAGCCAGGACATCGATGGACGCACGGGTGGCAAGGGGCAGAACCTGAGCACCACCGTCGACTATCGCCTGACCCCGAAGGACGTGTTGTCGAACGTGCTGTCGATCAATCGGCGCCACGGGAATGACGGGCAGGTGAGCAACTACGTCGAGTTGGACGAATCGCGCACTCCGGTCGATTACTACAACCGTCCGCGCAACACCGACACGCGCGGCCTGATGTTCGATTACACACTGGCGCACAAGCGGACGATCGAGCCGCGCAAGCACGAGCTCGCGAGCGAGCTGCGCTTCAACCACTCGCATGATGAGGATGGCTCGGTGTTCTGGAAGCAGCCGCTCACGAGCGGCGGCAGCGCCTCCGGATTCCCGATCGAGGGGGAGAACAACTTCACCGACGCGATCACGAGGCAGTTCACCGCGCAGCTCGACTACACGCGTCCGCTCGGGGCGAACCTGAAGCTGGAAACGGGCTACAAGGGGAACGCGCGCCTGCTCGATCGCGATTTCCGCGTCGAGACGGATTCGACCGGAGACGGCACCTGGACCCGCAGCGACCTGAGCAACGCGTTCGAGTTCGACGAGACGGTGCACGCCGCGTATGGCGTGCTGAGCCGGAGCGCCGGCAAGGTGCAGCTCCAGGCCGGGCTGCGCGCCGAGCACGCGGACCGCAACTTCGCGCTGGTCAATGCGACGGAGGATTTCCCGTACAAGTACACGAGTCTCTTCCCGAGCGGCGTCATCATGTACAGCCCGAGCCAGGCGACGCAGATGAAGGTGAGCTACTCGCGCCGCATTCGCCGCCCGGGCACGCAGGAGCTGAATCCCTTCCCGTCGTTCTTCGATCTGCAGAACGTGTTCATCGGCAATCCGGAGCTGAATCCCGAGTACACGGACGCGATCGAGCTTGGCTTGAGCCGCACCGGCAAGCTCGGGTCGATTCAGTTCTCGCCGTTCTACCGTCACACCACCGACGTCATCCGCGTCGACATCAACACCGCCGACACGGTGAACCTCCGCGAAGTCACGTCGATCACCTTCCAGAACCTGGCGACGAGCAACTCGTGGGGCGCCGACCTGAACGGGTCGCTCCGCTTCGGACAGAAATTCAGCGGGTTCACGAGCTTCAACGTCTTCAAGATGGTGACGGATGGCGGCTCGGAGTCGGCCGTCGGCTCGAGCGCGGTGACGTGGACGGCGCGCTTCAACGGCACGTCGCAGCTCACGCAGACGTTCGCGGTGCAGGCGAGCTACTTCTACCGTGCGCCGATGAACATCGAGCGTGGCCGCTTCGAGGCGTTCCAGGGGATGCAGTTCTCGATGCGGAAGAAGCTCAACGGCGACAAGGCGGTCGTGGGGCTGCGCCTCAACGATCCGTTCAACACCAACCGTCTGCGCGTCAACGTGGGCGACGACAACGTCCAGCAGCTCACCGTGCGCAGGTTCGGTGTGCGGTCGGCATGGCTGACGTTCCAGTTCAACTACGGTCAGGCGCCGAAGGTACGGGAGCCGCGGCCGGAGCAACCCACCAATACCACACCGACGTTCCCCTGAGCGGTGACGACGGCGGGGCTCGATCCGGGCCCCGCCGTTTTCTTTCGGTATGGCCGGTTAGGCGCGCAGCGGCCGCGCGACGAGAATTCCCGTCGCCCGGCGGATCGCGGCCACGTACTCCGGCAGCGTCGCGCGGGTGACTTCGACGACGCCTCCCGACAGCGGCGCGTGGAGCACGCGTAGTACGTTGCCGGAATCCCGGTAGGCGAAGGCCGAGTGCGTGACGTCGAGACCGGGAATGGCGGTGGCGAAGGCGAGGACATCGCCGGTCTCGATGCGGCCGCTCACCTCGGGAATGCGATCCGTCGGGATCACGCGGCGCGGCTGCGCGTCGAGTCGGCGCTCCATGGCGCCGATCTCGGCGAAAACGGCGTCATGAGCGAGCGCGGGATAGCTGCCGCGATGCTCGGTCATGAAGCGCAGCGGACGCGCGTCCTCGATGCCACCCAGGTCCGCGCCGAGCTCGCGCAGCAGTCCGCGTCGCGCCCCGTCGCTGATCCATTCGCTGAAGTAGTGTAGACGCGAGGCGTAATCGCGCCGCTCGCCGCCGCGGTAGCGCATGCGCTCCATCTCGCGCGCGAAGCGGTCCCACGTGGGGGCGCCGGTGTCGTCGGCGACGCGCGCGACGGCCAGACACGACTCGACGAGCGAAACGCAGTCGAATTTGGTGAGCCAGAGGGTGAGCGGCTCGGTGGCCGAGGGATCGCCGCCGCCGCGAATGTACTCCTCGAGGGTGAACGCCACGTACGGCGTGCCGACGGCGAGCTCGCCGACGCGGGCGGCGGCGTGACCGACGGGGGTGTTGGCGCCGTTCAGGTCTTCTGCGCGAAGGGAGTTGGCCCACGCGGTTAGGCGCCGGCGATCCTCGGTGTCCGGTTGGCCGTTCGGCGCGGGGGGAGGAGTCGACCCGGGCGTTCGCGGGCGGGTTGCGCACGCGGCGAGGGGAGCCGGGAGCGAGAGGGCCGCCGCGGTGACGGCGGCGGCGCGGAGTAGATCGCGGCGCGACAGTGGGTCCTTCACAAGATGCCGTCGGCGGGGCGGGTTTGCGTGCGCGTCTGGGTGCCTGAATAGATAATAGTGGCGTGCGTGGGGAGTTGCTGGTGTTCGGGAGCGCCGAGCGGCCGGGCAGTGTTTTGCGGTGTTGAACCGACAGCGAAGGTTTTTGCTAGATTGAGGCAGCGTAGGCGCAGTTCGATCCCGACGACCCCATCGCTCGAAACCGGCATGCACCTCACACTCGGAGGCGACCGCGAAGAGGATGGCCGGTGGATCGCCGAGGTGCCCGATCTCAAAGGCGTCCTCGCCTACGTTCCGCGCCGCCTAGCTCTTTCCATGATTATCGGAGGACGCGCTTTAGCCCATTTCACCGGAGTCCTCGTCCATGACTAGTCGCCCCTACAGCACGCGCGCAAAGCAAGCACTCGAGTTGGCAGACACCGCTGCGGAGACACTCGGCGACCCATACATCGGCACGGAACACATCCTCATCGGGTTACTGGACGAGAAGCGCGGCCCCGCTGCCCAGATACTGACTAAGCTCGGCGTCACCCCAGAAGGTGTGCGAGAGGAACTGCGGAAGGCGCTCGGCCCGCCGCCTGCCTGATTGGCGCAGCGCACTGGCTCGCTGTTGGTCGCGCGAGCTAGCCGCTCCCCCGATCCGCCGCTCGCAAGCGGCCTCTCCTGAGGACACTCACCATCGCGACGCGTCCGGATTCACTGCTCCTCAGTTGGTCTTGAACCTCCGAACGCGCAGCGCTCCTCCCGACGAGGGTATTG
>JAICNG010000022.1 GCA_025931335.1 Gemmatimonadaceae bacterium | reverse complement strand
TCCCACCAGAAAGCGGTCGCGGTCCACGGCGAAGTGGAACCGGTGCGCGCGCGTGCGCTCGGCGGCGGTGATCGCCTGATCGATGAGGGAGCGCGCGGCGGCATCGGGCTCGTCGAGCGCGACCGCGATGATGTGGATCTCTCCTGCGTCGAGCGACCCGGTGCGCGGCGCATCGGACCAGTGGAGCACACCGCGTGGCAGCGGCGTCTGTCGCGCGATGCTCATCGTTATGTGATGACGAGAGTGCATCGCGCGTGAGCGTGATCACGTTTGCGCATCAATTCAACAGGAATGTCGCGGAACATCTGTACATGCGCTGTGCACGTCGTTAGAGATTCTCGTACCGGTGCCATGGTGGCACGAGCGTTGTATGGCGCTCGGTGACCGGTCGACGATGCGACCAACCTAACGATTAGCGCGCCCCGCGCGCCGCATCGCAGACGGACGGTGTAGGGACAATTGACGGACCGCGGCAGGATCGACGTCCTCCCTGAGATGAGGGCGCGACAAGGGCAAACCCGGCGAAAGCCGGCGACGCAAAGCTACGGGGCTACCGCGCGCGCGCTAGCGCGCCATGCCAGTCGGGCCGCCGACTCACTCTCTCAGGAGGCAAGAAGACCATGCGGCCTCGCGCCCTTGGCGTTGCCTGTGGCATCGCCTTGTCGGTGGCATGCACCGACGCGTCGCGTTCAACCGGAGTCGATCCGGACATCGCCCCCTCACTCGCGACGACCGCGAGTGCGGAGTGGCCCAACCAGCCGACCGGACTGTCGGCGCTCACCAGTCGACCGTTCTCCACGAAGGCCCGGAACGCCCGCGATGGACGGGGCGCCGAAGGGTGGAGCGTCGCAGAAGCCTGGACCCAGCTCAGCATTACCGATGACGCAGCGGCCCCGAAGTCGCCGTCGCGGGTTGGTCTCTTCCCACTCCAGGCGCGCTGGACCGGCGGCACCGATGTCAGTCGGGGGGCCGCGACGTACTATCTCAACGGCAAGACGGTCAGGACGCTCTACACGAGCGTTTGGGTCAAGGTCTCGTCGACGTGGCAGGGGCCGCGCGACGGCACGAACGGCTTCTTCCATCTTACGCTCGACAACGCGGACCGCGCGTCGATCGGCGTGAAGGGGGCGGGAACGGGCGCGCTCGTGCCCACACTCTTCCTCGCCGATGCCGCGCCCGATGCACGCGTCGCGCTCGCGCCTAACGTGGCATCGAATGCCGCGCTCGAGCGCGGGCGGTGGCAGCGCTGGGAGGTGCTGCTCACGCTGAACAACCCGGGCGCCGCCGATGGCGTGGTGCGATGGTGGGTGGACGGCGCGCTCGTCTCCGACCATCGCGATGTGAAGTTCATCGGCGATCGCGAGGCCGACCGGTGGTTCGCCTTCCAGGCGCGTCTCACCTGGGGCACCGCCGCCGACCGCGTGCCGGCGAGCATGCATCTGCGCGTGGACCACGCGTATCTCGGTTACGGCGAGGGGCGTGACGGGGGCTCGTCGGAGCCGCCACCGCCACCGCCGCCACCCACCACCGTCGCGCATTCGGTGACGGTGACACCGCCCTCGGCGGCGATGGCGCCCAGCGACAGCGTGCAGTTCGCGGCAGCGGTCCGCGACAGCGCGGGCTACGAGCTGCCGGGGCAGTCGATCACCTGGCGGAGCACGAACGCCGCCGTCGCCACGGCGAGCGCGATCGGCCTCGTGAAGGGTGTTGCGCCCGGGACGGCGAGCATCATCGCGCAGTCCGGCACGCTGGCCGACACGGCCGCGATCACCGTGTCGCTCGCGCCGCCACCCGCGCCGTCGGTGACCCGCCTGGATCTGCTGCCGGCGGCCGTGTCCATCGCGACCGGGGCAACCCAGCAGTTCACCGCCACGGAGCAGTTGAGTGATGGGGCGTCGCGCGCGGCCACGGGCGTGACGTGGAGCGCGACCGGTGGAACGGTCAACGCGACCGGGCTGTACACCGCCGGCAGCTCGGGCGGAACCTTCCGCGTGATCGCGCGGGGAACGACGGGTCACGCCGATACGGCGAGCATAACGATCACCGCCCCGCCGCCTCCGCCCCCACCGCCGTCCGGGTCGTGCGCGGCGCCCAACCTGCTCTCGCACGGCTTCGATAACCAATCGTTTTCGCCGCTCTCGGGCACCGAGGGCGCGTACATCACCGCCGATGCCACGGCGCGTGGCGGCTACGCGGTTCGCAAGGACTGGACGGGCGGCAGCCACGACGGCTCGACGATCTGGGCCAACTTTGCCTCGACGCGGACCGTGTACGCCCGCTGGCGCTTCAAGTACGACTCGCGCTTCGACACGGACGGCATCTTCAAGATGATCCGCTTCCACGCCCCGAATCTGGGGACGATGAACGGCACCCTGCTCATTCAGTGGGGCCGCTTCGTCTGGGCGTGGGATACCTTCTCGTCGGCGTTCTACCAGAACGTCGGGTCCGAGATCACGCCGGCGTCGCTCAAGGGTGACTGGCACTGGTTCGAGGTCATGAACGACATCTCGGCCAACGGCACCCCGCGCGTTCGCCTGTGGATCGATGGACAGCTCAAGATGGATGCGGCCGGGAGCTCGACGGCCGCGACGAACAACCTCTCGTTCGGCACGATCCAGTGGACGGGAACCTACAACTCGCCGGCCGCGACGGCGACGAGCTGGCTGGATGATGTCGCGGTGAGCACCAACTGCATCGGTGTGCCGGATGGCGGAACCACTCCGCCGCCGGCGCCCGGCGTGTCGGCGGTGATCGTGTCACCCGCGACGGCTTCGGTCGCGGCGGGTGCCACGCAGCAGTTCTCCGCCACCGAGCGGTTGTCGGATGGCAGCACGCGCCCGGCGACGGGCGTCATCTGGGCAGCGACGGGAGGCCTGATCAGCGGATCGGGCGTCTTCACCGCCGGCGCGGTTGCCGGGAGCTACCGCGTCATTGGCGTGGGCGCGGGCGGCCTGGCCGACACCGCGGCCGTGACGGTCACGACATCGACGACGCCTCCGCCAACGTCAGGGGCACCGACGAACGAATGCGCGTCGCCGCGCAGCGGGTGGATCTGGTGCGACGACTTCGAGCAGAATCGGCTCTCGAGCTACTTCGAGGTCGACAACGGCGGCGGCGGGTTCGCACGGACCACCGGCGTGGGTCGCAACGGCTCGGTCGGAATGCGCGCACGATGGGCCGCGGGGCAGGTGGAGGCGGGCAACCTGAAGCTGGCATTCGGGAGAACGCCTAACGCCTACTTCCGCGCCGCCGACGCCGGTACGGCGAACTATCGCAACGTCTACTGGCGTGCGTACGTCCGCACGCAGGCCGGGTGGACCGGCGGCGCGGGGTGGAAGTTCACGCGCGCGATCGTGTTCGCCAACGCCAACTGGGCGGAAGCGGCCATTGGCTCGGTGAGCGGCTTCTGGGAGAACACCTTCCTGACCGCGACCGGCCAGTCGGGCACCGATGCCGCCGGGAATCTCGTCACCACGCGGTACAACGACTTCGACAACCTGCGCACGGTCGCGAGCGCCGACGGGTCGACCCGTCTCTTCGATGGCGCGAACGCCAACGCGTGGCACTGCGTCGAGGGACACATGCAGCTCAACGATGCCGGTCAGTCGAACGGCGTGCTGGAGTTCTGGGTGAACGGAACCCTTCAGGCGCGGCAAGCGAACGTGAACTGGCTGGGTGCGTTCAACGCGTACGGGATCAACGCCCTGTTCTTCGAGAATTACTGGAACGGAGGCCCCCCGCAGGCGCAGGAGCGCTATTGGGACAACCTGGTGGTGAGCACCCAGCCGATCGGGTGCTGATGCGGTCACGTTAGGCGCGTCTCAGGACGCGCGGCGTGCGGTGGGCGCGGCGACCCGGTCGGTCGCCGTGCCCGCCGTATGCATTTCAACCCGAATTCGTGAGGAAGATCACACGACAAACGGACGCGCCGGAGTGAACCCGGTAAAGATGTCCGTAGATGGTGACCGACCATGGACTCTGGCGTCTCCTCGATGTACCGTTCGATGCCGCACGCAGCGCATTCTCGTGCGAACGAACGAACAAGCTCCGGCACCGATCGTCGTCTCCGTGTGGAGGACGCGACAAGGGCAAACCCGGCGAAAGCCGGCGACGCAAAGCTACGAGGCTACCGCGCGCGTGCAGCAGACGCCGCCAAGCCAGTCGGGCCGCCGAACGACACTCTCGGAGGAACCATGCGCTCCTTGGCGACGGAGGCATCGCGTGCGGCAGGTTCGCCCGCGCGTACACGCGCTGGACACCACCTCGGCCAACTGATCGTCATCCTCTCCCTCCTCGCCGCCTGCTCCACGCAGCGCCTCACCGAGGGCGAGGTTCCCGACATTCAAGTCACGTTGCAGCCGCTGTCGGTGACGGTCCCGGTCGGCCAGACGCGCTCGTTCACTCTGACGATGAATCCGGCCGGCGCTGGCGCTCCGACGTGGGCCAGCTCGAATCCGGCTGTCGCGTCCATATCGAACTCCGGCGTCGTAACCGGCAACGCCGTGGGCAGCACGCGCATTTCCGCTAGCGTCGCCGGCGTGTCGGCCGAGGGCGATGTGACGGTGACGGCGGCGCCGCCGGCGCCTGTGGCAACGGTCGCCGTGAGTCCCACGGCGGCCGGCGTGCAAGTCGGAGGCACCACGCAGCTCGTCGCGACGACGCGCGATGCGTCCGGCAACGTCCTGACGGGTCGTACGATCACCTGGGGCTCCTCGAACCCGAGCGTTGCCTCGGTGTCGAACGCGGGTCTCGTCACCGGCGCGGCCGTGGGACAGGCGACGATCTCGGCGACGAGTGAAGGGCAATCCGGGAATTCCGTCGTTACCGTGTCGGCCGCGCCACCCCCACCGCCGACCGTGACGGGACTCGAGTTGAGCCCATCGAGCGCGACACTCACCGCTGGTGGGACGCAGCAGTTCGGCGCGAACGAGCGCCTGAGCAACGGCGGCACGCGCATCGCGAGCGGCGTGTCGTGGAGTGCCACGGGTGGAACGGTGACGTCGAGCGGTCTCTACACCGCCGGCGGCAGCGCCGGCACATATCGCGTGATCGCGGTTGGGCAGACCGGACACGCGGACACGGCCGCCATTACCATCAACGTCCCGCCGCCGCCACCGCCGCCGACCGTGACCGCGCTGGTACTCAGTCCAGCGTCGGCGACGCTCGCGACAGCGGCCACTCAGCAGTTCACCGCGACGGAGATGTTGAGCAGCGGTAGCTCGCGCACTGCAACGGGTGTCACCTGGACCGCCACCGGCGGTACGGTCAGCGCCTCGGGGCTGTACACGGCAGGCAGCACGGCCGGCACCAGCTACCGCGTGATCGCCAGGGGTACGTCGGGTCACGCGGACACGGCGAACATCACGATCAACGCGCCGCCGCCGCCCCCGCCGCCGCCGACCGTGACGGCGCTGGTGCTTTCGCCTTCGTCGGCGTCACTGCTCACCGCGGCGATCCAGCAGTTCACCGCCACCGAGCAGTTGAGCAACGGCACCTCGCGAGCGGCCAGCGGTGTCACGTGGAGTGCCACGGGTGGCACGGTGACGTCGGGTGGGTTGTACACGGCGGGCGCGGCCGCGGGCAGCTATCGCGTGATCGCCACCGGCACCACCGGCCATGCCGACACGTCGAGCATAACGATTACCATTCCGCCGGTCGGCAGCTGCTCGGCACCGAATCTCCTGTCACACGGCTTCGACAATCAGTCGTTCTCGCCGCTCTCGGGCACCGAGGGCGCGTACATCACCGCCGATGCCACCGCGCGCGGCGGCTACTCGGTTCGCAAGGACTGGACGGGCGGCAGTCACGACGGCTCGACGATCTGGGCCAACTTCGCCTCCACCAGGACCGTCTATGCGCGCTGGCGCTTCAAGTACGATACACGCTTCGACACGGACGGCATCTTCAAGATGATCCGCTTCCACGCCCCGAACCTGGGGACGATGAATGGCACGCTGCTCATCCAGTGGGGACGGTTCGTCTGGGCGTGGGATACGTTCTCGAGCGGCGTGTATCACAACGTGGGCGCCGAGATCACGCCCGCGTCGCTCGCCGGCGGCTGGCACTGGTACGAGATCATGAACGACATCTCGGTCGACGGCAGCCCCCGCGTTCGCATGTGGATCGACGGGCAGCTCAAGATGGATGCGACGCTCAGCTCGACGGCGGCCACGAATGGTCTGTCGTTCGGCACGATCCAGTGGACGGGGACCTACAACTCGCCGGCCGCGACGGCGACGAGCTGGCTCGATGACGTGGCGGTGAGCACCAGCTGCATCGGCATCCCATCGCCGTAGCAGCGACCCGCTGATACCAGTGCGGGGCCGGCGCCAAACGCGCCGGCCCCGCTTGCATTTTGGGCGCGGCACGCGCACCGTGGCGCTGCTCGTCGAACCAGTCGCCCCGGGGCGACGCGGATCTCCTCTCGCTCACCGTCCGTGCGAATCCTCGACCGTCTCTTCGGGAGTGGTGGCATCTTCGCGTACCATGGCGTCGTGGAGCGCATCGTGTCCCCGAACGTGCACATCACGCCAGCGCGGATGCGGGAGCAGCTCGAGGCCGTGCGGGGTCGCTATGACGTGATCCCGCTGGCGGAGTACCTGGCGCGCCGCGACGGCGGCCGGTCTATCGCCGGGTGTGTCGCGGTCACCTTCGATGACGCGTATGCCGGCGTCGCGCGACTCGCGGCGCCCATCCTCACGGAGCTCGACATCCCGGCGACACTCTTCGTCGTCAGCGGCGCCGCGCGCGATGGCGCGCAGTTCTGGTGGGACCGCGCCGAGCGCGCCTTCGAGACCGATCCCGATGGTGCGTGGCGTCAACTCCTCGCGCGAGCTGGACTGCCACACGCCGCCGCGGGCGCCGAGGGCTGGGAGCGGTTTCGCACGCGAGTGCTCGCGCGCTTCGCCGGCCGGTTCGATACGCTGGAGACCACACCACCAATCCGGATCGATGCCGACCTGCGGTCGTTGCGATTCGAGGAGCTGGCGGCGCTCGCGCGCCATGAGCGATACGACTTCGGCGTGCACACCGACTCGCACGCGTGCCTCCCCTTTCTCTCGGAGGCCGAGTGCGAGCGCGAGATCGCGACGAGCCACCGCGTATTGCTGGAGCGCCTGCCCCGCGTGCGTGCCGTCATCGCCTATCCGTACGGCCTCTTCGATCGGCGCACCATCGAGTGTGCGCGACGCGCCGGAATGCAGGCCGGTGTCACCATGGACGGGCGCGCGCCGTCGCGATTCTCCGGCCGCTACACCATTCCTCGCCTGGGCGTGATGGAGGATCGATCGCCGCGCTCGATCGCCCTGCGACTGAATGGTGCCCTACGACCGTTGCTGGTGGCGCGGGAGCGTGGACTCCACCCGCGGCTTCCCGCGGAGGCGTCGATCGCGTCCTGACGCGGGATCAGGCGCTCGCGCGCAGCTCCCGGGTGGCGCGGCCGGTCATCTCGTCGTAGAGAGCGACGTAGGCATCGGCCATCGTGTCGGCGGTGTACCCGGCCTCGAACCTGGCCCGCGCACGTGCGACGAGCGATTGGCGCAACGCCGCGTCGCGGAGCGCGCGATCCACCGCGCCCTGAAGCGCATCCGGATCGTCGGGCGGGACGAGGAGGGCCTCGACGCCGTCGCGCACAACGCTCGGAATCGAGCCCACGCACGTCGACACGATCGGCACGCCGAACGCCATGGCTTCCAGCAGCGAGATCGGCATGCCTTCAGTGCTGGAGGGCAGCACGAACAGCCCCGCACCCTCGTACATGCTCGCCAGCGCTGGCACGAAGCCGACGAATTGCACGATGTCGGCGACGCCCAAACCGCGCGCCTGGGCCTCGAGGGCCGGTCGCAGCGGTCCCTCGCCGGCGACGACCAGCTCGATCGTCGGATGCGTCGCACGCAGCCGTGCGACCACATCGATCAGCGTGCCGACGTTCTTCCCGTCGACCAGCCGCCCGACCACGAGCAGACGACTCGCGTCGTGTGTGCCGAGCGTCGACCGGAGGGGAAGGGGATCCTCGATGCCGTTCGGGATCACGCGGATGCGATTCGCCCGCACGCCACGCGTGCGGAGCTCTCGCGCGATCGGCTCCGAGACGGCGACCACGCGCGGCACCCGGCGAATCACCTGAGTCTCGATGCGCACGTATGTGGCGAGGTCTGGGTGACGAAGCGCCTCGGCATGGCAGGTCGCTAGCGCCGGCACTCGCTTGAGCGCTCCGATCAGCCCGCCGAAGATGACCGCCTTGTAGCCGTGCAGGTGCACGATGGCCGGACGGCGCGCGTCGATGCGACTCGCGAACCGGGTGAGCCCCGGGACGCTCAGCTTTCCCCGAAAACCTAGATACGAGACGGGTACGCCGCGCGCGCGCGCGGCCTCGCCGACCTCCGCCGAGGGCGAGTCGGGCCCGCCGAAGCAGATGAGCTCCGCCTCACGGCCACGCGCCCGCAGCGCCGGGAGCAGGCTGAGCAGCATCCGCTCGATCCCATACAATCCACCGCTCTCGACGAGATGGAGGATGGGGCCCGCCTCGTTAGGGCGCAAACCACTGATCGCCGTCGGCGCCCGTCAGATGGTAGCTGCGCTCGTCGAAAACCATCGCCCGGTCCTCGTCGCGCTCGCGCCACGCGACGAGCACCGGCGACTGGTGGCCGGGAGGCAGCATGTACAGATAGCGCTGGAGGTGACGACGCAGCCGCGCATCCATGCCGAGCGACGACACCACGTCCACGCGCGCCGCATCGAAGCGATCGAGCGCCTCCCCGAGGAGCGCGTCGAGGACGTCGGGCTCCTCGGGCGAACAGAACACGTCGACGACGCGTCCCACTCGCATCCCGCGGTTCTCCGACGAGGAGATCGCGAGGTATCCGCGCGCCGTTCCCGTTCCGTCGCGCGCCACGAGCACGACATGGGAGAACGCGGGGTCATCGAAGAAGCGCCACTGCACGAATGCGCGGTCGCGGACGGTCGTAATCGGGAAATGCGACCGCAGCGACTGCCAGAGTGCATCGAACTCCTCGCCGGCCGTGGCGGCCTGCTCGACGCGGTACGTGCGCGATCGCCGCGGCCTGATGAAGCGATTGGCGATCGATACGGCCAGCCCTGCCGTCGCGGCGGTGGACCGCACCAGCCACGACATGGGAGCGCGCGACAACCACGCCGGCCGTCGGCCCGACGTGAGCTCGAAGCGAGCCATCGCGCCGAGGTTCATCGGCCGCACCAGCATCGGGTAGATCCGCACGGGCTGGTAGCCGTGCCGGTCGTGAATGCGCCGGTTTGTGGGCGTGAAGTACAGCGCCGTAGCGAGATGCGTGACGCTGGCGTAATACGCACCGATGAGCCTCGTCCCCAGTCCCCACCCGCGGGCACTCGTCGATACGGCCAGATCGTTCGAGAACCGATGAGGAAGCTCACGGTTCCCGATCTTCAGCCGCGTCATGTGCGACGACAGGCAGCCGACGATGCGACCCTCGAGCAAACCCACCCATAGCATCAGTGGAGCGAGCCCGGCCGCCGGGTTATCGACGAACTGCCATCGCCACCGGCGGTCGAAGCGCGCCAGCGCTTCCTCGCCGAACGCCTCGCGGTACACGGCGTACAAGCCGTCGCGATCGCGCTCCTCGAACAAGCGGAGCGTGATCTGCCCGCCCCGGGTCTGCGCGGGCGCGCTCGCCGAGTCTGGCGAGTGCGCGTCTGCCTCGCGGATGCCAGGGTGTGTCGCTGCCATTGGTGCCGGCCAACCGGACGGGCGCCGCGCGCCCGTCCGGGGCTAGAAAATGGTATAGATGAAAGGGGCCAGCGCCGAGCCCTGCGCGAATACCAGCAGCGTGCCGACCAGGAACATCACGATGATGATCGGGAGCAGCCAGAACTTCTTTCGCGCGCGCATGAATGCCCACAGCTCCGAGGCGAGCCCCGGGCGCTTCACCTGCGTCTTCGTCGCCATCATCGCTCCTAGAATTGCCGAGTGAGATCGCCCCGTCGTCCGGTCGCCGCGTCGCGCGGCACCCAGACGCTGGTCGCGTCCGACGTGCCATGCGAGAGCGGACGTCGCCCGGCGAGCCGCATCACGATCGCGACCGGAAGAAAGGCGAGGAAATACACGATGCCGAGCAGGATCGGCGTCGTCACTTTCGAGATCGCGAGGGCGAACCGCATCCACCCGCGATAGACGGGCCCGAGCGCCGCCGGCGCCACCAGGCCCGCGAGCGCGAGCAGGGTGCCTAACGCGGCGGCGACGACGGCTGGCGTCCGGTGGCCGCGCCACAGCGCGATGCCGCCCAGCGCCACGAAGGCGAGGCCGACCGTCGCGGCGAAGCGCCGCCCTTCAGACGCGCTCAGTCGAGCTGGAATTCCGTGCGCCAATCGGACGTCTCCTTCCATTCGGGTTGCTGGGTCTTGTCGAGCAGGAACGGCCACAGGACGAGATGGTCGATGTGCGTGCGCATGAAGCAGCGGTACGCGTCGTGGGGCGTGCACACGATCGGCTCGCCGCGCACGTTGAACGACGTGTTCACCACCACCGCGCACCCGGTCTTGTCCTCGAACCGCTTGATGAGGTCGTAGTAGTTCTCGTTCGTCTCACGCGACACCGTCTGCACGCGAGCCGAATAGTCGATGTGGGTGATCGCCGGCATGTCCGACCGCACGACGTTGAGCTGGTCGATGCCCCACAGGCCCCGCTGCTCCTCGCTCATGGGAATCTGGCGCTCCTTCTTCACCGGAGCGACGAGCAGCATGTACGGACTGTCGCAGTCCATCTCGAAGTAGTCATTTACCCGCTCCCGAAGCACACTCGGCGCAAAGGGGCGGAAGCTCTCGCGGAACTTGATCTTCAGGTTCATCTGGGCCTGCATCTTCGGGCTGCGCGGATCGCCGAGGATGCTTCGCGCTCCGAGCGCGCGCGGACCAAACTCCATTCGCCCGCTGAACCACCCGATCACTTTTTCGTCGGCGAGGAGCGACGCCACCGTTTCGATCAAGCTCTCCCGATCGAGCCGCACGTACGACGCGCCCTGCTCGCGCAGGTAGGCCTCGATTTCCTCGGGCGAGTATTCGGGTCCGAGGTACGCGCCCGCCATCGTATCACGCGACGGCTCGACGCGACGCGGCTTCTCACGCTGGCGGTGCCAGATCAGCTGCGCGACGCCCAGCGCACCGCCCGCGTCGCCGGCGGCCGGCTGAATCCAGATACGCTCGAACGGCCCCTCGCGCAGAATCCGTCCATTCCCCACGCAATTGAGCGCGACGCCACCCGCCAGACACAGGTTCCTGGAGCCGGTCTCGCGATGCGCAGTGTGCGCCATGCGCATCATGATCTCCTCGCACACGACCTGAACCGAGCGCGCGAGATCCATCTCCTTCTGGGTGAGCTTGGTCTCCGGCTCGCGAGGCGGCCCGCCAAAGAGCTCGTTGAACGCCGGGCTCGTCATCGTGAGTCCGGTGAGATAGTTGAAGTACTTCTGATTCAGCGTGAAGGAGCCATCCTCCCGCAGATTCACCAGCTCGGTGAGAATCGTGTCGACGTACTTCGGCTCGCCGTATGGCGCGAGCCCCATCACCTTGTACTCGCCGGAGTTGACCTTGAACCCGGTGTAGTAGGTGAACGCCGAGTAGAGGAGACCGAGCGAGTCCGGCCAGTGCAGCTCGCGCAGGATCTCGATGTCGCTTCCGCGCCCCGCGGCGATCGATGCCGTCGCCCATTCACCCACGCCATCCATTGTTAGAATGGCCGCTTCCTCGAACGGCGAGGGGAAGAACGCGCTCGCGGCGTGGGACTCGTGGTGCTCCGCGTACAGAATCTGCCCCTCGTAGCCGAGCGCCTCACGGAGCGCCCGGTCCATGTACAGCTTTTCCTTCATCCAGACCGGCGCCGCCTTCAGGAACGACGCGAAGCCTCGCGGCGCGACGCCAAGGTAGGTCTCGAGCAGGCGCTCGAACTTGAGCAGCGGCTTGTCGTAGAAGCCGACGGCCTCCACATCGTCGATCGTGATCCCCGCGGTGCGCAGGCAGTACGCGACCGCGTTCTGGGGGAACGAGGCGTCACCCTTCTTTCGCGTGAACCGCTCCTCCTGCGCCGCCGCGATCACGACACCATCGCGCAGCAGCGCGGCGGCACTGTCGTGATAGTACGCGGAGATGCCGAGGATGTACTCGTGCGGCCCTGGATCGACGGTCGTGCGCGTCGCGGGACGGACCGGAGCGATTGTAGATGTATCGAGAGACGTGGCCATGGGATCCGAGGATTGTTCGGACGCCCCCCGGGGGCAAGAGGCACGCCTTTCCCGCGCGGCCCGTTCGACGGAGTCAACTCCAAGAGGAGAAACGACTTCCATGCGATGCACGGCGCCCGCGGCCGACGGTCGAGCGAGCCGGGGGTACGTCCTGATCCACACTTGTGAGGCAGCGATACAACAACTCTAGTCGTTCTGACGCGCGTCCACCACGCCTGTCGCTCGCCGGCAGCACACAGCTCCCCCGCCGGACGTTGCGAAATCCCGCTCGATGATGCGGGCTTTTTTCGCGGCACGCGCGCAACATCGCGCCACACCGAAGTGCGACTCACGCGCGCGGACTCGAAGCATAAGTCGTTGTAGTTAGGCATGTTAACGCGCGTCGGCATAGGGCATGAAAGATGCCCTTGCCCCCGCTCCAGAGCCGCACAACCCCCATCATCCCCCACGAACGGAGAACGACATGCAAGTAGTCACCAGTCAGCGTCGCTGGACGACGCCCCTGGCGATCGCGGGCCTCATCGCAGTCGGTGCGTGCGCCGACCGTATGCCGGTACCGACGGCGCCTGACGCCGCGCCCAGTGCGCTTGGCGTCTCCCTGAACACCATCGGCTTGGAGGAAGGCGATCGCGTGATCGTCTGCAAGTCGAGCGGCCCGAACGGAACGTACAGCTTCACTGTGTCGCACACCGGCGGCCCCGGCATCTACCCGAATGGGCCGAGCTTCTCGCTGACGGTGTTCAACCAGGACTTCAGCTCGCCGTCCTGCGCCACCGCATTCGTTCCCCAGAAGGACCCGGCCAACGAGTTCGCCACGTACACCGTGACGGTCACCGAGGTTGGGCTCCCTGAGGGCGTCCAGGTCGATTCCGTGGTGATCGCCGACAACATCGGCTCCCGTCTCGGCGTTCAGCCCGGGCCCTCGGCCACGATGACGACGACGTTTCACGTCGGTGGCGCATTCAAGTTCTACAACGGCGACACCCCGCCGCCGCCGCCGCCGCCCGGCCAGGGTTGCACCCCCGGCTTCTGGAAGAACAGCGTCGGGAGTTGGCCGCCAACCGGGTACGCGCCGAACAACAACTTCGATCTCGTCTTCGGCGTGGACCTGTTCAACCCGAACCTCACCCTGCTCCAGGCGCTCGACCTGGGTGGCGGTGGGACGGACGCGCTCGCTCGTCACGCGGTTGCCGCACTGCTCAATGCGTCGCATCCGGATGTCAACTTCGGCATGACTGCCGATGAAGTCATCGCCGCGGTGAACGCTGCGCTGAGCGGAGGCGACGTCGAGGGCACGAAGAACATGTTCGATACGCTGAACAACTCCGGCTGCAGTCTGGACAACGACAACAGCTTCTGATGCTCACGCACTCCACCGGCAGGCGCTTGCCTGCCGGTGGAGTGCTCCTCGTTTCAATAGAATGAGCACATATCTCCGCATCGGTGCCCTCGTCGAAGTGGTAGCGGCGGCCGACGGATCGGTCTCGGAATCACTTCTGGGATCGGCGTACGGCGCCAGCGATGACTCGTTCATCGTGCTCGCCCACCGCGGCGTGAGTGCCCGTACCATCGACTTTATCCTCGATCGCATCGTGGCACGCCACGGCCTCCGCGCGAACGGCGTGATCTACGCCGACGGCGAGGACGTGCGTGCGACGGTCGAGCTTGCACGGCGCGCGCGCGTCATCATCGCGGAGACGCCGACGTTTCAGGAGGCCCTCTCGGCTGCGGGCCTTCCGTTTTTCCCCGCAACGCAGGCCGCGGAGGCGTTCGCGCGCGTGCGTCGCAGCGAGAGCGCGCTGCGCGACGGAGAGCGCGCACCCGCGCGGCACGGTCAGGCGGCTCCCGTGTTGAGCTGATCCCGCGACAATGCCAACCTCTCGCGTAACGCGCTCCAGCGCTTCGCTCCCGACGCTTTCCGTCGTGATCGTGTGGCCGGAATCGGAAGGCCAGCGCCTTCTCGATGCGGTACAGCTGCTCGCTGATCCCTGCAAGCACGCCGGCGCTGAATTGATCGTCGCGACCTCGTCCGATGCGGCGGCCGGCATGGTCCGGGGCGCCGCGCCGGCCTGTCGCGTCGTCTGCGGATTGCAGGCGTCGAACGCGTCCCTCCGTTCCGAGGCCGCCATTGCCGCGAACGGTGACGTCGTGATGTTCGTCGACGAGATCGAATCGGAGCAGACACAGCGGGTGGTGGATCGGCTCGAGGCACGCCGCATCAGCGTCGTCAGCGCCCCGCGACGGAGCGAGTCCGAGACGCGCCGCGGCGCGCGGGCGACCGCCGCCTCCGTCATCATGCCGGCGCACAATGGGGCGAAGGTGCTCCCGCAGACGCTGGGCGCGCTCCGCGACAGCGACCTGCCGGCGGATCGCTGGGAGTTGATCGTGGTCGATGACGCGAGTCGCGACGACACCGCGCCCCTGGCCGCTCAATACGCGGACGTGCTGGTGCGCATTCCGCTTCGCGCGCACGGGCCCGCGTACGCGCGCAACCGCGGCTTCGAGATCTCCGTTGGCGCCTGGGCGGTGTTCCTCGACGCTGACGTGCGCGTGCAGCGCGACACGCTGCGACGGTTCGAGACCGCATTCGCCCAGGCGCCCACCGTCGGCGCGATCGTCGGCTGCTACGATGTGGCGACCCCGGCGCGCGGGATCGTGTCGCAGTATCGCAACCTCATGCACTTCTACGCGCACCACGAGACCGCCGGCGACGTCGAGACGTTCTGGGCTCCGTGCGGCGCCGTTCGCCGCGAAGTGTTCGCGCAGGCCGGCATGTACGACGAGTGGCACTACGAGCGGCCCATGATCGAGGACATCGAGCTCGGGCAGCGCATGCGCGCACTCGGTCACCGCATCGTGGTCATTCCGGAGATTCAGGGCACCCACCTCAAGACGTGGTCGCTGCTCTCCGCGATCATCTGCGACCTCCGCGACCACGCGGTGCCCTGGATGCGGCTCCTCATGCGGCAGCGCGATCTTCGCACCGACCGCATCAGCCTCCGCGCGATCGAGCGCATCAATCGAATCGGAACGTGGGTCGCGCTGATGGCGCTGCTGATCGGTTCGATCTTCGGCGATCCTCGCTGGGTGATGACGATGGGCGTCGCGCTCATGCCGGTCGTCGTCGCGAATCGCAGGCTGTATGCGTTCTTCTGGCGTGAGCGCGGCACCGCGTTCACCCTCGCGGCCATTCCGCTGCACCTGCTCTACTACGTTCTGCTGGGCGCCGCGATCATCATCGCCGGCGCGCTGCACCTTCTCGTGGGCGAGCCGCGGCCGGCACCGATCGTCCAGGCGTACGCCGAGATGGGATTCGACACGTGGCCGCCCGTGCCGAATCGGCGCGACCCAATCGCGACATTGCCAGCGTTCAGCGCGCGAGGCTGAGGTGGAGGCACTCACCGTTGCCGGCGCAGTGCTCACGACCGCGCCGGTTCTCCTCTTCTCCTACGCGTACGTCGGGTACCCGGCGCTGCTCCGCGTGCTTGCGGCAGGCAAGCGCTCGCGGAGCGCGGACGCACCCGAGACGCTGGACGACGCCTCGTGGCCGTTCATCACGATCACCCTGCCGGCGTACAACGAGGAAGCACGCGTCGCCGCCGCGCTCGACGGCGTGCTCTCGGCGGACTATCCCGCCGGTCGCAGACAGGTGCTCGTGATCTCCGATGCGTCGACCGATCGCACGGACGAGATCGTGCGCGGCTACGCCGATCGTGGCGTCGAGCTGGTGCGTCTCCCGCAGCGTCGGGGCAAGTCCGCGGCCGAGAACGCCGCGGGCAGGCATGCGCGTGGGGAAATCATCGTGAACGTCGACGCCTCGGTGCAGCTGCCGCGGGGCTCGTTGCGGGCGCTGGTGCGCGAGTTTCGTGACTCGCGGGTGGGACTCGCCTCCGGTCGGGACATAAGCGTCGCGGCCGGCTCGACGGGCATCAGTGGTGAGTCAGGCTACGTCGGCTACGAGATGGGTATCCGCGCCCTCGAGACCCGCATCGATTCGATCGTGGGAGCGAGTGGCTGCTTCTACGGCATTCGGAAGGAGCTGTACGATCCCGCGTTTCCCGAGGACCTCAGCCGGGACTTCGCGTCGGCATTGATGGTTCGCCAGCGCGGCTACCGCGCGGTCTCGGCCGAGGATGCGGTGTGCCTGGTGCCGCGGGCGGTGGTGCTGCGCGCGGAGCTCCGACGCAAGGTGCGCACGATGGCGCGTGGGCTCTCGACACTCTGGTACATGCGCGGTCTCATGAATCCGCTTCGATACGGCACCTTCGCCTTCATGCTGATCAGCCACAAGCTCGTTCGGTGGCTCGTCTATCTCGCGCTGCCCGGAACGCTCGTGGGGCTGGCGATGCTGAGCGTGTCACGCCCGTGGGCGCTGGCCGCGCTCGCCGCTTCCATCGCGGGAATCGCCATCGGCGGCGTAGCGCTGGCCTGGCCGCGGGAACGTCGCCTGCCGCGCCCCCTCGCGCTCGCCGGATTCGCGCTCGCGTCGTCGGTGGCCGGCGTGCTCGCCTGGATCAAGGTCATGAAGCGCGAGCGCATGCCGACGTGGGAGCCCACGAGGCGCCCGGCCTAGGGGCCGGCGCCCGGCCTCCGGGCGGGCGCCGGCTGGGCCCAGGGCCAGGGGCCACGGGCCATGGGGTTGGAAAGGCGCGTCGGCGCTACGCGGCAGACGCGCTCATCTGATGAGCAAACGGCGACGCTTCCGCGTCGCCGTTTGCCTTTCCATCCCCGTGGCCCGTGGCCCTTGGCCCTGGGCCCCGCCTCTCTCCCCTACCACCCACCCCTGTGAAACAGCATCACGGGCACGGTCTTGACCATGATCCTCAGATCCTCGAACACGCCGCGGCGCTCGAGATACTCGAGGTCGTACCGCACCTTTCGGCGCACGTCGTCGACGCACGAGTCGTATGACTGGTTGATCTGCGCCCAGCCCGTGATCCCCGGGCGGGCAAGCTGGCGCAACGGATACTCGGCGATGTCCTCACACAGGCGGGCGAAGATGCTCGGGCGTTCCGGCCGCGGGCCCACGATGTTCATGTCGCCCAGCACGACGTTGATCAGCTGCGGCAGCTCGTCCAGCCGGGTCTTCCGCAGGAAGCGGCCGACTGGCGTCACGCGCGAATCGACCTTTGCGGCCCACACCGCGCCGCTCTCCCGCTCCGCATCCGCACGCATCGAGCGGAACTTGTAGATCGTGAAGATTCTGCCGCCGAGGTTGCGCGCACGCCGGTCGTACCCGGGGTCGGTGCGGCGGCCGCGGAGGTCGAGCCCCACCCGCGGCTGCAAGTAGAATACGGGCCCGCGCGACGTTGCCTTGATCGCGATTGCGATCGCGATGAGCAGCGGGGACAGCAGCACGAGCGCAATGACCGCGAGCGTCACGTTGACGAAGCGAACGGCGCGCTCGGAGCGGAGCTCGCGCACATCGGCCGCTTCGTCGCGGCGCGACACGAGCGAGACATCGGCACGACCGATGTCGAGCACGCGGGCGACATCGGGCGACCGAGCGGGCGAGGTCCGCGCGCGCATGGGGCGCATCGGAATCGTCAACGGTTCGGTGACCGGCACCTGCGACAGCTCGATTTCAGGAGTCATCGGGAGAGGCCGACGATCGCCACTGCCAGGCCGGTGATGGTGGCCAACACTTGAGCGGTTGACCCGAGGCCGCGCCTGCGCCGTTCGCCAACGACCACTTCGTCGCCGGCGCGCAGGTTGAGCTGATCGAGTGTCATTCCCTGCGACATCGCCACGCGCACGTCTTTCTTCGACCACACCTCGTTGACGCCCCGACGAATCACGGTCGTGGTCAGGTCTGCATCACCCGTCGGACCACCGGCCAGCATGATCACGTCCGTGAGCAGCGAGGACGGTCCCACGGAAAGGAAGCCGGGACGGTTGACCCGTCCCACGACGGCGAGCCGAATGAGTGAGGCGCTCTCGATCTCGGGATTGCGGACGTACCGGCCAATGTGCCGGGTAAGCACGCCCTGCAGCTCGGAGTGGAGCACGCCCACCAGCGACAGCTCATCGAGGCTGGGCAGCTGGAGGGTGCGTCCCGCGCGAACGGTGAAGGTGTCGGTCAGGCTGGAGTCGCCACGCACCCGGAGCACGACGCGATCGCCGATCTGGAAGTCGCCGTCGCGCAGCCGCTCGCGAACTCCCTGTGCCTCGAGGCGCTTTCGATCACGCGTCTCTGCATCGACGTTCCCGTCGCTGCCGATGCGTTCGGCGGCTTCGGCCATGGCCACGAGCTCTGCCCTGGTGGCAAAGGAGCCTCGCGCGGCGGCGGAATCGGATTGGGCGATGAGCGCGGCGGGGAAGGCCAGCGAGGCCAGCGCAAGAAGCACGAGGCCGAGGGCCGGGGAGCGGCGGAAGTTTGTCATGTCGCCGGCCCCACTTGCACTCCGCGTGCTAGGTTTTCACCTCGGGGAGGCTATTGCCAAGTAGTTACGATGTAAGATCTTGCGTGATGTCTCGATTGCGCGGACACGTTGTTTCGGCCGCGAGTGTAGCGGGGCAACCACAACACACTCGGTTCGAGCACAACACAGGACGCATCGCCGCGAGCCGCCCGAGTGGCCGCCAGTTTGCACGCAGTCTTGCTTCAATCGCGTTGTGAGCCAGCACACCGTAACGACCAATCATTCCGTTACATTGATCCATCGAGTCTGTAGCGGCCGCGCGGCATAAACAACTGGACAGGCCACTCTGCCACCGGTCAACCCCAAGGCGTTCAAGGAGTTGCGGAAACATATGCTCGACGCACGACTCCTGCGGTGCGTCGCCCTGCTATGAATGCCTACCCACCTCTCGAAAAGCGCGGCCATGCGGCATAGCGACCCCCCGTCGCGTCCCGCGCTCGTTCTCATTGCCAACGATCAGGAGTGGTCAGCGCGGTCTCTCGAGAGCATTCTCGGACCCGCGGGCTACGCCGTGCTGCGGGCCTACACGGGGCGCCAGGCGATGGAGGTGGCGCACAGTGCGCAGCCCGACGTGATCGTCCTCGACGTTCGCCTCCCTGACATCGACGGCGCCGACGTGTGCCGCATGCTGCGCGAGGATCCGCGCGTGAGCGCGACGACGCCGATCATCATGACGTCATCCGGTCCGCTCTCGCGTTCGCAGCGCGCGGAGGTATATCGCGCCGGCGCGTGGGAGGTTTGCGCGCAGCCGATCGATGGCGAAGTGCTCCTCGTGAAGCTCGAGACGTTCATTCAGTGCAAGCGCGAAGTCGACCGCATCCGCGATGAGAATCTGGTCGATCAGCAAACGGGCTTGTACAACATGCGCGGTCTGGCGCGTCGCGCGCGTGAGATCGGCGCGGACGCGTTTCGCCGGCACGACTCGCTGGCGTGCGTCGCCTTTGGGCCCGAGCTTGGGCGAAACGGCGACCGGGTCGAGGGACCTGATGCCGTGGAAGAAGTCACCAAGCGCGTGGGCGAGGTGTTCCGCGCCGCCGGCCGGGTGTCCGACGCGATCGGCCGCATGGGGCAGAACGAGTTCGCCATCATCGCTCCGCGCACCGAGGCGAGCGGCGTCCTCCGCCTGGTCGATCGGTTCCGCACCGCGGTCGAGCGCACGACGGTGACCGTCGGCGGAAGCGAAGTGCCGTTGCGCCTCCGGGCGGGCTACTACGCGGTGCCGGACTTCTCGGCCGCTTCGGTCGATGCGGTGGAAATGCTGCTCCGTGCGACGACGGCCCTGCACCACACCCGCTCGGCTCAGGATCGCGCGACGCTCCTTCGCTCCTTCGACGAGATCCCCAGCGAGCAGATGAGCTGACCGCTGGCGAGATGACGACGAGGCCTGGACGCAGCGTCCAGGCCTCTTCGTCATCCTGCCATCGGTCTGCTCAGTCGCCCTGGACGACCCCGCCGCTTCGGACGATCGCCGGAAGCCGGCGGAGCTCCTCGTCCTCCTCGTCGTCCATGTGGTAGCCGTACTCGTACGAGTAGTAGCGGTAGGCACCGGTGTCGGTGATGTCGTTGAGCACGGCACCCAGCACTCGCACCGGCAGGCGTCCAAGCACCTCGAGCTTCGCCTCGGCGAGCTTGCGGTCGCTTTCGCCGGTGCGCAGCACGATCACCATGTTGCCCGTGGTGGAGCCGAGGGCGAAGGGATCGATGCCGGCGCTGAGCGGGGGGCTGTCGACGATGATCGCGTCAAACCGCGTGCGCAGCGCCGTCATGAGGGCGTTCATCGCCTGCGATGACAACAGCTCGGGTCCGCGACGCCGGCGCGCTCCGCACGGGAGCAACGTGAGGTTCCCGTGGGTGGCCGGTCGCAGGACGTCCTCCTCCGCCGCTTCTCCCAGGAGACAATCCACGAGCCCGGGACGGCGCGTGGCGGCGAACATGTCGTGCAGTTGTCCGCGCCGGATGTCCCCATCGACCAGCAGGGTGCGGTATCCGGCTTCGGCGAACGACAGCGCCAGGTTCGCCGACACGAACGACTTTCCGTCGCCGGCGTTGGGGCTCGTGATCGTCACCATCAATGGCCCGTTAGGCTCGCGGGCCTGGCTGAGCCCGAGGCGAATCGTCCGGAACGCCTCCACCACCATCGAGGCATCCTCGGGGTCGAGGGATCCGCTGCGCACCTTCTTGATCGTCGGAACCGCGCCGATGATGTCGAGCCCGAGCTCACCAGTCACCTGCGACGGGTAGCGCACGCGGCGGTCCATGTGGTCGAGCAGCACGGCCAGCGCGATGGCGAGGCCGATGCTCGCGACGAACGCCATGAGAATGAGCTTCAGGCTCATGTCGTTGCTCGGGAACTGCGGTGCCACGGCGGAATCGAGGAGCTGCACGTCGGCCACCGCGCTGGCTTCCGCGAGTCGCGCTTCCTCGTACCGGCTCTTGAGCGACGTGTAGAGGTTGTCCGCGACACCCACCTGTCGCTGAAGCCGCATCTCCTCGATGGTGCGCGTGGGAATCTCGCGCAGCTCACGCGACGCGCTCGCGATGCGCCGGTCCATCTCTCCCTCGCGTCGCCGCAGCTGGTCGAGCAGGCGTGTTGCCAGCTCGGGAATGGTCTGCGTGCGGAGCGTTTGCACCTGTTGCACCATGTCCTTCACGGTGCGGTGCTCGTCGGTATAGAACTCGCGCGCGCTGCGAAGCTGCGCCTCCTTGGAGTTCAGCTCCGTCAGGGCCGCTCGGAGATTCTGCGAGCCCTCGAGGATCGATGGGACGGACAGAAACGCTTCCGGTGAGATCGAGCCGCGCTGTGCTTCGGCGATAATGTTCTCGAGTGCCTCGCGATCGCGCCGGATGTCGTCGAACTGCAGCTTCTGATTGAAGAAGTTCTCGAACACGGGATCGCGCGTGAGCTCCGATCCCCCGGCGACGGGCGTGCCATCGGACGGCTGCGTGATCGTCGTGATCTTGAAGTTCTCGAGCGCGATCTCCGCCTGTCGAAGCTCGCGCTCGGCGTAGCGGAGCTGCTCTTCCAGGATCTTCGTGAACTCCACCAGCTCGCGCTTCTTCAGCACGGCCGCTGTGGCCAGGAACTGGTCCACCCACTCGTTGAGGGTGCTTGCGGTCTTCTGCGGGTCGTTGCCGGAGAGGGTGAGTCGCAGGAAGTTGCTCTGCGGCGGTAGCGTGGCGGTGATCTGCTGCGACAGGAGAAGAGACGCCTCGCGCGGCGTGACGACGGCGAACCGAAAGACGTGGCCCGCGGTCAGGAGCGCGGCCGGCGGTCGCCACGCGAACCCCGCGGCACGACCGATGGAGTCTCCCACAGCGCCCTGTTCGACGACGTTGCCTTCGCCGACGAGCAGGGTGTAGTTGGCCCCCGCACGATCGACGCGCAGCTCGTACTGGCCCGGCCGCATGCGGTCGCCCGGGGAGAACGATGCGAAGAGCAGCGAATCGCCCCTGGCCTCCGGAAGCAGGTAGAGCTGGAGCTTGCGAACGACCGGGTCGAGGACGCGGCCGCTCCGGAGCAGCTCGGTCCACGACGCGGAGGACAGCAGCTCCGCGGCGCGAATGGGCCCGCGGTCGGCGCGCTCCGGAGACTCGCTTGCGACCCAGACCTTGGCGTTCACGGCATAGACGGGGGCGATGAACTTCGTGACCAGTGCGCCCGCGGCCGTTCCGGCGATGACGACGGCGGCGATCAGCCACTTGAAGCGGCGGATCGCAGCGATATAGCGCTCCCAGGGAAGTCCCTCGCTCGCCGGCTCAGGCTCCCTGGCAGGGGATGGGACCAGTGGGGGCCCATTCGTGGCCGGGGTCAGCTCGCCGAAGGAGCGAGAAACGGACGGGAGATTTGAGTCGGACATGTCGTGGCGGCGATAGCCTCGGGGCCCCGCGTGGGTGCCTCACGCGAGCAACACTGCTGGACAGACGCCGCCTGCAAAGCAATTCTGAGCCCATGGCCATGCCGCCCCACGCAGGCTCAAACACTGGCTTTGTGATGATAGCTGTTGTACTTACGCGACAAAACTGTTGCGCGTCGGTTGCAAATTGGTGTGGCTTCCGGTCTACGATCGGGCTTGACACGCGCCACAGCGGGTTAATATTGGAGCCCACCCCACGGTCGCGGGCCAGACCCTTGCGGTCGCCTACTGCTCGCCACTCCCCCGTTTTCTTCAGTCCTCTCGTCTCTTCATGGGAGCTTCGATGACGACCCCGGTCGCCGAGCAGCAGGATTTCACGCCGGCCAGCGACGCCCAACGCGATCCGCTGTCCATCCCACCTGAGGTCAAGTCATCGATCTCGATTCTGGTCGTCGACGACGACCGCACCCTCCGCGAAGGGTGCGCCAGCGTCCTCCAGATCGACGGGTACAACGTGAGCTTCACTGGACGTGGTGACGAGGCCATCGAGATGGTCCGTCGCCGCAAGTACGACCTCGTCCTCGTGGATCTCTACATGACTCCCGTCTCCGGCATGGACGTCCTCAAAGCCGCCCTCGGCGCGCACAAGGACACCATCGTCGTGGTGATGACCGGTAACCCGAGCGTCACGACGAGCATCGAAGCGCTCCGCGCCGGCGCGTGGGACTACCTCCCGAAGCCCTTCTCCGCCACGCACCTCCAGGTCCTCATCGGCCGAGCGTCGCATGCGGTGATGGTCGCGCGGGAGACCCGCGACCTCCGGTTCCAGCTCCTGAAGCAGAACGGCAACAGCGACAAGATCGCGCTGCTCGGAGTCTCTCCGGCATTCCGCAAGGCGGTCGAGCTGGCCCGCAAGGTGGCCCCGACCGACGCGTCGGTGATGATCACCGGCGAGAGCGGGACGGGGAAGGAGGTCATCGCCCAGTTCATTCATCGACACAGTCGCCGCGCCAGCCGCAAGCTGGTGCCAGTGAACTGCGCGGCGCTTCCCGAGCCGCTGCTCGAGTCGGAGATGTTCGGCCACAAGAAGGGCGCCTTCACCGGCGCCGATCGCGACAAGCCCGGCCTCCTCGAGGTGGCGAACGGGGGAACGTTCTTCCTCGACGAGCTGACGGAGATGTCGCAGCCCCTCCAGGCGAAGCTCCTCCGCGTGATCCAGGATGGTGTGGTGCGCCGCGTGGGCAGCGAGAATCAGGACGCCGTCGTGGACGTGCGCTTCATCTCGGCCACCAATCGCGACCCGCAGGAGGCGGTGAAGCAGAGCCTCCTTCGTGAGGACTTGTTCTACCGGCTGCGCGTGGTGCCCATTCAGCTTCCGCCGCTGCGGAAGCGGCTGGAAGACATTCCTCTACTCGCCAACCACTTTCTGGCTTACTATTGGGAGCGGCACCGGCAGACGGGCGAGCCGGCACCGAAGCTCACGGAATCGGCGATCGACTTCCTCCGCTCCAAGCCGTGGCGCGGCAACGTCCGAGAGCTGCAGAACGTCATCGAGCATGTGGCCGTGCTGGCCGAGCCGAATCAGCCGATCCAGCCGGACGACATTCCCATGTACGACGAGACGCCGCTCGAGGCGCCGGTGGATGGGGCGATTCCCTCCGGCATCCTGGACGACGCGTATCACCCGGCGAAGGACCGTCTGGTCGCGCATTTCGAGAAGGAGTACCTGTCGCGCCTCGTGTCGCGGGCGGGCGGAAACATGTCCAAGGCCGCGCGTCTTGCGAGCATCGACCGCACGACCCTATATCGCTTGATGGAGAAGCACAACTTTCAGAGAAGCGAGCTGACCGGATTCGGCGAGTGAACGTGAGATCGTCCCCGGCGGATGGATCCAACTACCGGCGACGCAGCGCCGGTCAAAGCACGACACGCGAAAGTGGAGACTCGCATCTGACGGAGTACGCTCCACCGCGGATCTCGGGCGAGCTGTCCGAGCTGTCCGCCGAGGGGATCACCGGGGACATCGCGGGCGCTCTGGAGCGCGCGACGCGCCGCGTGCGCGCGTCGTGGGATTCGGGGCAGGACGGCTCGAGTCCCGAGGAGGTGCGTGTGCGCCTCGCGTGCCTGTGCAAGGCGGTCCGCCAGGCGTACGGGGGCGACGAGCCGGACCTCACCAACATCGCGCCGCCGATTCCCGGCCGGCGTATGCTCGAGAGCATGCGCAGCGCGTTTCTCGCCGAGCTGGAGGACGTCGACTCGCCCGATTCCACGATCCTCGTTCGCGTGCTCGCCGCCATGGAGCGCGTGCAGACGGCGTTCGATCTCGACGCCGCGCAGCGTTTCGCGAGCAAGCTGAGTGGAGCGGACGGCCTCGAGATGGTCGTCGAGGTGGCGCATGACCTCCGCTCGCCGCTGGCCTCGATCCTGTTCCTCGCCGAGACGTTGCGAAACGGCCAGAGTGGCTCGATCAATCCGATTCAGGAGCGGCAGCTCGGCCTGGTCTACAGCGCGGCGTTCGGGCTGAGCACGCTGGCGAGCGATGTCATCGAGCTGGTGCGCGGCGGCGAGCGGCTCATGGACATGCATCCGACGCCGTTCTCGGTGTCGGAGACGATGCAGTCGGTGCGGGACATCGTGCTCCCGATCGCCGAGGAGAAGGGACTCACCGTCCGGATCACTCCTCCAGATACCGACCTGCGCATCGGTCATCCGGTGGCGCTGAATCGCGTGTTGCTCAACCTCACGACGAACGCCCTGAAGTTCACCGCCGAGGGGCACGTCGAGGTAACGTGCCGGCCGGTCGCGAAGACGCGACTGGAGTTCTCGGTGAAGGACACCGGCCGGGGCATTCCGGCCGAAGTGCTCCCGACGCTGTTCGACGCGTTCCGTCGTCGTGTGAAGCCGGGGCAGTTCACCTTCTCGAGTGCCGGCCTCGGTTTGTCCATCTGCCGAAAGCTCGTCAACCGCATGGGAGGCGAGATGCAGGTGGAGACGGCCCCGGGCGAGGGAACCCGCTTCCACTTCCAGCTCGACCTGCCCTTCTCGACGCGCCTCTGAGCGTCGCGTAGGAAACAGCAGGCGGGTCACGGGCGTACATAAGCGCATGTCGCCCTCGTCTCACCTCTCCCCATCGACGATGCGTGGCCGCTGGTTGCTGTTGGCCGGGCTGGCGGTCCTTGCCGCGTGCGATCGCGCCAGGTCGTTAGGCGATCGCGGCTTCCGCTCGCCGCGCGACGAGTACGTGGAGGCCCTCGAGAAGGCCGACCTGCATCGAACCGCGGTCGGCCGCGACTGGATCGCCGTCGGCGACGCCGCCCTGGGCACGGCCACACCGGTGTCCGCCCCCCACCGGGAAGCCATCCATCTGCCCGCGTCGGAGACTCGCGCCGTCGCATGGAGGCTTCCCCTCCGCCGCGGGGACCGCCTCATCATCTCCGCCGACGTCGCGATGGATCCACTCGGTCGCCTGTTCGTGGATCTGTTCTCGGTGCCGCGGGATTCGACGGAGACTTACGAGCGCGTCGCCAGCGCGCCGGAGCGCGGGACCTCGATCGACGTCGAGATTCGGCGTGACGGCGAGTACGTCGTTCGAGCGCAACCCGAGCTGCTTCGCGGCGGCCGCATCGTCGTCACGATCACCACCGGCCCCACGCTCGCGTTTCCCGTGTCGGGGCGTGACGCGCGCATCGCGCGCAGCCTGTTCGGCGCACCGCGCGATGCGGGACGGCGCTCACACCACGGTGTCGATCTGTTCGCGCCGCGAGGGACCGCGGTGGTCGCCGCTGCGCCAGGCGTCGTGAGGCGCGTGGGAGAGACGGAGCTCGGGGGAAAAGTCGTATGGCTGCTCGACCCGCGTCGCGAGCAATCGCTCTACTACGCGCACCTCGACCGGCAGCTCGTGTACGCCGGAGAGATCGTTCAGGTCGGGGACACGCTCGGCCTCGTCGGCAACACCGGGAACGCGCGGGGAACGCCGCCGCACCTGCACTTCGGCATCTATCGGCGAGGGCAGGGGCCGGTGGATCCGCTCCCCTTCATCGACACCCGTCGCGGCGCGCCCGCCGAGATCACGGCCGATACGTCGTTGTTCGGCGCACGGGTGAGAATCGCGCGCGCACAGGTCGTGTTGCGGGCGTCGCCGCGCGCCAACGGTGATTCGACACGCGCGATGCCCAGGACCGCCGTGGGGACGGTGCTCGGCGCGGCCGGTGGCTGGCTTCGCATCAGGCTTCCCGGGGGAGAGGCGGGGTTCGTGACCGCGAGCGCGGTGCAGCGCATTGGCGCACCGGTGACGGTCGTGTCGCGAGATCGCGGAGCGGTCATCCGCGAGCGCCCCATGCCGGCCGCGGTCGTCATCGACAGCCTCGGTGCTCCGGCGCGCCTCACCGTCCTCGGTCGCTACGGACGCTGGCTCCTCGTCGCGACCGACTCCAAGCGTGAGGGATGGATAGCTGAATAGGGCCTAAGGGCGCTAAGGGGGCGAAGGGTGCGAAGGGTGCCAGGGCGCTAACGGCTTCGCCGGCCGTTGCGCTGCTCGAAGACGACTTCCCCCTCGACGATCATGTACCGGATGAAGCGCCGGCTCAGGTCCTTGAACTCGGGCATTCGATCGCGAAAGCGATCGTTGCTGACGACGCGGGCGCCGAGCTCGCGGGCGAAGGACAGGATGAAGTAGTCGGCGTCTGTTCCGGCGGGCGCCTGCTTCAGCTCGCCGTCGTCGACCATCTTCTCGTACGCCGCCGCGTCGTCGATCTGATGGCGGAGCGCCGCGTCGACGACGATGATCGGCTCGAGCCCCTTCGCGGCGAGCTTGTCTCGCATGAGGAGCAGGTTGTCGAGCCGGGCCGTGCCGCCTTCAGTCGAGTGGGCGACGTTGGACCCGTCGATGAGCACGAACCGGGACTTTTTCGTCATGGCTTGGCGGTAATGCAGGGATGGTACCGTCCAGGTGCTCCAGGTGCTCGAGGTGCTCCAGGTGCTCAAGGGCCCCCTCGACCACCTTGAGCACCTCGAGCACCTTGAGCACCTTAGTCACATGCCCTCCCGCCGCGCATTCGTCGCCGCACTCGCCGCGACAGCCATCGCGCCCAGCTTTCGGGGTGACGCCCTGCTTCGCGCGAGTGAGCTTGCCGGGCCCGGTGGAGGAGCACGGGACGACGAGGACTACTGGCGCGAGGTGCAGCGCGCGTTCGATCTCGATCGGTCGCTCATCAATCTGAACAACGGCGGCGTATCGCCATCGCCGACGCACGTGCTCGACGCGATGGTCCGCGATCTTCGCTTCTCCAACGTCGCGCCCGTCCACCACATGTGGGACGTGCTCGAGCCGCGCATCGAAGGAGTGAGGCGCGAGCTCGCGCGCGAGTTCGGCTGCGACCCGGAAGAGCTCGCCATCACGAGGAACGCGTCCGAATCGATGGAGACGCTCATCCTCGGGCTCGATCTCAAGTCCGGCGACGAAGTCATTGTCACGACACAGAACTATCCGCGCATGCTCACGACGTGGGACCAGCGCGCCCGCCGCGAGGGGATCGTCATCAAGTCGATCACCTTCGACGTGCCGCCACGGTCGATGGACTACGTCGTCGATCGGTTCCGCGCCGCGATCACGCCGCGCACGCGCGTGATCGAGGTGCCGCACATCACGAACCTCAGCGGCCAGATCATGCCGGTGCGCGATCTCGTGCGCGTCGCGCGCGGGCAGAACATCGAGGTCCTGGTCGACGGCGCGCACTCGTTCGCGCACTTCCCGTTCACGCGCGATTCGCTCGAGTGCGACTGGTTCGGGACGAGCCTGCACAAATGGCTGCTCGCACCCATCGGCACGGGGTTTCTCTACGTGCGCAGAGCAAAGATTTCGTCGCTGTGGCCGCTGATGGCGGCGCCGAAGGCGATGGATGCGAACGTCCGCAAGTACGAAGAGATCGGCACGCACCCGGCCGCCAACCACAACGCCATCGCCGTCGCGCTCGCGTTCCATCGGGCGATTGGTGGCGAGCGAAAGGCGGCTCGGCTCCGGTACCTGAGGGACCGGTGGGCGAAGCGCCTCACGACGGCGACCGATCGCTGTCGCGTGCTGACGCCGCTCGACGATCCGCGCCAGGCGTGCGGCATCGGCCTGCTGCACATCGAGGGGATCGAGGTTCCGAAGATGGTGTCGCACCTGTGGGACAAGTACCGGATCATCACCACGCCGATCGTCCATCAAGAGTTCAAGGGGCTTCGCATCACGCCGAACGTGTACACGTCTCCCGAAGAGGTCGATGTATTCGGAGATGCAGTGATCGCCGCGCTGAAATCTGGGGTGAGCTGATAAGGGGCAACTTCCGAAGACGTCAGGGGTCAGACGTCAGATGTCAGGTGTCAGGAAATGCATGCGGGGCTCCGAGATTCCGGAGCCCCGCGGTGTTTTTCTGACAACTGATACCTGACGTCTGACCCCTGACGTCTTCGGAAGTTGCCCCTGCTGTTTCTCTAGGCAGCCACCGCTCTATCCACGCCGTGATCCGCCGCGATCCGGTACACCTCTTCCGACGAGATAACGTCTCTCGCGATCAGCGCCGTAGCGATCGCCTCCACCGCGTCGCGGTACTCCTTCACGATCGCGACCGCGCGATCGGACTGGGCGGTGATCAGGGCGCGAACGGCCGTGTCGATCTGCGCCTGAAGCTGGGCGCTCGGGGCGCCGCCTTGCGCGCTGGGATCGGCGCTGATGAGGCCGACCTCGTCGCTCATGCCGAACTCGCCGACCATCCGCCGCGCGACGTGCGTCGCGTGCACGAGGTCGCTTCCGGCGCCCGACGTCACCGCGTCGGGGCCAAGAAACACCGACTCGGCGGCGCGGCCGCCTAACGCCTTGGCAATCACGCCCTCGAGATAGCGGCGGGAGTGCAGGTGACGATCCGCCTCGGGGGCGAAGTGAGCGGCGCCCAGCGAGCGGCCCCGCGGCTCGATCGTCACCTTGTGGAGCTTGTCGTCCGGGCACGCGACCATCCCCACGACCGCGTGTCCCGCCTCGTGCAGCGCGATGAGGCGGCGCTCCGCCGTCGTGACGATGACGCCGGCGCGAACGCGCCCGAGGAGAATCCGGTCGCGCGCCTGCTCGATGTGGTCGGCCGTGATGAGCGCCGCATCCGCCTGCACGGCGATGATCGCGGCCTCGTTGAGCAGGTTGGCCAGGTCGGCGCCCGAATGGCCGACGGTGAGCTGCGCGAGGCGCTCCAGGCCGACGTCGGCGGCGAGGGGCGCCTTGGCGGCGTGAATCCTCAGAATCTCGAGGCGATCGTGCACGCTGGGCAGCTGCACCTCGACGATCCGATCGAACCGGCCCGGGCGGCGCACGGCCGGGTCGAGCATGTCCTCGCGGTTCGTCGCCGCCATCCAGACGATGCCGTCGCTCCCCTGCATCCCGTCCATCTCGACGAGCAGCTGGTTGAGCGTGACCTCCTCCTCGCCGGAGCGGTTCGGCCGGCCCCGGCGGCCGCCGAGGGAGTCGAAATCGTCGATGAACACGATCCACGGTGCCTGCTCGCGGGCCAGTTTCGCGAGCTGGCGGACGCGCCGTGATCCCACGCCCACGTACACCTCGTTGAAATCCGAGCCGGCGGCCATGATCACGGGGCAGCCCGCTTCGCCGGCAACCGCACGCGCGAGCAGCGTCTTGCCCGTTCCGGGAGCGCCAACCAGCAGAACGCCCTTGGGGCACTTGGCACCCATGGCGCGGAACCGCTCCGGATCGCGCAGGTACGCGATGACATCGCGAAGGTCGGCTTGCGCTTCCGCGACACCGCCGACGTCGGCCATCGTCAGCTGTCGAGACGGCGGCGTCGCAATGAAGCGTCGCGAGCCGCCACCGCGCTGCCGGAAAGCGACGAACGCCACCAGCGAAAGCAGCGCCATCAGGCTGATGACCTGAATCACCGTCTCGGCCGACGGCGTCCGCGACTTGTCCCCCATGCGGACCTTCGCGCCATTCGCGGCCCAGCGCTCCAGGTCAGCGACCGTAAGCGCACTCGCTGGAACCGACGTGACCACCAGCCGGGAACGACTCTCGGCGACCCGATATGGCGCCTTGAGCTTGGCGATGATGCGGTTTCCGCCATCCTCGAGGGTGAGCTCCTCGACTCCCCCGGCGGCCAACGCCGACGCGATCTCCGAGTAGGGAACCACGGGCAGCACCGCCTGGTCCGGGCGCGCCATCACCCACCCGCTGATCCCGACGGCGCCTGCAATGACAAGAACCAGCAGCAAGAGGCGCTGGCGACCGGGGCCGCGCCGGCGAAGGACGGCGAACGCGTCCCGTTCGCGGGTTGGGCGGCGCGACTTCGGAAGAGTCGGCGGCTCGCTCTTGAGGGGCTGATTGGGCGAGGACACGGGGAGGGGATTCGGATCGGTTTTCGAGGCGATTCGAGCCGGCTGCCAGCCCGAATCTCTTGGCGGAGAGAGCACGCGGCGCTCGTCTTCGGAAGACGGCGCAGGCGGCCGTTAGTAACCTAGTACCTCGGCGACTGGGGGGCGGTTCCAAACCAGGTGCTCGACGTGCTCGAGGTGCTCCAGGTGCTCCAGGTGCTCCGGGGAACTGCTCCCCTCGAGCACTTCGAGCACCTCGAGCACCTCGAGCACCTCTTTCAAGAGACCTTCCTCGTCTTCCTCCGAAGAAAGTCCATGAGAATGAACTGGCCCAGCGTCATCGTGTTCGTGAAGTAGGCCTTTCCGCGACTGATCTCGGACACGCGCTTCACGAACTCCACGAGCGCCCGGTCACGCGCGAGCATGAAGGTGTTGATCATCACACCCGCGCGGCGGCAGAGCGCCACCTCGCGCAAGGTCTGCGCGATGACCATCGCGTCCAACCCCATCGAGTTCTTGTAGATCTGCCCGTTGGGCATCGTCAGCGCGCTCGGCTTCCCATCGGTGATCATCACGATCTGGCGCATGTCCTTCTTCTGCGACAGCAGAATACGCCGCGCGAGCTTGAAGCCCTCGGCGGTGTTCGTGTGATAGGGCCCCACCTGCGACCGCGCGAGCTCGGCGAGCGGGATCTCTTCGGCGGAATCGTGAAACAGTACCACCCGCAGCGTATCGCCCGGGAACTGCGTGCGGATGAGATGCGTGAGCGCGAGCGCGACCTTCTTCGCCGGGGTGAACCGGTCCTCGCCGTAGAGAATCATCGAATGCGACGTGTCCAGCATCAGCACGGTCGCGCACGATGACCGATACTCAGCCTGCCGCACCATGAGATCGCTGTAGTCCAGGTCGATCGGCACGCTGATCTCGCCGGTGCGCGCGAGCGCGTTCGTCAGCGTCGCGTTGACGTCGAGATTGAGGACGTCACCGAACTCGTACGGCTTGCTGGTCGCGTCAGCCTCGACGCCGGTGGCGAGATAGGGGGTGTCGTGACTTCCGAAACTCGACTTCCCGAGGGAGCCGAGGAGGTTGCGGAGGGTCTTGAACCCGAGGAAGTCGATGCCTTTCTCGGTGAGCTGGAACTGCACGTCGCGAGACGCGGCGCGGGCGAGGCCCGCCGGGCCGGTGACCGATTCGTGGTTCGCCGGCATCTGCGGCGGCGCGTCCGCGGTGAGATAGCCCTCCTGCGTCAGGCGGTTGATCAGCTCATCGAGCAACTTGGCGAGGTTCGCCTGTGCTTCCGGCGAGCCGTCGCCGCGCAGCGCCTCGAGCATCTCTGGTGTGAACTGCCCGCTTTCCATGAGCGCGTTGAGGATCGCCTCGCGGAGCGCCTCGATCGAGCGGTCCTCGTCGCCGCCGAATTCCCCCCAGTACGGGTGGAACTGCCGCCCGCCGGCGAATCCCGATTGCAGGAGGAAGTCGGCGAGCTTGTCGAGCAGTGCCTGGAGATCGACCGCGTCGGCCAGCTCGGGGGAGAACTTCGAGTAGGTGTGCTTCCGCATGAGATGACCTTGCCGGGCGGACATGGTAAAATCAAGGCATGGGAGAGGAGGGGGAGGGCCCACCACCACGATCGATGAATCCGTTCGGCGCGCTCCAGAGGCACCGCAACTACCGGCGCTTCTGGATTGGCTACACCGTCTCGCTGATCGGAACGTGGATGCGAAACGTCGCGCAAGGATGGCTCGCCCTCGAGCTGACGAACGACGCGTTCATGGTGGGGCTGGTGGGTGCGGTCGGAAACCTTCCCGTGCTGCTGTTCTCCCTCTTCGGTGGCGTGCTCGCCGATCGCTACTCCAAGATTCGTATCGTCCGGGTGACGCAAACGCTGCTGCTGCTGGAAGCGGCGTTGATGTGGTGGTTCACCTGGTCGGGTCAGATTACGGTGCCGCGTCTCCTCGCGCTGGCGACGTTCGCGGGGATCGTGAGCGCGTTCGACGTTCCCGCGCGTCAATCGCTCCAGATCGAGCTGGTGGGGAAGGAAGACCTGCTCGACGCGATCGCGCTCAACTCGAGCGGCTTCAATCTGGCGCGCATCGTCGGGCCGGCGATCGCGGCGTTCGTCATCGCGCACGCGGGGCTCGCCTGGTGCTTCGGCATCAACGCGGTGAGCTACTTCGCCGTGCTTATCGGACTGCTGATGATCAAGGTTCCGGAGGCGCCAGCGCGCCGAAAGCCGTCCTCGCCGCTGCGCGATGTGTGGCGCGCCCTGGTGTACATGTCGCGCAAGCGCGAGGTGTCGGCGCTCATGCGACTGGTGGCGGTGTTCTCGGTGTTCGGCGTGCCATATCTCGTGCTGATGCCCGTGCTCGCGCGCGATGTCCTGCACACCGATGCGAGCGGCTACGGATTCCTGCTCACCTGCGTCGGCGTCGGCGCGATCGCGGCGGCGCTGGCGCTGGCGACGTTCGGGCGCCACATGCCGCACGGTCGCCTCCTCCAGCGCGCCGCCTACGCCTTCTCCGTCCTCTTGATCGGACTGGCGCTCTCCAGCTCCGTGTGGCTCTCGGCGGCCCTGTTGGTGACCGTCGGCTTCACGATGATCCTCAACAACGCGGTCTCGAACACGTTGCTTCAGACGATCGTCCCCGACGCATTCCGCGGCCGAGTGATGGCGGCGTATGCGCTGGTGTTCATTGGGTTCTCGCCGATCGGGCAGCTCTTCGGTGGAATGGTGGCCAGTCGCTTCGGCGTGCAGTGGGCGATTGGTGGCGGGGGCGTGGTGATGCTGGCATACGCCGCGTGGGCGTTTGCGCGGTATCCGGAGATACGGGAGCTCTGAAGAGGTGCTCGAGGTGCTCGAGGTGCTCGACGTACCCGAGGGGAAAGCAGTCCCTCGAGCACCTCGAGCACCTCGAGCACCTCGAGCACCTCAGCGCGTTCCCTCCGCTCCGTGCGTCAATCGCGCCAAGCCCGTCCCGTCGGCATTCACGACGTAGACGTCCGCCACGCCGTCGGGAGAAGCGGAAAAAAGAATGCGGCGGCCGTCGGGCGACCAGCTTGGTTGAGCCTGCGCGTTGAGGTTGGTCGTCAGGCGGCGCACGGCGGCGCCGGTTGCGTCCATCACGTAGAGATCGAGCGGGCCGTCGCGTGTCGAGGTGAAGGCGATCCGCCTGCCGTCGCGGGATATGGAGGGCGAGTGATTGTCGCCGGCGCTTTCGGGAAGCGCGGTCACGGCACGCGAGGCCACGTCCATGACGTACAGCTGTTCGCGCCCGGAGCGGTTGGCGAAGAACGCCAGGCGGGTGCCGTCGGGCGTCCAGCTCGGCACCTGGCTGCTCCAGCGTTCCGACGTTAGGCGCCGCTCGTCCCGCCCCGCGCTGTCCACGACGTACAGGTCCCATTGAAAGCTCTGGTCCGTGCGCACGGGACTTCGCTGGAACGCGATCCACCGGCCGTCCGCCGAGGGCACCGGAACGCCATCGAAGCCGGGGTGGGCGACGAGCCTCCGCGGCGCGCCGCCGTCGGCGTTCATGATATACAGGTCGACCTCGAGCGGGTTGGTGTAATCGCGGGGGGACTGGAAGACGATCCGCTGGCCATCGGGCATGAACGACGGGTGGGCGTCGCGACCCGGGCTGCTCGTGAGCCGACGCGCATTCGAGCCGTCGGCATCCATCACGTAGACCTCCCAGTCGCCATCGCGCGTGGAGCCGAACACGATGCGGCGGCCGTCGGGCGACCACATCGGCCAGGCGTTGTTGTAGCTCGAATTCGTCAACTGACGGGGCACACCGCTGTCGACGGCCACGAGGTAGAGCTCGAAGCGACCGGTGCGGTCGGAGTAGAAAGCGATCTCCCGTCCGTCCGGTGACCACGCCAGCTCGTACACGGTGTCGGGATGGTCGGTGAGGTTTCGCAGCCCGGTGCCGTCGGCGTTCATCAGGTACAGGTCGCCGTCTCCGTCGCGCTCGGAATAAAAAGCGATGCGCTTTCCATCGGGGGAGAAGCGCGCCCCGCCCTCGGGGGCCGTGTGCGACGACAGGGGACGCGCCTGCCGAGTGGCGATGTCGAGCTGCCACACGTCCTGATTGCCGGTGCGCACCGACGTGAAGAGCAGCGAACGGCCGTCGGGGGACCAGGTGGCGTGACCGTCGCGGCCCGCACTGCTCGTGAGGCGAGTGACGTTGCCGCCATCCGCATCCATGACGTAGACCTCTTCGTCCCCATTGCGGTCGGAGTCGAACGCGATGCGCTTACTGTCCGGTGACCACGAGGGGTGGCGCGCGAACGTCGCGGCGCGACTCGCACCCGGATAGGTGAGCCGCCGTTCGCCCGTTCCGTCCGGCCGGATCAGATAGAGGTTCCAGGTGCCGTCGCGATTGGAGTCGAACACGATGCTGGTCCCGTCGGGAGACCAGGATGGATGCGTGTCCTCGCCCGCGCTCTGCGTTAGGCGGCGCTCGCCCTGTCCATCGCGGCCGATGACATACAGCTCGGCATCACCATGGCGTCGGCTCTCGAACACCAGCCAGCGGCCGTCTGGCGACCAGGAGGGATTGATGTTGAGAAATGGCGCGTCCTGGGCGACGGCCGCGCCGGCGAACGCGATCAGCACGAGGCCGTAGAGAAGCTTCGGGGCATGCATCGGTGACTCTCGGGAACAGTCTGCCAGACGATGTGGTACGCGCCGCGGCGAGGGAGGAGAGGGACTGCAAGGGTTGCGTCAGCGTCAGAAGAAGGCGGCGGAAACCTTTGTAGTCGAGGCCCCGTACAAGCAGTGCAACCTTTGACGCTCACCGCTGAGGCCCACCAATGCGCCGTTCCCCGATCATCGCGCTCGTTGCCGCGATCACCGTCTCCGCCGCCTGCCGCGCGCAATCCGCGTCGGCGGGATGCCCGGCCACGCCTACATCGGTCGGAACGCCGCCCCTGACCCTGTTCGCATACGACCGCGGCGCGAATCTCGACGTTCGTGATTCACTCGCCTCCACCGACCGCGGCGTCGACGTCCATCGCATCAGCTTCGTGAGCCCAAAGGGCGGGCGCGCCACCGGTCTCCTGTACCTGCCGCACGATTCGCTCCGCGCTTCGAAAGGCAAGGTTCCGGGGATCATCATGATGCACGGCGCCCCGGGCGACGCCGCGGGAATGCGCGGCGTCGCGGTGCCGTTCGCGCGGCAGGGGGCGATCGTGCTCGCGCTCGACGCTCCATTCGCGCGCCGCGACAGGAACAATCCGCTCTCGTTCACCGCGCGGGACAGCGTCGATCAGGTGCAGCTCATCGTCGACCTGCAGCGGACGGTGGACGTGCTCATCGCACGTGACGATGTCGATGCGTCGAAGCTTGGCTTCGTTGGCCTCAGCTATGGTGCCGCGATGGGAGCGCACTTCGCCGGCGTCGAGCGCCGCATCGCCGCCTATGCGTTGCTCGTGGGGGACGCCGGGCTCGCCGCGCATTTCCGGGACGCCGACCTGTCACAGTTCCCCGGACTGGCGCAACGGTCCCAGGCCGAGTGGTGCCGATGGTTTGCGGCGATGGAGCCGCTGGCGTCGACACGATTCATCGGTCGCGCACCGCCCGCCCGCGTTCTCTTTCTCTGGGGCCGCGAGGATCGCCTCGTGCCGCCGGCTCTGGCGAACGAGCTGTACGCCGCCGCCGGCGAGACGAAGGAGGCACGCTGGTACGACAGCGGGCATGGCCTTCCGCCAACCGCGTTTCTCGACACGATCGACTGGCTGGCCACCCACATCGGGATCGCCCCCGCGTCGGCGGCCGAGCGCGCGAAGTTCGCGCCGGGCGCGCCGTAGCGGGTACGCCGCTGACGCCAAGGCTGGCATCCAAGTTCAAAGACATACGGATGCAGCGGATGCAGCGGATCAGGCAGATGGTTCCCGGTGCCAGGAACTCTCCTCGCGCAACCCAAAGCCATTCTCTTCTTGTTCCTGTAGAGGAAGGCTCAATGCGCCCGGAGCAATCCGCAGGCTCCGCTGCATCCGCCGCATCCGTATGTCCTTTGAACCTTGATGCCTGCCCATCCGAATTAGCGAACAGGTGGACTAGGTTGTAACGCGTCCGCACAGCGTTCCAACCAGAGAGGTGACGATCGTGAAGGCGATCCTCGTCCGCCGCACCGGTGATGCGAGCGTCCTCCGCCTCGAGGAGGTGGATGATCCGGTGCCCGGCCCCGGCGAAGCGGTGGTTCGCATCGAGACGGCCGGCGTCAACTTCATCGACGTCTATCAGCGAACGGGCCTCTACGCGCGCCCGCTGCCGTTCACCCCTGGCTCGGAGGGCGCCGGCGAGGTCGTCGCGCTCGGAGACGGCGTCACGCACGTGCGCATTGGCGATCGTGTGGTGTCGGAGACCATGCGGGGCACGTACGCGGAGCTCGCCGTCGCGCCGGCGGAGCGCCTGGTGCGCATCCCCGCAGCCGTTTCGACTGATGTCGCCGCTGCGGTAATGCTCCAGGGCCTAACGGCGCATTATCTGACGACCTCCACCTACCCGCTCGCAGCCGGCGACTGGTGCGTCGTCCACGCCGCCGCGGGGGGCGTCGGGCTCCTGCTGTGCCAGCTCGGCGCGAAAAAGGGTGCGCATGTCATCGGCACCGCGTCGACCAGCGAGAAGCAGGCTCGCGCCCGTGAAGCCGGGGCCGAGCACGCGATCGGCTATGCAGGGTTCGTCGCGGAGGTGAAGCGGCTGACGGGCGGGCCCGGCGCACGGGTGGTCTATGACTCCGTCGGGAAGACCACCTTCAATGACAGTCTCGACGCCCTTGCGCCGCGCGGCATGCTGGTGTCGTTTGGCCAATCGAGCGGCGCCGTCGGCCCCATCGACCCCCTCGTGCTGAGCCGGAAGGGCTCGCTTTTCCTCACGCGACCTACGCTGGCGCATTACGTGCCCACTCATGAGGAGCTGGTTGCGCGCAGCGCCGAGCTGTTCGGCTGGGTGGAGGGGGGCGCGATCGACGTGCGCGTCGACCGCACCTTTCCGCTCGCCGAGGCGGCGGAGGCCCATCGCGCGCTCGAGAGTCGGCAGACGAGTGGGAAGGTCCTGGTGAAGCCGTCGCCCGGACGACGTTAGGCGCACCGCATCGGAACATGCCACGCGAGGAGGATCCCGTGGAAAGTCGTGCGAAGCTGTTCGGTCACCCCATCCATCAGCAGCTGATCGTGTTTCCGCTTGGCCTTCTCGTCACGTCGCTCGTGTTCGATGTGATCCATCTCTTCACCGGCAACTCACTCTGGGCGGTGGTCGCCTTCTGGATGATCGTCGCCGGGGTCGCGGGCGGGCTCGCGGCGGCGCCGTTCGGGATCTGGGACTGGATCGGGATTCCCAACAACACGCGTGCGAAGCGCATCGGGCTCCTGCACGGGGTGGGCAACGTGGTCGTCCTGCTGCTGTTCGCCGCCGGGATCATGCTTCGCAAGGACAACACCGCCGCACCGGAGGCGTTCGCGATTCTGCTCTCGGCGGTGGCCGTGGTGATCGGGGCGGTGACGGGATGGCTCGGCGGCGAGCTGGTCACGCGGCTCGGCATCGGCGTGGACTCCGGGGCGAACCCGGAGGCACCAAGCTCCCTCAGCGGGCGGGCGGCGCGTTAGGCGCCGCCACCGACCGCGCGGGACCGTGTCGCGTGCTCAGCAGCCACGCGACGATCGCGCCGAAGATGAAGTTGGACGACGCGGTCTCCACCAGGTGCGCCATGCGGACGGCTTCCGGCATGTAGGCGTTCGGGAGTAGCAGCTGCGCATTCATGACCACCGCGAACAGCAGACCCACCGCCAGCACCGTCTCGAGCCGCTCTCCTTTCATCATGCGAATGACCGGCAGCGCAAGGGCGGTCCACAGCAGCGCTCGCCCGAGCTGAAAGGGGATGAGCCAGGGCGTGTCGCGGATGACGGTCGCCATGTGCGCGACGAAGCCGCCCGCGTCAGCGCCATTGTAATAGGCACGCACCTCCGGGTTTTGCCACGCGATGAAATAGCCGAAGCTGAAGTAGAGGATCACGTAGAGGAGCGCGATCACGCCGAGCTTCCACGCCCATTCGCTCGCCGGCATCTCCAGGCGCACGTTAGGCCCGAGGTCGGCGGTCGAGGCCTTGTGCTTGCCGAGGATGACGACGGAGAGCGCGGCGAACGGGGCGGCGATGAGAGCCCCCATCGCGAAGAGCCGGGGCAGGACGCCCGGCGGCAGCTGGGTGACGAACACGGCCGTCTCGATTTGCCCCATGAACGTCGTCACGCCATAGAACACCAGAAAGACGGTGACGATGAGGCGCCAGCCGGCCCAGCGGGATCGCAGGATGATGTGAGTGAGGACCACGACATTCAGAAGGCACACCGCGAGCAACCGGATCGCGACGTTGCCCGCGTCCGCGTCTGGCTCAGCGCTTCCGGGAAGCTCGACGACCGTTCCGGCGACGCTGAAGCAGACGAAGAGCAGGATCGTCACGGCGATCACTCGTGCGACGAGGACAATCGCGGCCTTCATGGCGTGCTCCGCGGAAGTCGGGTTAGTGTGCGCAACAAGCCGGTGATCGCAGATGGCCGCAACGGGACGGTCACCCAACACACGTTGAGCTCCTATCCCTCGTTCATATGGCCGCAGCGCCTTCCAGCCATCGTCAACAGCCTGGTTGCTCACTGCGGCCATCTGGACGAGGGGCCAAACCTCAAGGCGTCGGTTGAACTCCGTCCCGTTGCGGCCTTCTGCGGTCAATGAACGTGCTTACTTCGTGTTTCGATCCCGCGGCCGCACCGGGTATTCTTCAGCATGAGCATTCTCGACGCCATTGGAAACACCTCGATGGTCCCGCTCCGCAAGGTCGTTCCCCCGGGGTGCGCGAGCATCGTCGTGAAGCTCGAGTGGGAGAACCCGACCGGCAGCCTCAAGGACCGGATGGCGCACGCCGTCATCTCCCGGGCGGAGGAGGACGGGCGGTTGAAGCCGGGCTACACCGTCGTCGAGTACACCGGTGGCAGCACGGGCACGTCGCTGGCGTTCGTCTGCGCCGCCAAGGGCTACCCGATTCGAATCGTCAGCTCCGACGCATTCAGCCAGGAGAAGCTCGACCACATGACGGCACTCGGCGCCGAGCTGACGATCGTGCCGAGTGAGGGAGGGCGCACGACGAAGAAGCTGATCCTGGACATGATCGCGGTGGCCCGCGAAATGAGCGAGCAGCCTGACACGTACTGGACCGACCAGTTGAACAATCACGACAGCATCGCCGGGTACTACCCGCTCGGCGAAGAGATCTGGACGCAGACGCAAGGCAAGGTCAATGCGTTCGTGCACTCGGTGGGGACGGGGGCCTCCTCGCGCGGGATCGCGACCGTGCTCAAGCGGCACAACCCGCGCGTCAGGATCGGCGTCGTCGAGCCGGCGGAGTCTGCGGTGCTCGCGGGCGGTGCGCCCGGGCCGCACAAGATCGAAGGGGTGGGAATCGGGTACGCGCCACCACTGTGGGAGCCCGCGCTGGTCGACGAGATTGTGTCGGTGAGCACGGAAGACGCGAAGGAGATGACGCGGCGCCTCGCGCGCGAGGAGGCGCTCTTCGCCGGGACGTCGTCCGGGGCGAACGTCCTCGCCGCGATCCAGATCGGCCAACGTCTAGGACCGGACGCCACGGTGGTGACGCTGATGGCCGATTCCGGCCTCAAGTACTTGAGTACCGACGCATACAAGAGGAAACCCGCCGCCGTATGAAGGTCGCGACCTGGAACGTCAATGGCATTCGCGCGCGCGCCGCGCAAATCCAGGAGTGGCTCGAGCGCGAGCGGCCGGACGTGGTGTGCTTGCAGGAGCTCAAGGCCGAGGCGACGCAGATTCCCGAGGAGTGCAAGTCGGCCGACTATCACGCGTACTGGCACTGCCTAAAGGCGTACTCCGGCGTGTCGCTCATGCTTCGCAAGGAGCTGTTCAACGCCGAGCCGGTCTACAGCCATCCGTCATTCGACTATGAATCGCGGATCGTGCAGGTGGAGCACGGCGATCTCGTCCTCGCCTCCGTGTACGTGCCGAACGGCGGGAAGGATTATCCGGCGAAGCTGAGCTTCCTGAGCCTCATGCTCGAGTGGATTCGGCGACTGCACGCCGAGGGGCGCTCGCTCATTCTCTGCGGGGACATCAACATCGCGCGCACCGAGATGGACGTCCACCCGAAGGAGCGGAAGCCGACCATCGTCGGTCAGCGGCCCGAGGAGCGCACGCTGTTCGAGATGATGCTCGGTGCCGGGCTCGAGGACCTGGGACGCAAGTTCGATCCCGACAATCCCGGGCTGTTCACCTGGTGGGCGCCGTGGCGGAACATGCGGGCGCGAAACATCGGGTGGCGTCTGGACTACGTGCTCGCGTCCGCACCGGTGGCGGCGCGTGCCACGGCGTGCGTGGTGCAGGCCGACGTCGGCACGAGCGACCACGCACCGGTGGTCATGACCACGAGTGAAGGAGCGACGCCCCGTGCATCGTGACACTGCCATTCTCCATGCGGGGTACCGGGACAGGGAGTCCGAGGGGCCATTTCTGTACGGCCCTCAGTTCTCGTCCACGTACACGGCGCCTGGCGACCCGGCCAGGCATTCGCTCACCTATGGACGCTTTCAGAATCCGACGTGGAGCGCGTGGGAGGAGGCGTTAGGCGTGCTGGAGGGTGGCCACGCGGTCGCGTTCGCGTCAGGGATGGCGGCGGTCGCGGCGGTGTTCGGGACGACGCTCAAGCCCGGCGACGCCGTCGTCCTTCCCTCGGACTCGTACTACACGACGCGGCTCCTGGCGTCGAGCTGGCTCGGGGCCATCGGCGTAGACGTGCGTCTGGCTCCGACGCGCGACAACGCGCAGGCGAAGGCTCTCGATGGGGCGCGGCTCGTCTGGGTGGAGACGCCGACCAACCCGCAGCTCGACGTGTGCAGCATTCGCGGACTGGTCGATGCGGCAAGAGCGAAAGGCGTGTTGGTCGCCGTCGACAACACGACGGCGACGGCATATCTCCAACAGCCACTCGCCCTCGGCGCGACGTATGTCGTGGCGTCGGACACCAAAGCGCTGACGGGACACAGCGATCTCGTGCTGGGGCACGTCGCCACCGCGGATGCCGAGCGGGCGGCAGCGTTGCGCGCGTGGCGCACGCAGCATGGGTCGATACCAGGACCCATGGAGGTGTGGCTTGCCCATCGGTCGCTCGCCACGCTGCCGTTGCGATTGAGCCAGCAGTGCAGATCGGCGCAGGTGCTCGCCGAGTTTCTGTCGTCTCGCTCCGATGTCGACGCCGTCTTCTATCCCGGGGTCCCGAGCCACCCAGCCCATGCGATCGCGCTCGAGCAGATGCGCGGTGGCTTCGGTCCGGTCGTGAGCTTCGACCTCGGCACGCGCGAGCGCGCGGAGCGATTTCTGAAGTCGCTCGCGTTCGTGCGAGAGGCGACGAGCTTCGGTGGCGTGCACTCGACCGCGGAGCGGCGCGCGAGGTGGGGAGGGGATGCGATCGGCGAGGGCTTCATTCGATTCAGCGTTGGCTGCGAGCACACGCAGGATCTCATGGACGATGTCGCGCGCGCGCTCGTGCAGCGCGCCAGCCCCGTCTAGGGCGCCTGAGGAACGAGCGGAGGTCCGCCAGCGTTCTTGAGGCAGTACGGATCCGACGACGTCGGATCGTATGACCTGACCGACACGCGGAACGAGGTACGGTATGTCCATTCGTCCCATCAAGCGCATCATCGAGTCGCAGCCCGCCGTCGAGGGCGCCGGCGTCAAGCTCCGCCGCGCCTTTGGATTCGGCAACACCGATGAGTTCGATCCCTTCCTGCTCTTCGACGATTTCCGCAACGATCGCCCCGACGATTATCTCGCGGGCTTCCCCTGGCATCCACATCGCGGCATCGAGACGATCACGTACGTTCTCGCCGGATCGGTCGCGCACGGCGACAGCCTCGGCAATCGCGGGACGCTCGGCGCCGGCGACGTGCAGTGGATGACGGCCGGCAGCGGCATCATGCATCAGGAGATGCCGCAGGGAGACGAGCGCGGGCGAATGCACGGCTTCCAGCTGTGGTCGAACCTTCCCGCGGCCCTCAAGATGACCGCGCCGCGCTACCAGGACATCGCGGCGAAAGACGTGGCCGAGGTGACGGATGATGACGGAACGATCGTGCGCGTCGTCGTCGGTGAGTTCTGGGGGAAGACGGGTCCCGTCGAGGGTGTGGCGGCCGATCCGCGGTACCTCGACGTCTGGGTGCCGCCGCTCAAGCGCAAGACGCTGCCGGTGGATTGGCGCCACAACGCGTTCGCGTACGTGTTCGACGGGAGCGGCACGTTTCGCGGTGCGTCAAAGCCCTTTGGCGTGCTGACGGAGAAGGACGATGACACCATCGTGCGTGAGCGGACTGGCAATCGCTCGCTCGTCGTGTTCGACAGCGGTGATGAAGTGACCGTCGAGGCGGGAGAGCAGGGGATTCGCTTCCTGCTCGTCTCGGGCAAGCCAATCGAGGAGCCAGTGGCGTGGTACGGTCCGATCGTGATGAACACGCAGGACGAGCTACGCCAGGCGGTGAGCGATCTCCGGCGCGGGACGTTCATCAGGGACGGCACGACATAGCTTTCACCGCCTGCTCACTCAGCGACTTTTGACGGCCCCGAGAGCCCGCCTAACGAACTCATCGAGCGCGCTGCGCTCGATCCAGCGCGCGACGATGACCAGGTCATGCTCCGGGTCGACGTACACCATGTTCGTACCGGCGCCCAGGTGCGCGAAGGCCGAAGCGGGCGCGCTCGGCAGCAGCTTGCGATCGGTGTTCAGGAACCAGTTCATGAACCCGTACGTGGGCTGCGCCGGCGTCGGGGTCAGCGCCATGCGCACCCAGGCTTCCGACAAGAGCTGCTTGTCCTTCCACTTCCCGCGCCGGAGCGTGAGGTAACCGAAGCGCGCCTGATCGCGGGCACTGATGAACATCCCGCCGCCCCAGTGGCCACCGCCGCTCACCGACTGCATGGCAAGGCCGTCGATGAGGACCCAGGAGTTTGCGTAGCCATGCCAGCGCCAGGTCTGCGATGCCCCGATCGGATCCATCACCAGCTCCTTCAATACCTGCGGTAGCGGGCGGCGCCAGACGTTGAGGGCGGCGAGCGCGAGCACGTTGACGCGGACATCGTTGTACTCGTACGCGCTCCCCGGCTCGAGCCGCGCGCGCGTTCGCCACTCGGAAGGCTCGCCGGTCGGGCGGTCCGCCCACTCCGGCTTTCCCCAGAGCGTGCCCTCCCAGTCGCTCGTCTGCCTGAGCAGGTGATCCCAGGTGATCTTGCGATTGTGCGGCGTCTCGAACGGCAAGAGGGTGGACTCACCGTTCGTCGCCGACTCGTGCATAACGAGCTCGACCGGCGCCATGGCCTCCGCCACGCGATCCTCGACGCTTCGAATGAGCCCCCGATCGAGCGCGAGACCAACGGTGGTCGAGAGAAAGCTCTTGGTGACGCTGAAGGTCATGTCGACGCGCTGTGGATCGCCCCACTCCGCCACGATGTAACCGTGCCGCAGGATGACACCGGCGGGATCGCCGCGTGCCTTGAACGGACCGATGCCTTCGCCGTAGGGCTCACGAGCGAAGCTCTGGTAGTGCGCCGCCTCGAGATCGCGCGGCTGCTTTGCCTCACTCGCCTTCGCGAACGCGATCGCCTCCTCGAGCTGACGGGCATCGAGCCCGACCTGCGCTGGCGCGCGGCGCTCCCAGTCCTCGCCTGGGCCCGGGTAGTAGACCGCCTGTCGCTCGGCGGTGGCGCCGCCACGCCTCGCCTGTGGTGTGGCGACGGACGCCGCCACGAGCACGGCGATACACGCCGTGCCAAGGACGCGAATCATCTTCCGCACGGTCCCTCCTCGTACGCACGTGGCAGCCGTTAACGAACTATCGTCGGTGGAGTAAGATTCTCGAATGCCCACCGCCTTCGCGCAACCGCCGCGCCGGTGATCCTCCTCGCGATCTTCGCCTACCTCGCTGCCCAGCTCGGCATCGGCCTCTGGGTCTCGCGGCGCATCAAAACCGAGGAGGACTATCTCGTCGCCGGCCGGCGACTCGGCTACACACTGGCCACTTTTTCCATCTTCGCAACCTGGTTTGGCGCCGAAACCATCATCGGCTCGGGCGGGCGCGCGCTGCGCGAGGGGTTCTCGCTCACCGCCGCCGAGCCGTTCGGCTACGGCTTGTGCCTGGTGCTCATGGGGCTCGTCTTTGCCGTTCCCTTGTGGCGCCGACGCCTGACCACGCTCGCGGACCTGTTTCGCCAGCGCTTCTCGACGACGACCGAGCGCTGCGCGGCGCTGATTCTCATCCCTAGCTCCGTGCTCTGGGCCGCCGCCCAGATCCGCGCGTTCGGCTCCGTGCTCAGCACGGGAACCGCGCTCCAGATCGAAACAGGCATCGCCATCGCCGCCGGATTCACGATTCTCTATACCGCGTTCGGCGGCCTGCTCGTCGACGCGATCACCGACGTGATTCAGGGAGGCGTGCTCGCCGTCGGACTCGTGGTCCTGTTCGTGGGTGTCGTGATGCACCTCGGCGGCCCCGCCGATGCCGTCACCGCTCTGGCCGTGCGCGATCTGGCGATTTCTCCAGGCAGTCGAACGTTCCTGCAGGCGATCGAGGCCTGGGCCATCCCTGTCTGCGGATCCGTCGTCGCCGCCGAGCTGGTGTCGCGCGTCATCGCGACGCCGTCCCCTCAGGTCGCCCGCCGATCGACGCTCGGCGCGGCCGGTCTGTACCTCGTGCTCGGGTCCATTCCGCTCTTCATCGGTCTCGTGGGCGCCAGCGTCGTGCCCGGAGTCGCCGACGCCGAACAGATCGTGCCCGTCGTTGCTCGCGAGGTTCTGCCGACGTTGGGGTACGCGATATTCGCCGGCGCGCTGATCTCGGCGATTCTCTCGACCGTCGACAGCACGCTCCTCGTCGCATCCGGTCTGCTATCGCACAACCTGATCGTGCCCGTCGCGGGGATCGTCGATGAGCGCAAGAAGCTCCTCCTCGCGCGCGCCGGCGTCATGGGCTTCGGCGTCGTCGCTTTCGTGCTCGCGCTGCACGCGGAGGGCGTGTTCGCGCTCGTCGAGCAGGCGTCCGCGTTCGGCAGCGCTGGCGCGCTCGTGACCATCACGTTCGGACTGTTTACATCGATCGGCGGTCCGAGGACGGCGATCGCGACTCTGCTCGCGGGAATGCTCGCGTATCTCGGTGCGCTCGCGGCCGAGCTGCCGTTGCCGTTTCTCACGTCCCTCGCCGTGGCGTTGGGGACGTACGGGATCGGTGCGACGCTCGAAATCCGCGCCCCCGGCATGAGCCGCGTCGAGCTCGGCGGGCACACGGCGCGCGACGAGCCCACGTCTTGAACGGGGATTACGTGCTCACGGCCGGAGCACGGATTCGAACAGGTCGATCGCGCGCGGGTCGCCGCTCTGCCCAAGCCAGAACAGCGCGTGACTGCGCACGTTCTGGTTCGGATTGGAGCGCGCGACCTCGAGCAGCTGCGGGATCCCTTCATCGCGAGGCAGCTGCGACAGGACGAAGACCGCGTGCTTCTTGAGATCGTCGTCCTCGGTCCTCGCCTCGTCCTCGTCCGCGAACGGGTTGTTGGGACGCCCGGCGACGGCGCCGCTGGCGAATCGTGAGAGCCAGAAAAGGGCGTCCCGCCGAGTCGCGCGCGAGCGCGTGTCGGTATCCCGCGCGATCGCGAGAAGCGCGGGCCATATGGTGACGCTGTCGGCGAGCACGGCGGGAAAGATCGCCTTCGCGCTCGCCGGAGCCGCGCCCCGCTCGGCGATCGTCATCAGGTACCGCGCCGCCTCCGGCGCGGACACCTCGCCCAGGTCGCGTGCGTCGCGCGAGCGTAGCGGACCGACCCAGGTCTCCACGCGACGCACGGCGCCGTCCTCCATCGTGAGGCGGACCTGCACGGGGCCGAAGACGCACGGCTCCATCGCACGCTTGCTGGACCATGACCCGTGATACGACGACCGTCCCGTCCGGATGAAGGACTCGCCGTCGCCGCACACGCCCGGGCGCGGAGCGTAATGAAAGGTGACCGCTCCGTCCTCCACCGCCGCGACGCGAGACGCGAGCGACTGCGCCTGGAGCGGCGCCACGATCAGGAGCGTCGCGATGAGCAGCCACTTCCTCGGTCCTTGTTCCTCGTTCCTCATTCGGCCCCCTATTTCCCGATGCGCAAGCGGCCACGGACAGCTGAACTACGAACTGACCCGAATAACAACACGATTTCCCCGAATTGCTCCCGGCGCCGTGCGATTCTCCGCGCGCAAGCACAACACCTCACACTTGTTCCCGCAGAGGCGAGCTGATCGCGCAAGACACAATTCGCGTGATTCGTGCTGTTATTCGGGTGATTACGCAGTTCGGCTGTCCGTGGCCCCGGCGTGCGGAGCATTCCCGGACATCGCGAAGACCCTCACTTCAGCACGAGCTCGGCAATCAGCTTCTTCACCCGCGGATCGTCTTTCTGCGCTAGCCAGAAGAGCGCCTTGCTCCGCATC
>JAICNG010000094.1 GCA_025931335.1 Gemmatimonadaceae bacterium | reverse complement strand
TGGGGCGGGGGGGGCTTCCGCTATGCTAAAATGGGGCGTCCTGTCGTGCGTGGGGCGCGGGGTGCGCTTTGCAAACCCCCCCCCCGCCCCCACCCCCCCCACGTCGAGTACCTCGAGCACCTCTCATAGAAAGCTCGTCTGCGAATCGGTAATTCGACACAGCGGATTGCTCTCGACAAACCGGTCCACCTCGCGAAGCACTTTCTCGGCCTGCACGCGGTCGACCGCGACGACGCACGCCGTGAGCTCGGCGGTTTGCCACGTATCGTGGTACGCCGTCTCGGCGACGGATACGTTGAACTCGTTGTGCATCCGGTCCTTCATGCTCTTGATGACGCCGCGCTTGTCCTTGAGGGACTGCGCGCCGGCGACGTACAGCGCCCAGGACGCGACGCCGATGACCACCCTTACGAGGTGCTGGCCGCCGCCAGCGTGCGGCTGATCTCCTCGGTGCGATAGGACTCGATCACGTCCCCGACCTTGATGTCGTTGAAGTTCTCGATGCCGATGCCGCACTCGAACCCCTCGCGCACCTCGCGGACGTCGTCCTTGAAGCGCCGCAGCGATCCGATCGTGCCTTCATAGGCGACGACGCCGTCGCGAATGACGCGGGCACGCCCCTGCCTGGTGATCGTGCCGCTCCGGACGAAGCACCCGGCGATGACGCCGAACTTCGGCACCTTGAACGTCTCGCGCACTTCGGCCTCGCCGAGGATGACCTCGCGCTCCTCCGGCCGGAGCAGCCCTTCGAGCGCCGAGCGGACGTCGGCCACCGCCTCGTAGATGATGCGGTAGAGCTTGATCTCCACGCCTTCGCGCTCGGCGGCCGCGCGCGCGTTGTTATCGGGACGCACGTGGAAGCCGATGATGATCGCGCCGGAGGCCTTGGCGAGCAGAATGTCACCCTCGGTGACCGCACCGACACCGCGGTGCACGACCTCCACCGACACCTCATCGTTCGACAGCTGCCCGAGCGCATCGGCGAGGGCCTCGGCGGGGCCGCCCTGGTCCGCCTTGATGACCAGCCGCAGCGCGCGCTTCTCGCCGCTCGCCGCCTTCGACATGAAGTCCTCGAGCGACATGCCACCCTTCGACGTACGACGGCTCTTCGCCTCGCGCTCGAGGCGCTGCCGCTTCTGCGCGATCTCGCGCGCATCGGCGGCGTCGGTGACGACGATGAACTGGTCGCCCGCCATCGGCACGCCCTCGAAGCCGAGCACCTGGACCGGCGTTCCGGGCCCCGCGTCCTTGACGTGGCGCCCGCGCTCATCATGCAGCGCGCGCACGCGTCCGGAGTACATGCCGCAGATGAAGTCGTCGCCGACGTGCAGCGTCCCGTTTTGCACGAGCACGGTCGCGACTGGGCCCTTCCCGGGATCCAGCTGTGCCTCGATCACGGTGCCGATCGCCCGCTTGTCGGGATTCGCCTTGAGATCGAGCAGCTCGGCCTGCAAGAGTATCTGGTCCAGGAGCTCGTTGACGTTCGTGCCCTTCTTGGCCGAGATCGGCGTGGAGAGCGTGCTGCCGCCGAACTGCTCGACGACGATGCCGTGCTCGAGGAGCTCCTGCGTCACCTTCCCCGGATTCGCGCCTGGCAGGTCGATCTTGTTGACGGCGACGACGACCGGCACGCCCGCGTTCTTCGCGTGCGAAATCGCCTCGACAGTCTGCGGCATCACCGAGTCGTCCGCCGCCACGACGAGCACCACGATGTCCGTCACCTGCGCGCCGCGAGCGCGCATGGCGGTGAACGCCTGGTGGCCCGGCGTATCGAGGAACGTCAGCTCTCGCCCGTTAGGCAGCTTCACCTGATAGGCGCCGATGTGCTGCGTGATGCCGCCGGCCTCGCCCGCGACGACGTTCGCCTTGCGGATGTAGTCGAGGAGCGAGGTCTTTCCGTGGTCGACGTGTCCCATGATCGTGACCACCGGCGGACGGGTGCGACGATCCTCTTCGCGATCCTCCTCGGCCGCCTCGGTGCTTTCCGCCTGGTACTCCTGCTCGCGCACCGCCTGAAAGCCAAACTCGCCGGCGATGAGCTCGATCTGGTCGAAGTCCATGCGCTGGTTGATCGTGACCATGAGCCCGAGGTTCTTGAAGGCGAAGGCCACGATCTGCGTCGCGGGAATCTTGAGAATGTCGGCCAGCTCGCTGACGGTAATGAACTCGTTCACGTGAACCGTCTTCCGCTCACGCTCCGCCGCCGCGGCTCGCATGGCCTCCATCTCCTCGCGCGACGTTCCGTCCTCGCGCTGGCGCGGTCCGCCACGGCGGCCGTGGACGCCGCGGAGCGCGCTCATTGTCTTGCTGATGTTCGCGGCCACTGCTTCCTGATCGACCGCGCCGCGCTTCCCCTTCTTGCGCTTCGCGCCTTTCTTGTCGTCGCGGCGCGGAGGAGCCGTTCCGGCACCGGGCGCAGCGGAGGCGATGGGGCGTGGCGTCGTGTAGGGCGTGCCGGTCGCGATCGGCTTGGGACGCGGCGGACCCGGCACGACGGGTCGCGGACGCGACCAGTCCGAGACGGGCGTTGGCCGGGCGGGCGACGGCGTGGCCGACGGCGAGCTCGGCATGCTCGCAGCCGGGCGCTCCGCGGCGGGGCGCTCGACGTGCGTGCGCTCGCCAGGCGTCTCCTGCTCCTGGCGCCGGAACCGCTCGCGCGGCTCGACTGCCGGGCGCTCCGTGGGGAGCTCGCGGAAGGGCTCCCCTCGCCGCTCCTCTGGCGGCGCCGCCGGCGCCACGGGCTCGATCTCGACGCCCGTCGCTTCGGCCTCGGCCGCGTCGGCTTCGGCTTGCGCGTCGGCGGCGGCCTGCGCTTCGGCGGCCGCGGCAACGTCAGCGGCCTTTCGGCGACGGCGCTTCGGCGCGCCAGCCTCGGCGGCCGTCTCCGGAGCCGGGGTGGGTGCAGGCGGCGGCGCAACGACGCCCCGCCGCCGCCGAGTGGCGGTGGCGGTCGCTGGCTTCTCCTGGCGCGCGCGCTTCTCGCGCTCCCAGCGCGCACGCAAGCGCGCCACCTGGTCATCCGACAGCTGACTCAGGTGACTCCGCACAGGCACGTCCATTTGACGGAGCAAGCTCATCAGCTCGTCGCTGGACACGCCGAATTCTCCGGCGAGGTCGTGCACACGCAACTTGATCAAACCCTACCTCCTGTCGGGCTCGACGGAGCCCCATCCACGATCGCGACAATTCCGCGCGCGAGATCGCGATCGACAACGCCCACCGCCGCAGTCGCCTCACGTCCCACCGCATGCCCCAGCTGCGTCGCAGCCGGCCCCTCAATAATACGCACCCGCTTCGCGCTGAGCAGTGGCGTCACCTTCGCCAGGCTATGCCGCGACGCGTCCGGCGCGATGACCGCCAACCGCAATTTGCCGCGCTTTGCCGCTTCGCGCACGTTCTCGACCCCAACGACCGCCCGTCGGCCACGCACCCCGAGGCCGAGCAGGCCGAGCACCCGATGCGTGACGTCGTCTCGCACTCAGACCGTCGTCCCCTCGTCGGGCTGGGAGGCGGATTGGATCTCCTCGCCACTGCCTTCCTCGGTGAGCTCGTCCAGCATCGCCATGATGCGATCCGCTTCCTCCGGGGCAATGCCCGGGAGGCGCAGGAAATCCTCGCGCTCGAGGTCGATGATGTCGTTGAGCGTGCGATACCCCGCGTCCTCCAGCACCGCGACGGTCGCGGGCCCCAGTCCCTCGATCTCCGAGAGCTTGACGTCGGCCGACGTGTCCGCCTCTTCCGGCAGCGGCGCGAAGAGCGGCGTCTCCCCGCCGCGCTCCAGCCACTCACGACTCGAGTACAGGTCGATCTTCCACGCCGTCAGCTCCGACGCCAACCGCACGTTCTGCCCGTTCTTCCCGATCGCCAACGACAACTGGTCCTCGTCGACGACGGCCTGAATCGTCTTCGCCGTCGGATCGCTGAAGACGCGCGCGATGCGCGCGGGCGCGAGCGCGAGCTTCGCGAAGCGCTCGGGGTCGGACGACCAGGGGACGATGTCGATGCGCTCGCCGCCGAGCTCGTTGACGACCGCCTGCACGCGCGAGCCCTTGAGCCCCACGCACGCGCCGACCGGATCGATCGAATCGTCGCGCGAGAACACGGCAATCTTCGTGCGGCTGCCCACCTCGCGCGCGACAGCACGGATGTCGACGATGCCCTGCTGGATCTCGGGCACCTCGAGCTTGAACAGCGCCTTCACGAACAGGCCGTCCGCGCGACTGAGGATCAGGCGCGGGCCCTTTGGCGTCTCCTCGACGCGCTTGAGCACGGCGCGAATCGGCTCGCCCTGATGGAAGTGCTCGCGATGGTTCTGCTCGCGATAGGGCATGATGGCTTCCGCTTCGCGGAACTTGTTCAGCATGACGACGAGCTTGCCCCGCTCGATCTGCTGCACTTCCCCGGAGAGCAGATCGCCGACACGGCCGGCGAACTCGTCCCGGATGCGCGTGCGCTCGCGCTCGCGGACGCGCTGAATGATGCGCTGCTTCGCCGCCTGAACGGCGTTGCGGCCGAACTGCGCGAAGTCGATCTCATCCTCCATGACGTCGCCGGGCTCGAAGCTCTCGTCGTAGAACTTCGCCTCCTCCAGCGAGATCTCGCGACTCGGGTCGGTGACGCCATCGACGACGGTGCGCAGGCGCACGATGTGGATGTCGCCAGTGCCTTCGTCGATCTCGACCTCGGCCTGGACGGTCGGTCCGTAGCTCTTCGCCAGCGCGGCGAAGATGCCATCGGACAAGAGACCGTGCAGCTCGGCCTTGTCGAGCTGCTTCGTATTCGCGAGCTCGCGAATCGCGTTGAGGATATCGGACGAGCTGACCATCGACGACTCCTGGTGCATTACCAATGAAACGCGAGGCGTGCCTCGCGGACCTGTGCGAGCGGTACCCGGCGCTCCGCGCCGCGTCCATCCCGCACGACGACAATCTCAGCGCCCGCGTTCCCCTCGAGCGCGACGATCTCCACTTCCTCGCGACCCCCAAGCGCATCACTGAGCACCTTCGCCTTCCGCCCGGCAAAGCGCTGCCAGTCGGCTGCCTTGAGCAGCGGACGTTCGACGCCTGGCGACGAGACCTCGAGCACGTAGCGCTCGCCGAGGCCCCCATCCGCATCGAGCCGCGCCTCGAGCGCGCGCGATGCGCGTGCACAATCATCGACCGTAACCGCCTGGCCGTCCTGTCGCTCGACGCGGACGTCGATCGTCGGGCGAGACCGCGACCCGCCGCGGCGGACTTCGACGAGATCGAGCTGCATTTCGTCAAGTGTCGCCCTGACAAGCCGTTCCAGCGTATCGTTCACGTAAGATCGCAGGGTACAAGAAACAAAAAATGTGGGGGATCAACCCCACATTCAACTCGCCCCCGAGCCCGGCGAGACGGTGGTAAATGTAAGAGAGGCGCTGGATTGAGTCAAGTTTAGGGGGAGCCTTCGCGCGCTATGAACCGCGGAGCTCGAGCGAGATCCGATTGGCGGGCCACGGACAGCCGAACTGCCGGACGACCCGAATAACCACGCGAATTGCGCGAATAGCATGGCGCGCCTTACGCTCGGATCTCCCAGGAACAAGCTATGTCCTTGTGCCTGCGCGCGGAGGATTGCTCAGCGCCGGAGCAGTTCGGGCAATTCGTGTTGTTATTCGTGTCTTTTTGCGGTTCAGCCGTCCGTGGCCGCTTGCGCACCGTAGCTCGCGACGCCCTCAAATCTCCCCAAGAATTACGCCAATTTGCCGTCCTGTGTCCCCCGCGCGATGCGAGAAGAAACGGTCGTTGTGGCACCGCGTGCACCAGGGGCTCACGGAGATCTGGCGGACCCCGAGCGCGCGCGCGCGGGCGGCGAGGAGGGCGCGCAAGTCGACCGCCGCCGGCGCGCGCACCTCCTTCCCCGTCAGCTGCCGATAGACGTCGGGGCTCACCTCGTAGCATGTCCCGCAAATGGCGGGACCGAGGTGCACGCGCAGCTCCGATGCGACGAAGCCTCGCTGCGCGAGCGTCGTCACGCCGGCATCGAGAATGCGCGCGGCCGTCCCCCGCCACCCGGAATGAAGGAGCGCCGTCGCACCGGCGGGGTGCGCGAGAAATATCGGGACGCAGTCGGCGATCGACACCGCCGCCGCAGTGCCGCGAGCGAGCGCCGCGTGGCCGTCGGCATCCGCCACGCGGAGCCATCCGTCCCAATCGGGCGAATGCACGACGACACGCGCACCGTGAACCTGCCGCGCGGTGGCGAACCGGGGCGCGACGGGGTGCAGCTCGTCGACGAGCGCGTACCACCGGGTCATGACCTCCGACACCGGCTCCGGACCGTTCATCCCGAACGTGCCGGCTGCCCGGGTCGTGGTGAACGCGCGAATGCCAAACGCGGCGAAGTCGTCGACGACCTCGCGATCGCGTTCAGCCGCCACGACGTTCCTCGATGCGCGTGATGCGAGCGCCCAGCGCAGACAGGCGCTCGTCGATGCGCTCGTAGCCGCGCTCGATCTGGCCCACGTTGTTGATCGTGCTCGTTCCGCGGGCACAGAGCGCCGCGAGGAGCATGGCCATGCCGGCCCGAATGTCGGGGGATTCGACGGTCGAGCCTCGCAACGCGGACGGTCCCGCAACCAGCGCGCGATGCGGGTCGCAGAGCACGATGCGCGCGCCCATGCCGATGAGCTTGTCGACGAAGAACATGCGCGACTCGAACATCTTTTCGTGCATGAGGATGAGCCCCTTGCACTGTGTGGCGGTCACGATCGCGATCGACATGACGTCGGCCGGAAACGCCGGCCACGGCTGGTCCTCGAGCTTCGGGACGTGTCCGCCGAGATCGCTGCGGATCTCCTTGTCCTGATCCTTGGGCACGATGAGGTCGGGCCCGTCTTCCTTGCAGACGATACCGAGTCGCTCGAACCCCATCCGGATCGAGCGCAGATGCTCGAGCCCCGCCTTCTCGATGCGGATCTCCGAGCAGGTGACCGCGGCGAGGCCGATGAACGATCCCACCTCGATGTGATCGGGACCGATCGCGTGGGTGCCGCCGCGGATGGCGTGCCCGCCATGAATGGTGAGGGTGTTGGTCCCGATGCCCTCAATGTGCGCGCCGAGGGTGGTGAGGAAGTGCGCGAGGTCCTGGACGTGCGGCTCGCTGGCGGCGTTCCGCAGCACCGTCGTTCCGGTGGCGGCAACCGCCGCGGTGAGCGCGTTCTCGGTGGCGGTGACACTGGGCTCATCGAGAAACACGTCGGCGCCCTTGAGCTTCCTGGCGCGGAGGCGGAAGGTGTCACCGACGTCGAAGGTCGCCCCCAGCTGCTCGAGCGCGAGAAAGTGAGTGTCGACGCGACGGCGCCCGATGACGTCGCCGCCGGGGGGCGGCAGCGTGACCTCGCCACATCGCGCCAGTAGCGGCCCCGCCAGCAGGATCGACGCGCGGATCTTCGCGCACAGCGCGGGGTCGAGCGCCGAGGCCCGGAGCGTCTTCGCGTGGATGTAGAGGGAGTTCCGATCACGCCAATCGGCCTGCACATCGAGCGAGCGCACGAGATCGACGAGCGTCTCGACGTCGCGAATGCGGGGAACGTTGTGCAGCGTGACCGGTTGATCGGAGATCAGCGCCGCGCAAATGATCGGGAGCGCGGCGTTCTTGTTGCCGGACGGGCGGATGGATCCCTTGAGGGGATGTTCCCCCTCGACGACGAACTGGACGGCGGCCATCGCGTACTCTCGTGTTGAAGCGTTGAATCGGCGCGAAGGATGACGAGCGTCTCGCGCGCAAGTCAATGGCTTGCTTGACATCGTGATGTATGACCGGTACGATCCCGCGATAAGGCGGCTGCAGAGTCGAAACGTCTGAGACGTCAGGGATCAGACGTCAGGTGTCAGTGGTCAGATAACGGCAACGACCTGCGCGTTCCTGACATCTGAGACCTGACGTCTGGTCCCTGACGTCTTCGGGTGTTGTCCTGGACGTTGCCTGACCCCTGTCCTTCTCGCGTCGAATGCAGCTGCTCATCGCCGTCATCAACCACGAAGAGAAGGTCGACGATGTCCTGGCCGGCTTCGTGGAGCTGGGGATCACGGGCGCGACGGTCGTCGGCAGCGAGGGGATGGGCCACGTGCTGAGCCACGACGTGCCGATCTTCGCCGGCGTTCGTGCCCTGTCGCAGCGATCGCGTCCGACGAATCAGACGGTGTTCAGCGTGATCGATGATGGGCTCGTGGACGCCGCGATCGCGCTCATTCAGGATGTGTGCGGTGATCTCAATTCACCGGGGGCCGGGATCGTCTTCACCATACCGGTCACGAAGGTGGTGGGACTGGCCCCGGAGCTCGAGGGGTAGCGCAAAGCACGTTCGGTCGATTGGCCCCTCGTTTGCACTCTCGATGAGCGCAATCGCGGCCCAGAGACGGTCGCCCTTCGCATTGGGGATCACATGAGTCTGTGGTTCGCGCACGGCGCGTGGCTGATGCAGCTGGGACAGGCGGCCGTGGACACGCCGGTGGTTCGGATGATCTCCACCGAGCGCGGATGGTTCGAGACGGTGACCGGCGTGGCGAGCAGCATCATGACGCTCGCGTTGCTGGTGCTGACCATTGCGCTCGTTCCGGCTGCCTGGAACTTTCGCAAGAGCCACAAGAAGGTCAGCGCGCTGCTCGATCGCGTGTACGGGGACATCAATCCGATCGTGCGTCACCTGAGCACGGTCGCGGATAACGTCGACTACATCACCACGTCGATCCGGGTGGATGTCCAGCAGGTGAATCAGACGATCGCCGCGGCGAATCAGCGGCTGAATCACGCGGTGGCGCTCGCCGAGCAGCGGCTGAACGAGTTCAACGCGCTGATTCAGGTCGTGCAGCAGGAGGCGGAGGATACCTTCGTCTCCACAGCGTCCACGGTGCGCGGGGTGCGCGAGGGCGCGGCAACGTTCCGCCGGCAGGCGCTCGACGATCACGCGCTGCCCGAGGCGGAGCTGATGGACGAGGATATGATGGATGACGAGCCGCTCGAGGAGGCATTCGATGGGGACGACGGCACGAACGACGAATTCGACGACGACGCGCCCGGGGACCCCCGGCGCCCGGCGCCGCGCATCCGCCCGCGCCAGAGATGAGGAGATCTCGCGCGACGAATACGACCTGCTGACGGCGGCGCTTCTCGGCGCGCTGGTTGGCGCCGGGATGACGATGCTCTTTCGGCGTGGGCCGAAGGGATACCGGCCCGTGGGTCCGATGATGCGCGCGACGGGACGTGGGCTGCGCACGGCCGGCATCGCGAGCGCGAAGGGCGCCCGCTGGCTCGGCGACCGCGGGGAGGAGCTGTGGGATCGCATCCCGCGTGAGGAGATCGCGGACCGGGTCGGCGGCTATCTGGAGTCGGCGCGCGAGGCGATCGACGACGCGGTGTCGCACGAGGTGAGCGACCTGCGCAAGGCGATTCGGCGGCGGCGGCGCAAGCTGGGGCTGTAAGGGCCCGTGTGGCGATCCTGGGCGGCGGCCGCGTTGGGTGTCCTCGCGGTCGCCGCGCTGCCATCCGAGGCGTGGGCGTGGACGCCGGGAACCCACATCTTCCTCGGCGAAGCGGTACTGCGCGCGCTGGCCCACCTGCCGGGCGGTGTCGCCGAGCTGCTGTCGGCGTTTCCCTACGACTTCCTCTACGGCTCCATCGCCGCCGACACGAGCATCGCGAAGAAATACGCGCCGGCGGGGCGGCACTGTCATTCCTGGAACGTCGGCTTCGAGATCCATGAGCGCGCGCGGGACGAGCCCCTGCGCGCGTTCGCGTTAGGCTACCTCGCGCACCTCGCCGCCGACACGGTCGCGCACAACTACTTCGTCCCGCGCTATCTCGCGATCACGTCGAGCACGAGCGCGCTCGGGCACAGCTACTGGGAGAGCCGGTTCGAGGCCCATCTCGGCGAGCGGTTCAGCCGTCGCGCGCGCGAGGTGATCCTGCTCGACCACGCGCGGTCGGACGAGCACCTCGACCGCATTCTCAGCCCGACGATCTTCAGCACGTCGACCAACCGCCGGATCTTCCGCGGCATGGTGTACGTGACCGACACCGAATCGTGGCAGCGCATCTTCCAGCTCGCGTCGGAGCGAAGTCGATGGGACCTCGCCGACCCCGACGTCGGACGCTACCTCGTGCGCTCGTTCGACTACATCGTCGATTTGCTGCGGCGCTTTCACGCGGCGGAGGCGTTCACGCTCGATCCCGCGGGGGACGAACCCCTCCGCATGGCGAAGCGCGTGCGGCGCGAGGCGCGCCGCAGCGGATCTGACATTCGCGTGAACGAGGAGGCCCTACGCCACTTCGGGATGCCGGAGACGCAGCTGGCGATCGCGGCCTCGCTCCCCGAACCGATCTATCCGCTCGCGCGCGACGACAACAGCTGATTGACGCGCTTCGGATCGGCGCGCCCCTTCGACTTCTTCATCACCGCGCCCACGAGCACGCCGAGCAGCTTGCGCTCTCCCGAGAGAAACCGGCGCGTCTCCTCGGGGTGCTCCGCCATCACTTCGTCGACCCACACGGTGATGGCGTCGTCGCTTCCCTCCTGGAGCAGCCCCTCGCGCTCGGCGATCTGCGCGGGGGGCTCTCCCGAGCGGCGCATCTCGGCGAACACGCGCTTCGCGGCGGTGTGACTCAGCTTGCCGTCGCGCACGAGACTCAGCAGCTGCGCCAGATCGGACGGACGCACCGGAAACTCGCGCACGCTGGTTCCGGCGGCATTCACCGCGGCGAGCACTTCCCCGGTGATCCAGTTCGCCGCGGCCTTCGGATCCCCGTGAGCGCGCGCGGTCTGCTCGTAGTAGTCGGCGAGCGCCACCGACGACGTCAGCAGCTCGACTTCGCGCGCGGTGAGAGCGTACTCGGCCGCGAACCGCGTGCGGCGCGCCGCCGGAAGCTCCGGCAGTGACTGGCGCTGCTCGTCGATCCACTCCTTCGACAGGACGAGGGGGGGCAGATCGGGCTCGGGGAAATACCGATAATCGTGGCTCGCTTCCTTTGATCGCGCCGGTCGCACGACACCGCGCTCGCCGTCCCAGAGCATCGTCTGTTGCTCGACACGACCGCCGGCTTCCAGCACCGCGACCTGCCGCGCGAACTCCGCCTCCAGAGCCCGTTCCACGCCGGAGAAGGAGTTCATGTTCTTCACCTCGGTCTTGGTACCGAGCCTGGTCTCCCCGCGCAGCCGCGCCGAGACGTTGGCGTCGACGCGCAGACTCCCCTCCTCCATGTTGACGTCGCTGACGTCGGTGAACTCGAGGATCTGCTTGAGCGCCCTCAGGTAGGCGCCCGCCTCCTGCGAGGAGCGCATGTCGGGCTCGCTCACGATCTCCACGAGCGGAACGCCCGACCGATTGAGATCGATCGCCGTCACCGACCGGTATCGGTCGTGAATCGACTTGCCGGCATCCTCCTCGAGATGCAGCCGCGTAATCCCCACCGTGATGGGTGTGCCGTCCGCGTTGTCCCCGATGCGGAGCGATCCGTTGACGGCGAGGGGTCGATCGTACTGCGAGATCTGATAGCCCTTGGGGAGATCGGGATAGAAGTAGTTCTTCCGGGCGAACACCGAGATCGGGGTGATCGTGCACCCCAGCGCGTGCGCGGCACGAACGGCGAGCCGCACCGCCTCGGCGTTGAGCACGGGGAGCGTCCCGGGGAGCGCGAGGCAAACGGGACAGGTATTCACGTTGGGTGGTGCGCCATAGCGGGTCGAGCAGGCACAAAACGCCTTCGTGCGAGTCCGCAGCTGCACGTGCACTTCCAGGCCCACCACCATCTCGTAGCGCTCGACGCTCATCGATGCGCCTCCGCGCCCAACGCGCGCTCGAGCGCGTACGCGCCGCGAAACATCGCCATCTCGTCGAAGTGCGCGGCGAGCAGCTGCCCGCCCACGGGGAGCCCGTCGAGCCGGCCAATCGGGACGGACACTCCCGGGATCCCGGCCAGATTCGCCGTGACCGTGAAGATGTCGCTCAGGTACATCTCGTAAGGGTCCGACTTTGCGCCGTGCGCGAAGGCGACGGTCGGGGTGGTCGGCGTGAAGATCAGATCCACCCCGGCGGCGAAGGTGCGCCTGAACTCCTCGGCGATGAGCGCGCGAACCTCCTGCGCCTTCCGGTAATACGCGTCGTAGTATCCGGCGCTCAGCACGTACGTGCCCAACAGAATGCGGCGCGTTACCTCCGGCCCGAAGCCGGTCGAGCGCGTGCGATCGTACATGTCACGCAGTCCGCTGCCGCGGACGCGCAGGCCGTACCGCACGCCATCGAAGCGCGCGAGGTTGGAGGAGGCCTCGGCCGGCGCGATGATGTAGTAGACCGGAATCGCGAGATCGGTGGAGGGGAGCGAGATGTCGCGCACCGTCGCGCCCAGCGCACGCATCCGGTCGAGCGCCCGATCGCACAGCGCGGTCAGTTGGGGATCGAGCGTCGATGGGAAGTACTCCTTGGGACGCCCGATGACCATCCCCTTGACGCCGCGCTCGTCGGCGTCCCGGTATCGAGGAACGGGATCGTCGGTGCTCGTGGCGTCGAGCGGATCGTGGCCGGCGATGACCTCGAGGACGGTGGCCGCGTCGTGAACCGTCTTCCCAACGACGCCGATCTGGTCGAGCGATGAAGCGAAGGCGACGAGCCCGCTTCGACTCACCCGCCCATAGGTCGGCTTCACGCCGACGACTCCGCAGAACGCGGCCGGTTGCCGCACCGACCCGCCGGTCTCGGAGCCGAGAGCGAAGCGGACGATGTCGGCGGCGACGGCGCCCGCGGACCCGCCTGACGAGCCCCCCGGCACCCGGCTCGGGTCGAGAGGATTGCGTGCCGGCCCGAACGCGCTGTACTCCGTCGACGACCCCATCGCGAACTCATCGCAATTGGACTTGCCGATCAGAATCGCCCCAGCATTGCGGAGGCGAGTGATCGCGGTTGCCTCGAACGCGCTCACATAGTGCTCGAGCACGCGCGATCCGCACGTCGTGGGCAGCTCGGTGGTGGCGATGTTGTCTTTCGCGACGTACGGGATCCCAGCGAGAATGCCCCCCTCGCGCCCCGCATCGACGTTGCGTTGACAGAGTCTCGCCGCCTCGGCGGCGCGCGGGCGATCGGTCCACAGAATGAGATTGAGGCCATCGGAGCCGGCGCTCACCGCCTCCATGCGCTCGAAGGCGTCGGCGACGGCGTCGATCGCCGAGGGTGATGCGTCCCGTGGGTCGCGCGGGCCGATCATTCCACCGACTCGGTGGCGTCCTCGTGCGTCGCCAGACGGGGCACGAGGAAAAAGCCATCGCGCATCTCCGGCGCGAATTCCTCACGCGCATGCGCGAGCGGGTAGGGCATGCCTCCGTCGGCGCGGAGCGGCATTCCGGCGTCGCCCACCGCCTCTGCC
>JAICNG010000003.1 GCA_025931335.1 Gemmatimonadaceae bacterium | reverse complement strand
GAGGTACCGAAGCCGGTACGCGTCGGCTTCGCGCCGGCGCGCGGACAGGCGCGCATCGCCCTGTCGTTCGCGTTCCGATAGGCCGGAACGCGCCGGCGACGCTCGACTACAGCTGGCAGAACACCGGGACGGTGGCGACGCAAGATGCTGATTGGGCGTCACGATCGCTTCGAGCCTCGGTTGCGGTCATGACAAATCGCGCATATCCTCTCGGTGAGCGCGAGGGGCGCCTCCAGTCCGCGGAAAGGGCCGTGCCCACCCACCGTTTGGTCTCGACGACACACGATCCTTCTTTCAGCCTGATTCGGGCGGACTCCAGGCGCTTCCATGAAAGGAGGTCGTCATGTCCGTCGCATCTCTCTCCCCGCGCATCAACCTCGAGCAGTCGCGCAAGCAGGCGAAGGATCTCGTCAAGGCGTTCAAGGCCGGCGACGCGCGCGCCCTCGACCGCATCCGCTGGAATCATCCGCGCTTTCGCGGACTGACCGACGCGAAGATTCAGCAGCGCAAGTTCGCGCTCGCTGACGCCCAGCTCGTCGTCGCGCGACTGCACTACTTCGACAGCTGGCCGAAGCTGCTCGCGCACATCGACGCCCTACGACGGCGCGACCCGCGCGTGATGCGATTCGAGGCGGCAGCGGACGCGATCATCTCTGGGAACGTGGCCGGGCTTCGCGATCTGCTACGCGACCATCCCGAGCTGGTGCACGAGCGCTCCGTGCGCGCGCATCGGGCGCCGCTGCTGCATTACATCGCCGCCAACGGCGTGGAAGACTATCGACAGATCTCCCCGCCTAACGCGGTTGAGGTGGCGACGGTGCTGCTCGACGCGGGCGCCGACGTGGATGCCGCCACCGAGGTGTATGGAGGGGGGAGCACGGCGCTGGGCCTCGTGGCGACGAGCACGCCGCCGCGGGAAGCGGAAGTGCAGATCCCGCTCATCGATGTGCTGCTCGAGCACGGAGCCGCGATCGACGGTGTGAGACCCGGCGACAGCAGCGTGCGCGCCGCGCTCGCGAACAACTGTCCCGAGGCGGCCGAGGCGCTCGCCGAGCGCGGTGCGAAGGTGGAGACCGTGGTCGTGGCGGCGGGTGTGGGTCGGCTCGATCTCGTGAAACGTCTCGCGGAGGGCGCCACGAACCAGCAGCTCGAGAAAGCGCTGGTCATGGCGGGACGGTACGGCCGCGTCGAAGTCGTGCGGTACCTTCTCGATACAGGAGTCCACGTCGCCGCGTTCGACGAGATGACGGCGCTGCACTGGGCGGCCGGCGGCGGGCACCTCGACGTCGTCGAGCTGCTGCTCGAGCGTGGAGCGCCGTTGGAAGAGAAGAACGTGTACGGCGGAACGGTGCTCGACAGCACGCTCTGGTTTGCCTTCAACGTGAGTCCGGCGGAGTTCGCGCGGAACGACTATCCCACGGTCATCGATACGCTGATCGCGGCGGGCGCCAGAACCGACGTATACCCCGAGATGCAGAAGCACATCGACGACGTCCATCGGCGCGCGGGGACGCCTCCCGCGGCGCCGGAGGACGTGTAGGCGGTCCGGAGTCACTTGATCGATGTTTCCACCGGACTGGAAGGCCATCGCGTCAGAAGCTCGCGAGCTCGACATCCGCTCAGCGATCCCGATCGGCGAAGGCTGGACTGCCGTGGCCTATCGCGTGAACGAGGAGCTGGTGTTCAAGGTCCCGAAGGGGCCCGAGGACTGGCAGGAGCAGGATCGCGAGATCGCGTTGGGAGCTCGCGCTTCGAGGGCGCTCGCGCCGAAGAGCTCGTCCACGAGCTGCACGACTGGGGATTGCTCGTCACCGGCATCCATGACGTCGTGAGTCCAGAGCACGGGTTCGTCATTACCAGGGTGGTGTCGGTCCAACGGTAAATCTCCGACCTTTCATGGACCGCTGGCGCTGCGGACCCACACACCGATCTCGCGGCTCGCAGTGAGGCTTCTCGAGGGAGCGCGCCGCGGCGATGATCTTCTGGTCTTGCACCCGGCCCGGGGTATGGCCCTCCGTTCGGCTCACATAGCCTCTCCCGCAAAAGCGGCCGAACTCGCGCGGGGGCGTGACGAAAAGTGCTCTATCGTTTCGTGACACATCGCGGGAAATCTCGATCGTTTCGTGACATGTGTTGCGTGCAGGACAGCGTCGCGTCGTTTCGATGGGAGCGATGGTGCTCCGCGCCGATTCCATCAGCGCCATTCTCACGCAACTCTGGAATGTCACAATGCAAGCACGTGCTCGGATCATTCAGTCCGTTCGTCTCGTCACGGCCGTCGTTATGCTCGGCGCGCTCAGCGCCTGCGGAAGCGATCGAAGCAATCCACTCAGCCCGGCCGTTCAGCCGGAGGTGGTCAACAACACGGATGCGTTCTCGTTCCAGGTCACCGGAGTGCAGAACGCGTCGGCGACGCTCGACTACAGCTGGCAGAACACCGGGACGGTGGCCACCGTCAATCAGTCGGCATCGATCGCGAGCGGCTCGGCCACGCTCGTCATCCGCGACGCGGCGGGAACGCAGGTGTACTCGCGTTCGCTGAGCGACAACGGGACCTTCACGTCGACGGCCGGCGTGGCCGGAACGTGGACGGTTCGCGTCGTGTTCTCGGGGACGAGCGGGACCATCAACTTCCGGTCGGACAAGGGGTGAAGAAGCGAAGGCGCTGGAGACGCGCTGAGGGTTTCCAGCGCTTCTCCAGCGCCCTCAACGCTTTTCCAGCGGCTTTGTTGCTTAAAAGCCCATCCGCCGCGCCACGTCCACGATCGCCTGCGCCGCCCCTTCGACGCCCAGCCACTCCGTGTTTACGGACAGGTGATAGTTCTCGTGCGCCTTCCATGACCGCTTGAACGTCGTGCGCACGTACTGGTCCCGCTGCTTGTTGGTCTCCTCGACGACCTTCTCCGCCTCGGCCGCGGCAATGCCGCGCCGCTCGGCGACGCGCCTCACGAGCGCCTCACGAGGCGCGTAACAGAAGACGTGAAGCACGCCGGCGCGCCGGGCCAGCACGGATTGCGCGCCACGTCCCACGAGCACGGCATTCCCGCGCGCGACCGCCTCCTCGATGATCCGTCGCGTGACATCCGCCATGCGCTCCTCGCTCGGCGGAATCTGCTCGGTGGGGGGCGGGAGGATCTCGGGAGACGCGACCGCCAGCGCGGACGCGAGCCGCTCGACGAGCGACGGCGTGCGCTCCTCGCGCGCCTGCACCTCCGATGCGGGCACGCCGAGTCGCTCCGCCACCGCGTCGACGAAGGCGTTGTCGAGCAGCGACCAGCCGAGCATCTGCGCGACGCGCGCGGCGACGTCCGAGCCGCCGGATCCGTACATCCGCGAGACCGTGATGATCGCCATTTCGTTGGTGCTAGATGGGCCGAAGCCGGATCTGCTCGACGACGCGAAATCCTAGCGCATCCCAGGCGGCGAGCGCGAGGGGATTGTCGATGGCGTTCTGAAGCCGCATCTCGGTGAGGCCGCGCTCGCGGCTCCACCCGACGGCGGCTTCCATCAGCGAGCGGAGCACGCCCTGCCGGCGGACGGCCGGCTCGACGTACACCGTGGAGATGAGCGCGAACCGCGCCGGGCGAAGCAGCCGGTGGCCACGCTGGTCGATGCAGCGGAGCACGCCGACGACGCGCTGCCCTTTCGTGGCGACGAACATCGCCTCATGCTCCCGCGCGAGCTGATCCCTGGTCAACTCGATGGCGCGAGACGGTGCGTCGCGTCGCAGACGCGAATAAATCGCGTTCGACGAATGCTCGCCGAGCAATGCGAGGCGCAGCTCGGCGATTCGCTCGGCGTCCGCCATGGTGGCCGGGCGAACGCGCAGGCGTGACCGCACCGGCGCCGCGCGCACCAGTCAGGCGGTCATGCCGCCGCTGCCGAAGAGATCGTTCGGCCGGCGGCGCTCCGGCGGCTGCGCGCGACCATACCGTCCCGCGTCGGAGCGGGAGATCTTCCGCCGGCCCACGAGCGCCTCGAGCACGAGCTCGCAGGCGGCGACGGTCGTCTCGGTGTCCCCCTGCTGCGCGAGCCCAACTCCGTGGACCAGCTCGAGCAGCGTCGGCACATCCTCGAACGCCCCCGCGAGCGGCTCGCTGGCGGCGTCGTCAGGCACCTCGAGCGCATTGCCGGTGTCGAACCACATCACGATCTCGTCCGTGTCGGAGCCGCCGGCGCGCGCCTGGAAGGTCGCGTCGGCCGCACGACGGATGAGCTCGCGCGCGATCACCTGACCGCCGATGAGCTCCCCCTCGTACTCCAGCTCGATCTTGCCGGTAATGGACGGCAGCGCGGCATAGATGTCGGACACGCGCGGCACGACCGTGCACTCATGCCGTTCCACGGCGCGACGCTCGGCGTTCGACACGACGCTCTCGAGCACGGTGATCGGCATGCGCTGCGAGACGCCGGAGCGTTTGTCGACGCGCTTGTCCGTGCGCGCCTCGAACGCGACGCGCTCGATGACCTCGGCGATGAAGTCGGGCACGCGCACGGGAAGCGAGCCGCGCGTGGTCCAGGCCTCCTGCTGCGTGATCTCCATCCCGACCTCGACCGACTCGGGATAGTGCGTCATGATCTCGCTGCCGATGCGATCCTTGAGCGGAGTGATGATCTTCCCGCGCGCGGTGTAATCCTCGGGATTGGCGGTGAAGCAGAGGAGCACGTCGAGGGGGATGCGAACGGGATAGCCTTTGATCTGGACATCCCCTTCCTGCATGATGTTGAACAATCCCACCTGGATCTTTCCGGCGAGATCGGGCAGCTCGTTGAGCGCGAAGATGCCACGGTTCGCGCGCGGCAGCATCCCGTAATGGATGGTGAGCTCGTCGGAGAGAATGTGGCCGCCGCGCGCGGCCTTGATCGGGTCGACGTCGCCGATGATGTCGGCGATAGTGACGTCGGGCGTCGCCAGCTTCTCGACATAGCGCTGATCGCGCCCGATCCACGCGATCGGTGTGTCGTCCCCCGCCTCCTCGATCAACTGGTGCGCCTGCTTCGAGATGGGCGCGAAGGGATCGTCGTTGATCTCACTCCCGGCGACGATGGGAATGGTGTCGTCGAGCAGCGTGACGAGCGAGCGCAGAATGCGAGACTTCGCCTGTCCGCGCAGGCCGAGGAGAATGAAGTTGTGCCTGGCGAGGATGGCGTTGACCAGCTGCGGCAGGACGGTGTCCTCATAGCCGATGACGCCCTCGAACAGTGCCCCTCCGCGCGCGAGCCGCTGGAGGAGATTCTCGCGCAGCTCGTCCTTGACCGTGCGCTTGGCGCGCGTGGCATAGGGCGAGCGCTTGAGGGCGCCGAGCGTCGTGGGGTGCTGCTGCGTCTGCAACGTGTGCTCCGTTTGGGTGCTTCTTCAGGATGGGCGAGCGTACTTCATCGCGCCAGTGGCCCTGCGAACCACGGATTGACACGAATCTTCACGGATCGACAGACGCCTGTGACCAGAGATAGAGCGCCTTGCGGTCGTTCGTGTAAACCAGGCGTCGGAACTTTGCCTCGGGCCCGAAATTGAGGAGCAGTCCGACCTCAATCGAAGATGCGCGCAGGTAGTTGATAAGCTGCGCCTCGTGAGACCGGTCCAAGGCATGCGCGGCTTTGGTCTCGACCACGACGCAATCATTCACGAGGATATCGGCACGAAAGAGGCCGACACGTGCTCCTCGGAAAAACACATCCAACGGCGCCTCTCGGCGGTTTGCAATCCCCAGCTGATCCAGCGCGACCGAAAGCGCGTTCCGATAGACCGATTCGAGGAACCCGGTTCCGAGCTCATTGTACACCTCGAAAAACGAACCGATGACTGCACGGGTCGTTTCGGTGGTGCGCACTGCAACCAGCTTCAGGGCGGGCGGATCCGTGCTCATTCGTGTATATCCGTGGTCGGCTCTTCGACCCGCCACATCGAACCTTGCACAAACCCATCAATCCGCCGCCATCACCTCCACCAGGTTGTCGTAGAACACCGGCCCATGTCCCATGTCGGTCTCGAGCTGCGACGTCGTCGCGTTCGCGTTCTGGCCATCGGCCGCGTACTTCGCCCACCAGATCGACGGCGCCCACACCACCGTCGCGCGCACCGACTCATCGACCCGGGCCACGGCCGTGAACTCGCCACGGTCGTTATGCACCACCACCCGCATGCCGGTGGCGATGCCGCGCGGCTCGGCGTCGCTCGGGTGGATCATCAGCTCCGGCTCGCGAGCGGCGCGGCGCAGGGCGCCGATGTTCACGAACGTCGAGTTCAGGAACTGGTGCGCCGGCGACGAGATGAGCGTCAGTGGAAAGCGCGACGCCAGCGCCGGGACATCTTCCGGGAACTCGTACGGCGCGGTGAACGATGGCAGCGGATCGAGTCCCATCTCCTTCATCCGCTCGGAGTAGAACTCGCACTTGCCGCTCGGCGTGAGGAACCTGCCGTCCGCGAACGGCAGATACGGCTTCGGAACGTTGAGGCGCATCCAGCCCCGCTCGAGCAGCGCCTCCATCGTGACCCCGCGGAGCTTCTCCGCCTGCCATGCGCCGGGCGTCGCGCCCTCGATCGCCTGACGAATCACGGTTAAATCGTCGTCGCGAAGCGCGGGGTGGTTCATTCCCATCCGCGCGGCCAGCAGACGGAAGATCTCGGAGTTCGGCTTCGCTTCGCCCACCGGCTCGATCGACGGGCGATTCAGCGACACGTAGTGGTGGCCGTACGCCAAATGGAGATCCCAGTGCTCCAGCTGCGTCGTCGCCGGCAGGACGATGTCCGCCCAGTCCGCCGTATCGGTCTGGAAGTGGTCGAGCACCACCGTGAACAGATCCTCGCGCGCGAGCCCGCGCATGACCGCGTTCCGGTCGGGCGCGACGGCGGCGGGATTCGAGTTGTACACGATCATCGCGCGCACCGGCGGTCCGCCAACGCCGGCGTTCGGCGTCGTCAGTGCCTCGCCGAGCCGGATCATGTTGATCGTGCGAACCGGAGGTGAGAGGTCGGGGCGCTCGAGCGTGTTCTTGTCGAACTGGAAGTTCGCGCTGGTGGACAGCTGTACTCCGCCGCCCGGACGGCGCCAATGGCCGACCACGGCCGGCAGACAGGCGATCGTCCGCACCGCCATTCCGCCGCCCTTGTGCCGCTGGAGCCCGTAGTTGACGCGAATGAACGCCGCGCGAGCCTGCCCATAGCGCAGAGCGAGGTCGATGATGCGCGACGCAGGGATGCCCGTAATCGACGACACGCGATCCGGGTCGTACTCGAGCACGCGGTCGCGCAGCTGCTCCACCCCGAGCGTATGCTGCGCGAGATAGTCGCGGTCTTCCATCTCCTCGGCGAACACCACGTGCATGATGCCGAGGGCGAGCGCGGCGTCGGTGCCGGGGCGAATCGCGATCCAGTCATCGCACTGCGCGGCCGTGCGCGTGCGCAGCGGGTCGATCGCGATGATGGGCGCGCCCCGCTCGCGCGCCTGGAGCACGAACGGCCAGAGGTGCGGATTCGACGTCAGGGTATTCGTTCCCCACAGGAGGACGAGATCGCTCTCCGGAATCCCCTCGGCGTCGGCGCCAATGTTCGCGCCGACCGTCATCCGCATTCCCATCGTCCCGGCCATCGAGCAGATGGTGCGATCGAGCTTCGATGCGCCGAGGAGATGGAAGAATCGCCGGTCCATCGACGAGCTCTGCACGAAGCCCATCGTGCCCGCGTACGAATACGGCAGAATCGCCTGCGGCCCGTCTGGCGAGCGCGCGATACTCGTCAGGCGCGCCGCGATCTCATCGAGCGCATCGTCCCACGAGATCGGCTCGAACCGGCCTTCCCCCTTCCTGCCGACGCGGCGCAGCGGCCGAAGCAGCCGCTCGGCATGATACGTCCGCTCGACGTAGCGGTTGACCTTCGTGCAGAGGAAGCCCTGCGTGAAGGGATGGTCGGGATCGCCGGCGACCTTCACGGCGCGCCCATCCTCCACCGTCACCAGCATGGCGCAGGTGTCGGGGCAGTCGTGCGGGCAGGCGCCTTTGACTATGGTGGCGGCCATGGTTCCTAACAATATAGGGGTCGGGAGTCAGGAGTCAGGAGGCAGGGGGGGACAGGTTGCAGGTTCGAGGAGACCGGCTCGCGCCTGCAACCTTCTCCCTGACACTCCCTGCCTCCTGACTCCTGACTCCTGACCCCTCTATACTCTCGGAGCCGGCAGCAGCCGGCGCGCGATCTCGCCGCCCTTGTCCATCCCCTGGGCCCCCAGAAGCGCGACCAGATCTCCCCTCGCCGCGCCCTCGATCGCCCGCGTCACCGCCCGCTCGAGCGTCGGCTCGTAGATGAACGGCACGCCCGTCGCCTCGAGCGTGCGCAGCACCGCATCCCGCTCCTCGTCCTCCACGCGGTCCCGCTCGCTCGCGTGGTCGTCGCTCGCCGTCACGATCAGCGTCGCAACCATCGGCTCCAGCTCGCGCGCGAGCGCTTCGGCGTTCCGCTCGTTGACCTCGACGCCGCGCGATCCGCGAATCGCGTACGCGACGCGCAGATTGTGGTGCGGGATCGACCGAATGGCCTCGAAGACGGCGCGGATGCTCTCCGGGTTCCCGACGGTGTCGTCGAGAAGCACGGGCCCCTCCTCGTAGAGGATGTGCATGCGGCGGTGCATCGGCTCGACGTCCGCGAGCGCGAATGCGATCGTCTCCGCCGGAATGCCCGCGATGAGCGCCGCCGTCGCCGCGAGCGCGGCATTGGCCACCTGCTGTCGCCCGAGGATGGGAAGCGCCAGCGGGATCGTCATCGGCGTCACCTCGCCGCCGTCGAGCAGCGGGAGCGGGCGCCGGACGTGGAGCGCGAACGTCGAGCCTTCCACTCCCATCAGCACGCGCTGCACGTGCACCGCCGCCGTCTCGCGCGTGCGCAGCGACACGCCGATCACCGGACGATCCAGTCCGGTGCTCACCTGTCGCGCCGTGGGATCATCGTCGTTGACGACCAGCGGCGCGCCCGGCTTGAGCATGCCGAAGAAGCGGGTCTTCGTGCGGACGTAGTGCTCGGGGGTGGGGTGAAACTCGAGGTGCTCGTAAGGCACGATGTTCGTGAGCAAGCCGAGATCGTACTGGAGGCCGTCGACGCGCTTGAGCAGGATGGAGTGTGACGTCACCTCCATGACGGCCGTGCCGGCGCCCTGCGCCGCGAAGTAGCGCAACGAGCCGTGAATGGCCGGCGCCTCCGGTGTCGTCATCCCCGTCTCGACGACGTGTCCCTCGAACCGGATGCCTAGCGATCCGATCACCCCCACCTTCTCGCCGGCCGCGCCGATGATCGTCTCGAGCAGCAATGCGGTCGACGTCTTTCCGAGCGATCCGGTGATCCCGATCATGCGCACCTCGCGCGCGGGGTGACCGTGGAACTCGCTCGCGAGCCTGGCGAGCGCCTCACGCGGGTCGTCGACGACCAGTGAGGGCACTCCGTCCCAGGCTCGGACGGCGCAGACGGCGACGGCGCCGCGCTCGAGGGCATCGGGGATGAAGCGCGTTCCATCGGCGTTGGCGCCGGGAATGGCGACAAAGAGTTGACCGGGCTGCACTTGGCGGGAATCGAGCGTTATGCCCGTGATCTCCCGGTCTTCCCCCGACAGCGGGACGCCGAGGGCGCCGGCGAGCGCGCTCAGGCGCACCGTCGACCTCCGTTCTGCTCCGAAATCCTTGCGTTCCTTACGCTTCGGTACGCTTCTTCGCTCTTGACACTGCGTCTGGGCATCGTAGAATACTTGCCGCTCGCTCCGAGCATCGCCAAGCGCGGGCCGGACGAACACCAAGCCTCAAGGCCCCCCACAAGGAGAGCGTAAATGAAGCGCCTGGCCCTCGTTGCCGCACTGGTTGTCATCACCGCCTGCAAGGCGAATGACGCGGACAACACCGCCGATACGACCACGCAGGTCGCGCCCGCCCCCGCCCCCGCGGACACGATGATGCGTGACACGACGATGCGCGACACGACGATGCGCAACCCCTGATCGCTCGCGACTCGGACAGCGAGGGCGCGACTCGTCGAGTCGCGCCCTTCGTGCATCAGGCGGCTCACGCAGCCGCCTCGCCGAGTGCGGTGCGCATCCGCGCGAGTCGCTGGGTGAAGTGCGCATCGTCGATTACGGGACACGCGCCACTGACGTCGACATCGCTGTCCAGCTCCACCCACGAAACGCACCCGGCATAACGCCTGACCTCTGGTAGCTCGGCCGCCGCCGGCAGGCGAGACACACGGACGGCGACGACCTGCACTTCCGGCACACCACGGTAGTGGAAGCGCGACTCGACCGCCGTCCACGCCAGTCCGTGATCGCCTTCGATGCCGCGCAGCGCGTCGAGATCCTTGACCTGCCACACGGCGGCGACGTCGGCCAGCAGCGTGAGCCTCACGATTCCTGACGGCGGCTGCGTGGCGTGGGTGCTCCCGAGCATTGCCCGAAAGCGCGGGGCGAGCTCGGCGTCGCGCGCGTGGAAGAACGTCGGATAAAGCAGAAAGCGATCGTGGCGCACTGCGAAGCCGGCGCGCTGCTCGCGAATGCCTCCCTTGCGCACCATGGCGATAATGTCCCCGCGCGCCATCGCGTCGCAGAGCACCGCCCACTCCTTGAGCGCCGTGCGCTCGACGGTCGTGCTCGTGATCACGCGCGCTGGTCCGCCCACCACCGGAACGCCTCGGGGATGCCGATCTCGGGGCGCACCGGCGGCGCCCAGCCGAGCTCGCGCTTTGCGCGGTCGGACGAGAAGGGGTTGTTCCGCGAGAGAAACGCCACGGCACCTCCCGCCTGGGTAAGCGGAGCGCCGCGCCGGGCCAGGCCGACGACGAGCGTCACGAGCTTGAACACGGTTTTCGCCAGAGGCATGGGAATCGGAATGGGGCGAACTCGGCGGCGCAGTCCCTGTCCCGCGAGACGGATGAAGTCGCGCACCGTCACATCGTAATCGTTCGCGAGGTTGTATGCCTTCCCCCCAGCGCCATCCGTGAGCACGGCGCGGATCGCGCCATCGGCCACGTTCCCGGCGTGGACGATGGGGAGCGTCGAGCGGCCGCCGCCGAGCAATGGGAAGAACCCGCGCGACAACACCCTGGCGATGCGCGGGGTGAACTGTCGGTCACGCCTGCCATAGACCACGTCGGGTCGCACCGCGCAGCCCCAGATCTCCCCGCGCCGGTGCGCATCGAGCACCATCGCTTCCGACTCCCGCTTGGAGCGGGCGTAGAACGCCGTCTCGGGGAGCGGAGGGAGCTCGACGCTTTCGTCGGTGGGCGTGTCTCGGTAGCGGCTCGCGCCGCCGTACACCGCGACGCTCGACACCTGAAGAAGGCGCGCACCCGATGCGCGCGCCGCGGCGATCGCGTTCGCGGTCCCATCCAGATTCGTCGCGCGATAGGCTTCCCACTCGGCGCGCTCGGGCAGGATGGCGGCCGCGCAATGAAAGAGGGCTTCGCACGAGGCGGCCGCGCGGTGGAAGGCCGCCGCGTCGAGCACGTCCCCCACGATCAGCTCGGCGCCTAACGGCTGGAGCCAGGCGGCGCCTGCGGCATTACGCACGAGTGCGCGAACGCGCCAGCCATCGGCGGTGAGACGCTCGACGAGGTACGAACCGACGAGTCCCGTGGCTCCGGTGACGAGCGCCCGCCTCACGCGATGGGGAAGGGGAGGCGAACCACCTGCGCGGGAACGGCGTCCCGCTCCACCGTGTCGGATTGGAAGATGACGTCCACCGTCGTGCCGGGCTCGATCTCACGACGGACCATGGCGAGCGCGATCGCGCCGAGCCGCGGGGAGATCGCGGTGCTTCGCACGTCGCCGACTGGCTTTCCCTGCGCGTCGGCCAGCGTAGCGCCTCGGACCACCGGTCCTTGCGGCACCATCAGCCCGCGCAGCACGCGGTTCACGTGTCCGCGAAAGTGAACGCGCGCCACCGTCTCCTGACCCACGTAGCATCCTTTCGTGTACGAGATGGCGTGCAGCTCGTCGAAGTTGGCTTCCTGTGGGATGGTCGTGTCGTCGATGTCGATCCCCCACTCGGGACGGCCAGCCTCGATGCGCGCGATGTCCCACGCGGCGAGCCCCGCCGGCGTCGCGCCCTCGGTGAGCAACCGCTCCCAGAGCGGCTCGAACGCGGACTCGGGCACGATGATCTCGTATCCCTCGAGCTCGAGGTCGGGCACGCGCGCGATGATCGCGCCCGCCGGAAGGTCCAGCGCGACGTGACCATACCGCGGCAGCGCGCCGAGCAGCTCGGGGTCGAGTCCGGTTGCCGTGGCCAGGGCCAGACGTGCGCGCGCGCCGAAGATGCCGAGCTGACGCGTCGACGCCGATTCATCGTCGAAGCGCGCGACGCGCGGGTTGATGTACTTGCGCACCATCGCCAGCCACCCCTCGCGCGCACGCGGCGGCGAATCGATCAGCAGCGCATCGCGCAGCGCGAAGATGCGAAGGTCGGCGACGATCTTCCCCTTCGGGGTGAGCGCGGCGGCATAGCAGCCCTGACCGGGCGAGAGCGCGCTCACGTCGTTCGTCACGAGCCCGGTGACGAGCTCGCCCGCCTTTGGCCCGTGGATGCGCAGGCGACCGCGCGCGCTGCGGTCGACGAGCATCGCGCCCGAGCGCAGCGCCGCATACTCCTCCGCCGCGTCGCCGTAATGCAGGACGACGGTACGCCCGCCGACGTCCGCCGTCGCCGCTCCGCCTGTGACTGGTGTCGTCATGCTCTCATCGAACCGCTGGGCCTCAGTGCCGCTTCCGTCCGCAATCTACCGGAAAGTAACTACGTGGGCGAGCGCTCGGCGCGCGAATAGGAGGCGTCGAGCAGATCGATGGGATGCACGGTGCCGCGCCCTGTTCGGGTGCGCAGCATCCCCGCGCCGATCTGCATCTGGCAGCCCGGGTTGCCGGTGGCGACCAACTCCGCCCCGGTGGCCGAGATGTTCGCGAGCTTCGGCGTCAGAACGAGGCCCGAAACCTCGGGCTCCAGAAGATTGTAGATGCCGGCCGCACCGCAGCATTGGTCGGTGTCGGTCAAGGGAACGATCTCGAGGTCCGGGATCGCGCCGAGCACCGCGAGCGGCGGCCGCACGAGCCGCTGTGCGTGCAGCAGATGGCAGGGCGCGTCGTACGTGATGGCGAGCGGCAGTGAAGCGCCGCGCGCGGGGCCGGCGTCGGCGAGGAGCTCGGTGGCGTCGCGCACCTTCGCGCTCACTGCCGCCGCCCGCTCCGCCCACAGGGGATCCGATGCGAGGAGATGACCGTACTCCTTCATCATCGCGCCGCATCCCGCCGCGTTCACGGCAATGAACGACAGAGCGGAGCGTTCGAACGCGGCGATGTTCACGCGCGCGAGACGGCGCGCTCCCTCGAGATCGCCAGCGTGCGCGTGCAACGCGCCGCAGCATTGCTGACCGGCGACATCGACCACCTCGTAGTCGTTCGCGCGCAGCGTGCGCTCGGTTGCGCGATTCGTCTCGGCGTAGAGGCCGCGCATGACGCACCCCCGCAAGACGGCGGTCGCGCCGCGCGCTCCCGTTCCGCGCCGTGTGTAGGGACGATGTGGGACGCGCCCTTCCGTTGCCGCCAACATTGCCATCGCGAAACCAAGCCGCCCGGGAAGACGGCCGAGCAAACGCGGCAGACGTGTCGCGCGAAGCAGCCGCGCTCCCGCGAGCATCGCCGCGAGGAGGTGCGGGCGCTCGAAGGTGCGCAGGATGAGACGCGCGACGAGCGGCAGCGGCCGCGCCAGCGCGATCGTGGCGCGCGTCGCCTCGAGCAGATGCCCGTACGGTACGCCCGACGGGCATGCGGTCTCGCATCCGCGACAGCCGAGACACTGATCGATGTGCGTGTGAACGTCCGGATCGTCGATGCCGAGCGTGCCTTCGACGAGCGAGCGCATGAGCAGAATGCGGCCTCGCGGGGAATCGTTCTCGTCGCCGAGCGCGAGGTACGTCGGGCAGGCTTGCAGACAGAATCCGCAATGCACGCACGTCATGATCCCGGGAACGGCGGCCGCCAGCGGCGTGTCGGGGAGTGCGCAGGTGGGTCCGACGGCGGCCGTCATGGCGCGACGGCCTCGCCGAGCACGCCCGGGTTGAGGACGTGTGCGGGATCGAAGCGCTCCCTGATGTCGCGCGACAGTCGATCGCTCACCGGAGAGGGCGCGATCTCCTTCCACAGCGCAGCCGGAAGCTGCTCGAAGATCACGGTGGCGTCGCACCGCGCGAGTCGGCGCGCGGCGTCCGGCGTGGTCTCGGGGAGTACGCAGCGAGCAATGCCGCGCCCCACCGACGCGATCATCATCGCCCCGGGCACTCCCGCCATCGCCTCACGAGCGTCCGTCCAGACGCTCGCCATCCGCGAAGGCCGCGCCGACAGCCGCGCGACGATCGCGCTCGCCGGCTCGGCGGTGCGGACGATGTTCCAGACATCGACCGGCATGTCGTGAACGTCCCCAAAGGTGTCGAGGACGCGTCGCTGCGCGCGAACCGAGGCCGCATTGCCGGCCAGCCGCACGAGCAGGGTGGTCGTGCTTCCTGCGCCCACTCGTGAGGCGAGGAGGGGCGAGGCCAGGTCCATCGCGAGCGGTGCGATCGAGGCTACCCGGAGCGCGGCGATCAGGGCGCTCAACTGGTCGGGCCGGTCATCCACCGCCATGGCGTACGTCTCATCGACCGCGGGAAGCGCGCGGAGTCGTACGCTCACCTCGGTGATGACGCCGAGCGTCCCCCAGGCGCCGGTGAAGAGTCGCGTGAGGTCGAAGCCGGCGACGTTCTTCACCACGCGCCCTCCGCAGCGCACGATCGCGCCGTCGCCGGTGACGACCTCGAGGCCGATCACGTTGTCGCGCGGACCACCAAACGCGTACGCCAGCGGTCCGCTGGCGGCGGTCGCCACCGTCGCGCCGAGCGTGCCGCTCGGATCGCCGAACGGGTCGAGCGCGAGGAACTGTCGATGAGGGAGCGTTGCGCTCGTCAGCTCGCCGAGCGTCGTCCCCGCGCGGGCCGTCAGCGTGAAGTCGCCGGGCTCGTAATGCACGACGCCACCCAGATCCGACAGCGACAGCGTGCGCGTGGCGTTCACCGGTCGCCCCGCGTGCAGCCACGTTCCCCGCCCGGCGATCCGCAGCGGCGCTCGAGCGGCTGTCGCATCGCGAACGGCATCGCGCACGTCGCTCGATGTCACGCCGGCAGCTCGCCGCGCCGCGTGTTGGGCGCCATTCGCCATTCCCGGCACGATCGTACCGGCACGACCTTCCCGGGATTGGCCCGGCGCTCGGGATCGAAGACATCGCGCAGCCGGCACATGGCGTCGAGCGTGTCGTCGGTGAAGACGAGCGGCATGTAGTCGAGCTTGTCGAGTCCGACGCCGTGCTCGCCGGTGATCGTGCCGCCCGCGGCGATGCACGCGTTCATGATCGCGCGCATGGCGTGATGGACGCGGGCGGTCGCCTCCGGGTTCCGCGCGTCGTAGGCGATGTTCGGGTGGAGGTTTCCGTCGCCGGCGTGGAAGACGTTGCACACGAGCACACCGGTCTCCTGGGCAATGCGATGAATCTCGGCCAGGACGTCGGGAAGACGCGTGCGCGGGACCACCGCGTCCTGCACGACGAGATCGGGGGAAATGCGTCCCATCGCCCCGAACGCTTTCTTTCTCCCCTGCCAGAGACGCGCGCGCTCGGCCTCGTCCCGCGCGACGCGCACCGAGCGCGCGCCCGCCTCGCGACAGAGTCGCTCGACGAGCGCGACATCCTCCTCGAGTCCGGCGGCGAGCCCGTCGAGCTCGACGAGCAGCACGGCGTCGGCATCCACGGGATACCCCGCGGCGTAGATCGACGCCTCGACGGCCCGAATGGTGGGGCCGTCCATCATCTCCATCGCCGCCGGGACGACACCGGACGCAATGATCGCCGAGACGGCGCGGGCGGCGTCGACGATCGCGGTGTAGTCGGCCAGAAGCGTGCGCACCGACTCGGGGTTCTTCACCAGCCGAACGGTGACGTCGACGGCCACGCCGAAGCACCCTTCCGAGCCGACGAAGGCACCGAGTAGATCGTATCCATCGCGCTCGCCCTCGGTCGAGCCTAACGACACGAGCTCGCCATCGGGGAGAATCACCGTCAGCGCGATGACGTGGTTGAGCGTCACGCCATACTTGAGGCAGTGTGGGCCGCCGGCATTCTCGGCCACGTTGCCGCCGATGGTGCAGGCGGTCTGGCTCGAGGGATCCGGCGCATAGTGCAGCCCGTACTCGCTCGCCGCGCGCGTGAGCCCGGCATTCACCGCTCCCGGCTCCACCACGGCGCGCCGATTCTCCGGGTCGATCGAGATGATGCGACGCAGCCGATTGAGGCCGATGACCACGGCGTCGTTCTCGGCGAGCGCGCCACCGGAGAGTCCCGTCCCCGCGCCGCGAGGCACGAAGGGTACGCGCTCCTCCGCCAGCGCCCGCACGACGGCGATGAGCTGCTCCCGCGTCTCGGGAAACACCGCCAGCGCCGGGCGCTTGCGATAGAAGGGCAGCCCGTCGGCGCTGTACGTAACGAGCTCGCTGGGTCGCGAGAGGATGGCGCGCGGCCCGACGATCGACGCCAGGCGGCTGGCGGCGCGCTCCAGCGCCGGTGAGAGCGCGACGCTCGCGGCCTCAGAGATGGGCAACGCCGCCATGGCCATTCGTCTTGGCTCGCTCGTGCGTCGTCGCGCGCTGCTCCATGGGGTCGACGGCGGGAGCGAGGACACTGTCGACGGTGCGCAGCCGCTCGCCCGGCGATGTCGATGCGAGCAGCTGCCGCCGCGCGGGAACATCGAGGTCGATGAACGACGCGACACGGAAAGCGAGCAACGCGGGATCATCGGGGAGCTCGGGGATGGCGTCAGCATCATCCGAGATCGTGCGCGCGGCATGCGCGATGCGCTCGAAGCGCTCTCGAACGCGGGTGGCCAAGGGCTCGAGCAGCGCCGTGGGCTCGGGTGCATCCTCGTACGGCACGATCATCCCCACGTGGTACGGGAGCGGCGACGTCACCAGCGCGCGCAGCAGAAACCGCTCGCGGCCCTCGACCGTGATGTTGGACCGTCCGTCGGGAAGCTCGTCGCGCGACTCGATGTGCGCGACGCAGCCCACCTCGCCGCCGGCGGCAAGACTCTCTTCGGCGGTTCCCTCGGCGAGAAACAGAACGCCAAAGCGCCGATCGCGCTCGAGGCAGTCCGCGAGCATGCGGCGGTAGCGCGGCTCGAAGATGTGCAGCGGGATCGTGACGCCCGGGAAGAGAACCAGCGGGAGCGGGAAGATCGGGAGTGTGGACGCGGCCACGACTGAAAGGTGCTCGAGGTGCTCGAGGTGCTCAAGGTGCTCCAGGGGGGACTTCAGCGCACCTCGAGCACCTCGGGCACCTCGAGCACCTTGAGCACCTCTCAGGGTGTCACCACCATCACCGCACCCGGCAGCCACCGGTATTCCAGCGGCGCGATCATCGTGTTCAGCTCGCCATCGGTCGCGACGCGTCCGTGCGGGCGGCGCATGCGGATCGTGAACTGGTTCACGATTACCGCCTCGAGCGCCGGGCTCCGCATGGCGGAGCGAGTTCCGCGAGCCGCCGCCGCGAACGCCAGGGCCGCCAGACGCGCGCGCGATCGACCCCGCACGATCATCAGGTGCAGGCCCCGTCGCCCGCCCTCGGCGCGGCCGCCGAGTGTTGGCAGCTTCAACTCTCGCTCGCCGACACCGACAAACACGAGCGGGGAGATGTCGGCCCGCAACCTTCCCTCGACCTCGACCTCGACGGTGAAGGTGCGCGGGCGGACGAGCAGGCGAAGGGCTGCCGCGATGCTCGCCAGGCGATAGCCGAGGTAGCGCTCGAGACGCTCGCGAAGCCGCACGAAGGTGACGTACGTCCCGACCGAGCTGGTGTTGAGGAAAAGGTGACCGTTCACCGAGCCCGCATCGATGGGTCGCGCCTCACCGGTAACCGCGACGCGAAGCGCCTCGTCCAGCTCGCTCGGGATGCCGAGGTCCCGGGCGAGGTGGTTCAGCGTGCCGCCAGGGATCACGGCCAGCTCGAGCGCGACGCTCGAGGCGACGCCGGCCGCCAGCGCGATCGTCCCATCCCCTCCCGAGACGCCGGCGCGCCTAACGCCTGACTCGGCGAGCCGACGGAGCGTCTCGGCGATCTGTGCCGCGGGCAGTACGCGCGGATCGATCGGAAGGCCGCTGTCGCGCACGGCATCGGCCACCTCGCGCGCGCGAGGGGCCGAGGCATTGATGAGCAGCGGAAGGCGGGAGGTAGTCAGGGAATCGGTGGGGCGGTGGCCCGGATCCGCTCCAACGTTTCTCCCAGCTTGCTCAGCTCGAATGGCTTTTCGAGGATGAAGCAGCGGGTGCGCTGCACGAACTCGGCGGCGTCCTTCGACGCGACGTCACCGGTGGAGAACACGAGCCGGTCGAGCAATTCGGGGCGCCGCTGGGCGAGCTCGTCGTGCAGCGCCATGCCCGACATCCCCGGCATGCGAAGGTCCGAGATGATGGCCGTGTACCCCGCGCCGGGGGCAAGGAGCTTCGCGAGGCCGCGCGCGCCATCCTCGGCTTCATCGTAGAGCCAGTCACGACGCTTGAAGAAGCGCCGGAGGGCTGCGCGGATCGTCGCCTCGTCGTCGATCACGAGCACGCGCGGTTTTGGAGGCACGTTGGGCTCGGAGCTCACGCCGCCAACATAACGACTCGCCCCCGGATGCGAGAACGGGGGCCCGGCTGAGCCGAGCCCCCGTTTCTCGTGAGAGTGGACGTGGTCAGGCGAAGTTCCAGAATCCGGCCAGCGCCCGTCCGTCCGGTGATTCGCGCAGCTTCTCGAACGCCCGCTCACGGATTTGACGAATGCGCTCGCGGGTGACGCCCATCAGCGCGCCGATCTTCTCCAGCGTCATCGCCTCGGAGCCTTCCTCGAGCCCGTAGTACAGGTAGAGGATCTTCCGTTCGCGTGGCGTCAGGTACTTGGTGAAGACGCGATCGATGAACTCCCGCATGAGCTTGAAGTCGGTTACGTCTTCAATGTCGCGGCCGTCGACGCCGACGAAGCGCTCACCTAACGTGGACGCTTCGCGGTCCGAACGATCGATCGGCGCATCGAGCGACACCTCGGTGGCCGACATCTGTCGGGCGGCGCGAACCTGGTCCGGCGTTTCCTCGATCAGACGCCCGATCTCATCATCGGTCGGATCGCGCTTCAGCACCTGCGCGAGCACCGTTTCGGCGCGCGCGAGCTTGATGAGCTGCGAGTTCTGGTTGAGGGGGATGCGGACGGACCGGGTCTGCTCGGCGAGTGCCTTGAGTACTGCCTGACGAACCCACCAGACGGCGTAGGAGATGAATTTCACGCCCTGGTCGGGATCGAATTTCTTGACGGCCTTGAGGAGGCCCTCATTGCCGATGGCGACGAGCTCGGAGAGGTCGAGGCCGTGGCCCTGGTACTTCTTGACGTACGAGATGACGAATCTGAGGTTCGCCGTGACGAGCCGCTCGGCGGCTTTCTCATCACCTTTCTGGGCGCGACGGGCGAGGCGCCGTTCTTCTTCGGGGTCCTCTATGAGAGGAAGTTTTTGGATGTCCTGGAGGTATTGGTCGAATGCGGTGGAAGGAGAGGAACGGAAGTAACCTTTGGACCTGCTCTCCGTCACATGCTGCATACACACCCCTTACATGGAAGGTGATGGTGTGGGCCGGTAGGCCGTCGTGCAGGCATAGCTCCGTCGGGGAGGGGCAGGATAATAGCCTCGGCATCGAAAGGTCAACTGTTGGCGCACTAACCGGCGTTTTTCGGGCTTAAGGGTTAGGGACGGCGTGGGTGGGTCGAGGGTCAGTGGCCACGGGCCAAGGGGGTGGAAAGGCAATCGGCGGCGCTCCCGCGCCGCCGGTTGCTCATCGGATAACCCGGACCCACCCCTTGGCCCGTGGCCCTTGGCCCCGGGCCCGGGCTAGTCGCTATGCGACCGGCGGGTCCCTGGGCTTCGTGCGGCTGGTCGCCATCAGGACGCCGATCCCGATCAGGATCACGACCCCGACCGCGATCCACATCGCCGGCACGTTCAGCAGGTAGGCCGCGAGCGCGAGCCCGATGACGAGGATGATGAAGCCAACGATGTACGTCGAGAACGAAGACATGATGCCTCCGAGGTTAGCGCGCCACTGGAGCGAACGATGGGGGCTCAGGCAAGTTAGGTGCCCCGTTCAGGCGGCAACGGTCTGCCGGCTCAGGACGCCAGCACCCCTCGCACCACCGACTCCTCCACCGGCACCGACCAGGTCCCATCGCCGCTCGCCATCGCGCCGATCTCGCGCGGGAGCGCGAAGCGGAGCGCGCCCGAGCGCACTTTCTTGTCCGCTCTCATGAGCGCCAGCAGCTTGTCGACCGTCGCCCCCGGCGGGAGCGCGGTCGGGAGCCCAACGCGCTCCACGGCCCGTTTGACGTCGCGCGCCGTGCCCGGCGTCGCGACCCCCATCTTCACCGCCATCGTCGCCTCGTAGACCATGCCCACCGCCACGCACTCGCCGTGGAGGAGGGTGTAGCCCGACGCGGCCTCGATCGCGTGCCCGATCGTGTGCCCGAAGTTGAGGACCTGTCGCAGCCCATGCTCGCGCTCGTCGCGACGGACGATCTCCGCCTTGATCTCGATGCTGCGTGCGACGAGGGCCTCGGTCGCGTCGGGCCGCCGGGTGGAGCGATCGAGCAGCATCGGGACGTCGGTGACCGTCCGCTCGAGGTACATCGCGTCGGCGATCACGCCGTGCTTGATCGCTTCGCCGAGCCCCGCGCGAAAGTGCTCGGGGGGCAGTGTCGAGAGCACGGCCGGATCGGCGAGCACCGCCGTCGGCTGATGGAACGCGCCGACGAGGTTCTTGCCGCGCGGTGTATCGACGCCGGTCTTTCCGCCGATCGAGGCATCGATCATCGCGATCAGCGACGTCGGCACCTGGACGTACTTTATGCCGCGCATGAACGTCGCGGCGACGAAACCGGCCAGATCGCCGATGACGCCACCGCCGACGGCGATGATCGCGGCGTCGCGCCCGAAGCCGGCCTCCAGCATCTCGTCGGTGACACGCGCCCACGTCTCGCGCGTCTTCGAGCTCTCCCCCGGCGGCACCGTGAACGTCCGCGTCCCCACCGACCCGAGCTCGTTGACCACGCGCTCGGCATGTGGGCGCACGACGTTGGTGTCCGTGATGACCGCATACCGATGGGCGCGCGTCGTGCTCCGCGCGATGTCGGCGACGCTCGCCAGGGCACCGTGCTTGACGAGAACGTCGTAGGTCGGGAGAGAGATGGAATGCATGGAAAGGAAGATTGCGGAGTGCGGATTGCTGATGGGGATGCTCAAGCCGCAATCCGCTATCCGTAATCTCGCCTTACCATGTCACCTCTCCCGCGCCGGCGCGGCGGTTGGCGACGCGCGAGAGCACGAAGAGCAGGTCGGAGAGGCGATTGAGATAGGTGATCACGATGGGGGGCACGTCCACCTCGGCGGCAAGCGCGATCACGCGACGCTCGGCGCGCCGGCACACGGTGCGCGCGACGTGGAGCGCGGAGGCCTTGGGCGTGCCGCCGGGAAGAATGAACGCCTCGAGCGGCTCCAGCTCGGCCTCTCCCTCATCGATGGCGCGCTCCAGCTCGGCAATGCGTCCGTCGTCGATGCGAGCCTTCGCGAGCTGCTGCTGCACCTTCTCGGGGTGCGGTGTGGCGAGAAGGGCGCCCAGGGAAAAGAGATCGCGCTGGACCGGTACCAGCACTTCGTCGATGCGCGGCATCATCTCGACCGACCGCGCCATGCCGAGGATGGCGTTCAGCTCATCGACGTCGCCGTACGCTTCGACGCGCGGATGATTCTTCGGAACGCGCCCGCCACCGAAGAGCCCGGTGTCGCCCTTGTCGCCGGTCTTCGTGTAGATCTTCATGGGGGGCACGTTATCGGACCGGGGTCGGGGTGTCGAGGTGTCGGGGGGATCGAGGGCGCCTCGTCGAGATGGCCGGCCCTGACGTCGTCGGTCGAGATCTCGAGACGAGCCCTCGACCCCGTGACCCCGCGATCCCTCGACCCCGGCCCCTACAGCCCGAACAGCCTCGCCAAGAACCCCGGCTTTCTCGGCCGCCGCAGGCCGCGCTTGAAGTTCGAGAACTTCGTCGGCGTCTCCGCCTTGGCGGACGAGCCGGAAATGCGCTTCTGCGACGTCGGGAAGATCGTCGCCAGGTGCTCCTGCAACCGGTCGGGCGTGGCGACCGGACGCTGGCGCTCGATCCACTTGTCGAGCGCGTGCCCCATCGCGGCGGCGGTGGGGCGGCGGTTCGGGTCGCGCGCGAGCGCCCGCGTCAGCACGTCCTCGACCTCGCCCGGCAGCTGCGGGACGCGCGCCCGCACACTCGGCAGCGGATGCACCGTCACCTCGTCGAGGAGGAGATCGGTGATGTCCTCCTTGAACAGCGGCTCGAGGGTGAGCATCTCGTACAGCACGACACCTAACGTGAAGACGTCGGACCGCGCGTCCACCGCGAGGGCGAGCGCCTGCTCCGGGGACATGTAGTGCTTCTTCCCCATGAGGATGTGCCGCTCGGCCGCCGGATCGAACGACGTCCGGGCCTTCGCGATCCCGAAGTCGGCCAGTTTGATGTGGCCGTCCCACGACGCCATGATGTTGCCGGGCGAGACGTCGCGGTGCACCACGTCGAGCCGCTGTCCGCCCGGCGCGACGAAGTTGTGTGCGTAGTCGAGCGCGCGACACACGCGCGAGGCGATGTAGGCGGCGATCGGGAGGGGCATCGGCTGCTGCAGCTCGGCATGGCGATCGATGATCGACCGCAGCGTGGGGCCCTGGATGTACTCCATCGCCATGTAGTACTGCCCATCGACTTGGCCGAGCTGGTAGATCTGAACGATGTTGCCGTGCGCGAGGTTGGCGGAGAGCTTCGCCTCGTCGATGAAGAGCTGCAGCCAGTGCCGCTCCGACGCGTACTGCGGATGGATCACCTTCAGCGCGACCCGCTTCGCGAACCCGGCGGGCCCGAGCTGCTCGGCCTCGTAGACGGTGGCCATTCCACCGTCTGCCACCTTTCGGAGCAGCCGGAAGGAGCCGGCGTAGTCGAGGATGTGGTCTTCCGAGTGCTCCATAGAATCCTTCGCGGAGATCAACACCCGAAGATGTGAGGTATCAGACGTCAGGTGTCAGATTTCAGAAACGTCGACTGCACGTGCACCACTGACCACTGATCCCTGACGTCTGTGACCTGACGTCTTCGGGTGTTAACCTTATTGCATGGTGCACGAAACCAAGGACATCACCATTCTCGGCGCCGGCCCAACCGGCCTCTTTGCTCTTTTCTACGCGGGGATGCGGGGCGTTTCCGCCCAGATCATCGACGCCCTGTCGGAGCCCGGCGGCCAGCTGACCGCCCTCTACCCTGAGAAGTACATCTTTGACGTCGCCGGGTTTCCTCGGGTGCTCGCGAAAGACCTCGTGGCGGGGCAGCTCGAGCAGGCCAAGCAGTTCGGCGCACCCATGCATTTCGATCAGCGCGTCGTCTCTCTCGAGGAGGACGGCGGGACCTTCACGCTGGTCACCGAAACGGACCGGTTTCCGACCAGGGCAATTGTGATCGCCGCCGGCATCGGGGCGTTCTCACCGCGCCGCCTTCCGCAGCCGTGCGCGGAACCCTGGTACGGGAAGGGAATTCACGACCGGGTTCTCGATCCGGAGCGGTTTCGCGGCAAGCAGGTGCTGATCATCGGCGGCGGCGACTCGGCATTCGACTGGGCGCACCAGCTGCTGGATCGCGCGTCGGCGGTGACGCTCGCCCACCGGAGCGACCGGTTTCGCGCGCACGCCGCGACGGTCGAGGAGATCCGCGCCGCGTGCGCCGAAGGACGCGCCCGCATGCTCACCTTCCACGAGCTGCACGACATCACCGGCAACGGGGAGAACCTGTCGGGCGTCGTGCTGAAGGACATCAAGGCGAAGACGACGGTCGCCATCGACTGCGACGCAATCCTCCCCATGCTCGGCTTCGTCAGCGACCTCGGCTCGATGGCGGAGTGGGGGCTCAGTCTCGAGAAGGACGAGATCGTCGTGAACAGCGCGATGGAGACGGGGCGGCAGGGGATCTGGGCGGCGGGCGACATCACGACCTACCCCGGCAAGCTGAAGCTCATCGCGACCGGCTATTCCGAGGCCGCCATCGCCGTCAACCAGGCTGTGCACTGGATTTACCCCGAGAAGAAGGTGAACCCGGGGCACTCCTCGCATATGGCGGTGTTTGGGGTGAAGGAGGAGGCGGGGGTGTGAGAGGAAGAAGGGGTCAAAGGGGTCAAAGGGGTCGAGGGATCGAGGGGATGGAAAAGCGCGGCCGCTGCTTCGCAGCGAGCCGCGCTCATCTGATGAGCGCCGCGGCGAAGCCGCGGCGCCTTTCCATCCCCTCGATCCCTTCGATCCCTCGACCCCTTTGACCCCTTCGCCTCTGTCAGTCGTACCTCACTCGCGGATCCGCCTTCGCATACAACAGGTCCGTCGCCAGGTTCACCAGCACGAAGACCACGCTCAGGAACAGCACGCTCCCCTGGATCGCGGGCAGATCGCGACGGGCGATCGCGTTGACGACGTAGCGCCCGATCCCGGGCCACGAAAAAATCGTTTCGGTGAGAATGCTGCCCGTGAGGTAATAGCCGAAGTCGAGGCCGAGCACGGTGATGATCGGGATGAGCGCGTTGCGGAGCGCGTGGCGCCCGAGCACCACCCGTTCACGCAGGCCTTTCGCCCGTGCGGTGCGCACGAAGTCGCTCCCGAGCACCTCCAGCATGGCCGAGCGAGTCATGCGCGCGAGGAACGCGATCGAGCGCGTGCCTAACGCCAGGGCGGGGAGGATCAGGTACTCCACGCGGCCGAATCCCGACGGCGGCAGCCAGCGGAGGGTGACGGCGAAGACGAGGATGAGGATCAGCCCCACCCAGTAGACCGGGAACGAGATGCCGAGGTACGCGCCGGCCATCGCCAGCCGATCGAACGTGCTCCCCGGGCGCCGGGCGCTGAGCACTCCAATGGTGATGCCGAGGGACGCCGCGAGCAGCATCGCCGCCGTGGCGAGCTGAAGGGTCTTGGGGAATCGCTCGAGGATGTCGCGCGTGATCGGGCGCCCGGTGATGTAGGAGGTGCCGAGGTCGCCGGTGAGCACGCCGCCCGCGTAATGGGCGAATTGCACCGGGACCGGATCGTCGAGCCGCAGCTCCGCGCGAAGACGCGCGATCGTCTCGGCATCGGCGCGCTCACCCACCATCTCCATCACGGGGTCGCCGGGCGCGATGTACAACAGCAGGAACACGACGACGAGAACGCCGAAGAGCGTGGGGATCGCGAGGAGCAGCCGGCGTGCGATGAAGGAAAACATGGGGGTCAGGAGTCAGGAGTCAGGCGTCAGGGGTGTCAGGGTGAAGGTTCGAGGAGCACGGCCCGCGCAGCTCCTGCAACCTCCCCCCTGACACCCCCTGATTCCTGACTCCTGACTCCTGCCTCCTCGTTCACCGAAGCTCCGCCTGGACCCACCGCTGCCCGTTGAAGATCACGGGCACCTGGAAGCCCCTCACCCACGGCTGCACCGCGTAGAGCTCGTTATAGAAGAACAGAAACCCCATCGGCGCGTCGGCGAAGGCGATCGAGTCGGCGCGACGATACAGCTCCGCGCGCCGCGCGCTGTCGAGCTCGATGCGGGAGGAATCCACCAAACGGTCGAACGCGGGATTCGAGTAGAACGACACGTTCCCACCAATCCCGCGATTCGCGGTGTGCAGCAGCGGGTACAGGAAATTCTCGGCGTCCGGATAGTCCGCGTACCAGTCCTTCAGCACCATGTCGGTCTCGCCGTTGCGCGCCGCCGCCCGCATCGCGGCTGCCTCGCGCTGCACCAGCCGCGCACGAATGCCCGCTTCGCCGAGATAGCTCTGAATCGACTGGGCGACGCGCGAGAAGCTCTCGTTGTCCGAATGCCAGAGATCGATGTCGATGCCATTCGGGAATCCGGCCTGCGTCAACAGCTGCCGCGCGCGATCGACATCGTGCGCGTACGGGCGACGCGTGGTGTCCGCACCGTCGAGGATGGGCGGGATCACGCCGGCCGCATGCCGGCCGCGGCCCCCGACGAGGCGGTCGAGGATGACGCCGACGTCGATCGCGTGGTTGATCGCCTGACGCACGCGGACGTCCTTCAGGGGGCCGCGCGTCGTGTTGATGCCGATGTACCAGAGGCGCAGCGCGGGCGCGGCGGAGAGCATCGCGCTCCGCTCGTCGGTCTGTTCCCAGCGTCGCGTCTCCGCCTCGGGCACGTAGAGTAGGTCGACGTTGCCCACCTCGAACTCGGCGACCGCCGTGCTCGGCTCCCGGATGATGCGCGCGCGCAGCGAGTCGGTCTTCGGCGCACCGTCGAAGTACTCGGCGTTCTTCGCGAACAGGAGATAATCGTCGTGCCGCCATTCGACGAATCTCCACGGCCCTGTGCCCACCGGGTGCTCGCGGAAGTCGGGACCCACCGAGTCGGGGACGATCGACGCCACCGGCATCGCGAGGAGCTTCAGGAAGATCGCCAGCGGCTGATCGAGTGTGATGCGGACGGTCGAGTCGTCGGGTGCCTCGATGCCGCGAATGGACGTCGCCTTCCGGTCGGCGAAGTCGCGCGCGCCGGCGACTGGATAGAGCACCCATGGGCCGGTGCTCTTCGTGGCGGGATCGAGCACCCGGTGAAAGCTCTGGACGACGTGACGCGCCGCGAAGGGCGTTCCGTCGTGAAAGCGCACGCCGCGCCGCAAGTGGAAGGTGTATACTTTCCCATCAGCGGATACGTCCCAGCGCTCGGCGAGCGCCGGCTCGAGCCGCGCGTCGGGGGTAAAGCGCGTGAGGCCGTCGAAGACGTACGCCACCGCGCGACCGCTGGGCACGTCAGTCGCGAGTGCCGGATCGAGGGTGCGAGGGTCATAGGTGTCCCTCGAGTCGATCAGCGTGCGACGTTGCGGAGCGGACTCGCCCCCGCGGCAGGCGAAGGGAACGAGGAGGAATAGCGCGGCGAGAAGTCGGCGCATGGGTCGGATCGCTCTCGGGGGATGCACGATCGCGTACCGTTGACACGGGCGTCCGCGCCGGTGAACCTTATCGCGCCCTAAGCGCAGCGTCAATCGTGAGTTACCTGCTGTTCGTGGACGATAACGAGGACATGCGCCTCGTGGTACGCGACATCCTCGAGTCAGCGGGACACGAGGTGGCGCTCGCCGCCGATGGCGTGACCGCTCTCGCTTCCATTCAGCAGCGAGAGCCGGACCTGCTCGTGCTCGATCTGGTCATGCCCGGCATGTCGGGCTTCGAGGTGTGCCGGGCGGTGAAGCGGAACCCGTTCACCGCGCGCATTCCGGTGCTCATGCTCACCGCGCAGGGAGACGTCGACCACAAGGTCGCCGGATTCGAGGCGGGCGCGGACGACTATCTCGCCAAGCCCTTCGACCCGCGCGAGCTCCGCGCGCGCGTCGTCGCGCTCCTCCGCATCGTCCGTCGTGAAGGGGATCGCAACCCCACCAGCGGGCTTCCCGGGGGAACCGCCATCGAGGAGGAGATCACTCGCCGCGCGCAGCAGAACGAAGCGTTCGCGGTGTGCTACATCGACCTGGACAACTTCAAGCCCTTCGCCGACACGTTCGGCTTCACCGCGGCGGACACGGTCATCCGCGAGATGGGGGCCGCGGTGCGCGCCGCGGTGCAGACGGTCGGGACGCCGAAGGATTTCGTCGGCCACATCGGGGGTGACGACTTCATCGTCGTCACGGTGGCCGAGCGTGCGGAGGCGATCGCGCGCGAGACGGCGAGCCGTTTCGTGGAGGTGGCGGCCCACGCCGTTGGGGAGGAAGCGGTGCGCCGCGGGCATTTCATGGGGATCGACCGCGACGGCCGGGCACGGGAATTCCCGATCGCTCGTCTATCAGTAGCGATCCTGCTGGTGCAGCCCGATCGATTCACGTCCATTGGCCAGATCGGCTCGCTCGCCGCGGACGTGAAGCGCCGGGCGAAGCAGAAGGGGCCGGGGACGATTCTCGTGCATACGGTGTAGGAGTCCAATCCCGCACGCATCTCTCTCTCACAGAGATCAATGAAGCCAGACTCAGGCTCCCGCCTCGTTCCTCCCGCCGTGTACTACTTCCGCCGCGAGCTCGACCCGCGAGAAACCCTCACGGCGGCGGGGATCGCGCTCGGCGCGGGGCTCGCGACGTTCTACCTCGCGCGCATGATGCTCCAGCGCACGCCGATCGCGCGTGAGCAGGGCATTCCTCAAATCGACGAGCGCGGTGTCATCGTGAGGCGCACGCCGCGAAAGCACCCCGGGACGTCCGCGCGCCGGTGATTCGGAGTGCCAGGCGACGTGTCGCGCCGCTAGCGGTCGCGCTCGTCCTCGCGCTGCCGGCCGCGGCCGGCGCGCAGGACCTCGAGTGCGACCCGGGGGACGTGCGTGTCGACGACATCGAGTTCCGCGGCAACGAGACGTTTCCCGACGCCGAGCTGGAGGCCGCCATCGCCACCACGCCGTCGAGCTTCTGGCGGCGAATCGGCCTCTTTTTCGGTGCGCAGCGCTGTCTGGATCGCGTCGAGTTCCAGCGCGACGTCCTTCGGCTTCGCCTCTTCTATCGCCAGCGCGGATTCTACAAGGCCGCCGTCGATACGACCGTGGTGACGAAGGACCCGGGCCGCGTCGACATCCGCTTCGACATCGTCGAGGGACCGCCCGTCCTGATCGACACGATGCGCGTGAGCGGGCTCGACACGGTGCGCGATGGATCGCGATTCGCGCGGCAGCTGGAGGAGATGCGCGGCGGACGCTTCGACCGGCAGGAGCTGCAGGTCCGTGTCGCGGGGATCATCGACCGGCTTCGTGACCAGGGGTACGCGCGCGCCGAGGTCCTCAGCAACTACGACGTCGATTCGACCGACCGGGCGACCGTCGAGCTCCAGTTTCTCCCCGGGCGCGTGATGCGCATCGCGCGCATCGACGTCGAGATTCAGCCGCGGGAAGGGAAGCGGCAGGAGATTACGGAGGCGGAGGTGCGCCGGCTCCTCTCGCTGCGGGTTGGCGAGATCTTCCGCGAGCAGGACCTCTTTCGAAGCCAACGCGATCTCTATCAGCTGGAGACGTACGCGCACGTCGAGATTCGTCTCGCTCCCGACAGCCTGCAGCCGCGCGGCGATTCGCTGCTCGCGGTGCGCGTGTTCCTCAGCGAGGCGGCGATGCACTCGGTGCGCCTCGGCGCCGGATGGGCCACGCTGGACTGCTTTCGCACGCAGGGGCGATTCGTCGATCGCGATTTCATCGGCGGCGCGCGGCGACTGGAAGTGAACGGCCGCCTGTCGAAGATCGGCGTCGGATATCCGCTCGATGGGGTGGAGCAGATGTGTGCGTCGCAAGTGCGCAAGGACGTGTTCAGTGACACGGTCAACTACTACGCGGGGGCGACCGTCCGTCAGCCGCTGCTGTTCGGGTTGCGCCTCTCGCCCACGCTCACGCTCTTCAGCGAGCGCTACTCCGAGCTCGACGCGTATCTGCGCCGCACCACGATCGGTGGCGTCGCGTCCGTCACGCGTGAGACACGGCCGCGCACGCCCCTCACGCTCGCCTATCAACTCGAATACGGTCGCACGCAGGCCGCCGACGCCGTCTTTTGTGCCGTCTTCAACGTCTGCGAGCTACAGGCGATCGGGGAGCTGACGCAGAACACGCGACTCGCGACGGGGCGCATGAGTCTGTCACGTGATCGCACCGACAACCTCTACGACCCGCGGCGGGGCGACATCGTCCGGCTCGAGTGGCGTCACTCGTCGCGGTTCATTGGGTCGGACTTTCGCTTCAACAAGTGGACGGGGGAGGCCAACTGGTACAAAGGGCTGACCCCGAGCGTCACCTTCGCGTCCCGCATCCAGGTGGGGGGAGTGCTGGCCCTCGGCACCCTCCGGGGCGCCGACGATTTCGTTCCGCCCCAGGAGCGCATGTACGGGGGCGGGCCCAACTCCGTGCGCGGCTACCGCCAGAACGAGCTGGGCCCCCTCGTTTACCTGGTGGACGACGCCCGGGTCGACTCGATCCTCCCCGGGGGGGACACCGTGTTCGTCGCTGACGACACGATCGGGGTCATTCGGACGTCGCCGACGGGGGGAAACGCTCAGGCGATCGTCAACGTGGAGCTTCGTATGCGGCCGCCCTTTCTTCGGCAGCTCCTTCAATTCGCGCTGTTCGTCGATGGCGGCCAGGTTTACAACCGGCGAGCCGAAACGGTGCGGCTCGACCAGTTTCGGTGGACGCCCGGGATCGGCCTCCGGGTCGCCTCGCCGGTCGGACCCATCCGGTTCGATTTAGCGTACAACAGATACGCGCAGCAGCGTGGTCCCGCCTACACGATCGTTCGGGACGAAGTGACCGGAAACCCCAGCCGCCTCCGGTGCGTCAGCCCAGGGAACACGCTGCCGAACGGGTTCGGCGAGGGGTGTCCGGCAACCTTCACCCCGCGGCAGGACGACTCTTTCTTTCAGAAGCTGACGTTCCATTTCTCGATAGGGCAGGCGTTCTGAAAAGGGTGCTCGAGGTGCTCGAGGTGCTCGAGGTGCTCTAGGTTAAGGACCGTTCACCTCGAGCACCTCGACTTCCTCGAGCACCTTGAGCACCTAGCCCATGTCCCGCCGCCGTCTCGTCGCCATCATCAGCGCCGCCGCCTTGCTCCTCATCGGAGTCATCGTGGCGGCGACTGTGTTGTCGGTGACGCAGACGGACCTCGGCCGCGACTACGTGCGCCGGTATCTGCAGTCGCAGGTGGCCTCCAAGCTGGGCAAGCGCGGGACGATGTACATCGGGCGGATCAGCGGCGGACTCGTCACCGGGGTCGTCGTCGACTCCTTCGCCATCCGGGATGACGAGGATTCGCTCTTCGTGAGCGCCGGGCCGATCGAGATCACCTACGATCCGCGCGACATCCTCGACCGGCGCCTGTTGATCGGACAGCTCGTCGTGCACAAGCCGTTTGTCAATCTGCGCCGCCACGCGGATGGCGTGTGGAACTACCGCCGCATTTTCCCGAAAGGTGCTCCACGTCCGCGCACGCCCGATCGTCGTTTCGGCGATTACATCGTCATCGACACGGCGACGATCCACGACGGGACCGTCATCGTCACCATGCCGTGGTCGGCGTCCGATACCCTCAGCGCACGACAGCGGGATTCGGTTCTCGCCTACGCGCGCACGACGGGCGGCCACGAGATCCGCGAGACGAGGGAAGGGCTGAAGAAGACGTGGCGCTGGACCGGGCTCGAGGTCGAGGCACCGTACGTCCGCATCGCCGATCCCGACAGCGCGGGGCGGCTCATCGTCGTGGCCGACATGGATGTGGACGAGACCGACCCGCCCTTCCGCTTCCGCAACATCCGCGGTCCGGTGCGCATCGGGGATGACACGGTGCGCTTCGATCTCACGCATTTCGATCTGCCCGGCTCGACTGGACGAGCGCGTGGGATGGTGCACTGGAAGCAGCCGGGGCCGGTGCGCTACGACGTGCAGGTGGCCGGAGACAGCGTCTCGCTCGCCGACATCGCATGGGTCTATCCGACGCTCCCGCGACAGGGAGGCGGCCGCATGCTCCTGCACATCGTGAGCGATGTGCGGGATCCTCGCGTCATCGACTACCGCATCAGCCGAATGGACGTGCGAGCGGCGAAGTCGCACCTCGTCGGAGACTGGACGTTCGGCGTCGGCGGTCCCGTCCTCGTCGTCAAGGACGTCGACTTGCGCGCCGAGCCAGTGGATTTCGATCTGTTTCGGACGTTGGCGGGCGGACCATTCCCGGTGGACTGGCAAGGCACGCTCACCGGAACCGTTCGCGGACCCGGCGGGCGCCTGGATCGCTTCATGGTCGATCAGGCGAACATCACCTTCCGCGACAAGCACGTTCCCGGGGCGGTGACCCGCGCGACGGCGAGCGGCGGCCTCGACATCCGGGAGCCCGCGTTCACGAAGTTCCTCGGCCTCTCGCTCGACATCGAGCGGCTGGATCTTCGCACGCCGCAATTTCTCTTCACCGATTTTCCGCGGCTTCGCGGCGTCATTTCCGGCCACGCCGTGCTCGATTCGTCGTGGCTGGACGTCCGCTTCCGGGATGCGGACGTCACCCTTCGCGACGACGGCCCGGGGGAATCGCGGTTTTCCGGGTCGGGCCGCGTGACCTACGGCGACGAGCTGATGGCGTTCGACGTCGACCTCTTCGCCCAGCCGGTCGACTTCACGCAGTTCGCCCGCTCGTATCCGTCGCTGCCCGCGCGCGGGCCACACACCGGCCCGCTCCGCGTGCAAGGGACCATGGCGGACCTGCTGCTTGCCGCCACGATGCGCGGCGACGCGGGGATGATGAGCGTCGACGGTCGATTCGACATGGCGGCGCCGCGCTTCGCCGCGCAGATGACGGGTGCGGTGGAGGATCTCGATCCGCGAACGCTGCTCGCGCGCACCGATTTGTTCGCGTCGCGGATTACCGGTCGATACCGCGCCGATCTCAGCGGGGACTCGCTCGCGAATCTCGACGGCACGCTTGCGGTGGAGCTCGACCGCTCGACGGTCGGCGGTGTTCGGATCTTCCCGTCGGTCGCCGCGCTCGCGTTCACCGAAGGGCTTCTCCGGGTAGACACTCTTCGCCTCGAGACCACCGCCGCCACACTCACCGCGTCGGGCGCCTTGTCCCTGGGCGCTACCCGTCCGGACTCCCTGCGTTACACGCTCGTCGTCGATTCTCTCGGCGGGCTGCGCCCCTGGATCCCGACCGACCGCGGTGGACGAGGCGCACGCGCACTGGCGAGCGAAGACACCGCCACCGGAGCGCGTCGCGACTCCCTCATCACCGCGTACCGCGATTCACTCGGCGGCCGAGTGGCGGTGAATGGAGTGCTGAGCGGCTCGATCGATTCGCTCATCGCCGGCGGGACGATCGAAGGGCGCGGACTCTTCGTCGCCGGCGATCGCGCACGCGCCGTTCGCGGCAACTTTGCGTTACGCGGTCTGCCGCGCGCACCCTCGGGCTTGCTGACGCTCGCGCTCGATACCCTCGTCGTGGCCGGGCTGCGCCTGGATTCCGCGCGCATCGCGCTCGATGCACCAACGCGCGACGCTGGCCGGCTCGGGCTCGCCATTGCCAGCGCCACCGGACCCCGCGGGAGCATGTCGTTCGCGTACACCCTGAGCAGCGACACCACGCGTCTGCTCGTCGACACGCTCAGTGCCGTCATCGGGGAGCGGCGGTGGACGCTCGCCTCACCCGCGCGCGTCACGCTCGATTCGACGGGCGCGGCCGTCGATTCGGTGGCGGTAACCGCCGACGGCGGAGCGCGGGTCGTGCTCGGCGGTGAATTCCCCAGCACGCGCCCGGTCGACGTATCGCTCCGCATGTATCAGATGCCCGTCGCCGATCTCGCCGCGCTCGCACAGAGCCGTACCGCGTTAGGCGGCCTGCTCACGCTCGACCTGCGCGTCGCCGGCATGCGCGAGAACCCGACGATGCGGCTCACCGCGATCGCCGACACCGTGCGCATCGGCACCGTGCGGGTGCCGCGGCTGGACGCGCGCGCCACCTACGCGGCGCGCCGCCTGATTGGCGACCTGCGGTTGCTTCGCGACGCCCAACCGGCCATCACCATGACGGCGAGCCTGCCGGTGGACCTCGCGATGGTGGGTGTGGAGAAGCGGTTGATCGACGATTCGCTCCAGGTGAGCGTGCGGGCGGACAGCGTGGACCTCGCGCTCCTCGAGGCGATGATCCCGAACGTCGCGAACGCGCACGGCAGGCTGCAGGCGCACGTCGACGTCAGCGGACGGTGGACCCGGCCGAGCTTCGCGGGGGAGGTCGCAGTCCGCGGCGGCGGGATGGCGCTCGCGGCCGCCGGCATCGAGCTGCGCAACGTCAACGGCCACCTGTCGCTCTCCGGTGACTCGGTGCCTGTCATTCGGCTCGACAGTCTCGTCATGGCGAGCGGTCCGCACCGCGACAGCCGCGCGTTTCTGGCCGGTACGGTGCGCTTCTCGGAACGTCCCGATGACGAGTGCGAGACGGGCACCGCCTCCGTCGCCGACTGTCTCGCGCAGCGGTCGGCGTTCGACATTCGCTTCCGCGCCGACAACTTCGAAGCCATACGCCAGCGCCGCTTGGCCGACCTCGAGATCGGCGGCAACCTGGCCCTCTCCGGATCGTATCGTGAATCGATGCTCACCGGCGGGCTTCGCGTGGAGCGCGGCGCCATCTACCTGCGCGAGCGGCTGCGGAAGCAGATCATCGACGTCAACGCGCTCACGGAGGACGAGGTCGGGGCATTCATCGACACGACCTTCGGCGGCGTGACTCCGCGGGATCGCCCCGCGTGGATGACCGGCATCGTCAACAACATGAGCGTGAGCAACGTCGACATCGCGATCGGCGACGATGTCTGGCTCCGCTCGCAGGAGGCGAGTATCAAGCTCGGCGGCTCGGTGAGCGTCACGCGCCAGGGGGACCGCCTCGCGCTCGAGGGGCCGCTGCTCGCCAACCGCGGCACCTATCGACTGTATCTCGCCCCCGGAGTGATCCGGACGTTCGAGGTGCAACGTGGAGTGATCACGTTCTACGGTGGCCCGGTGATCGATCCGGCGCTTGACATCATCGCGCTGCACACCGTTCGTCAGGCGGGGAGCGACAGGCGCGACGTCCGCATTCGCGTCACCATCGGCGGCACGCTCTCGCAGCCGCGCCTCGCCCTGTCGAGCGATGAGCGCATCCAGATCTCGGAAACCCAGATCCTGAGCTACCTCGTGTCCGGGCAGCCGACGTTCGTCGCCGAGAACAGTGGTCAGCTTCAGACCGCGTTCGCGACGATTCTCCCGACCCTCGGCGCGCTGTTCGAGCGCGCGATCGTCGAGCAGCTTCAGTTCCTCGACATGTTCCAGCTTCAGACGGCGACGACCACGCTCAACCGCGAGTTCTTCCAGCAGGGGCTGAGCGGTCCGCTCGGCATCCTCGCGCAGTCGCGCATCGCGTTCGGGAAGCAGCTCACCGAGCGGACCTTCCTCAGCGCGAACGCGGGTCTGTGCTCGATCGGCGGGCAGGATTCCCAGAACCATCGGTTCCTCGACGCCTTCGGGCTCACGCTGGAGCACCGGCTCAACCACGGGTTCTCGGTGCAGATGAGCGTCGAGCCCGCCACGAGCGCCGCGCTGTGCCGCACCGACGCCGTGGAGTTCAACCGGCCAAGGCAATTCGGTCTCGATCTGTTCCGGGAGTGGAGCTTCTGACGGGACCGTTTCTCCTCGTCGCCAACCCCGCCGCGCGCCGTGCCCGCCGGCGCCTCGCCGTGGCTGCCCAGGCGCTAGGCGCCGAAGGCGCTCGCGTCGATGTCGCGACCACCGAGCGGCCGGGCCACGCCGCCGAGATCATCCGCGCGCGCGCCAGCGGCTACGAGGCCGTGTTCACCCTCGGCGGCGATGGCACCGCGATGGAAGTCGTCGGCGCGCTCGCGCACAGCGGAATTCCCGTCGGCATCCTCCCGGGGGGAACGGGCAACCTGGTCGCGCGGGCGCTCGGCATTCCCATCGCGACCCGCCGCGCGGCGGCGACCCTCCTCCGCGGCGACGTCGCCGACGTCGACCTCGGCCGGCTCGCGTCCGGGAGGTGCTTTGCCTTCTCGTTCGGTGTCGGCGTGGACGCCCGCATGATCCACGATACGCCGCCGGTGTGGAAGAAGCGCCTGGGCATTCTCGCCTACGCGTACGTCGCGTTCCGCGCCTCGCTGCGCAACACGCGCTTTCGCGTCCGCGCGACCGTCGATGGGGAGGTTCTCGAGCGGGAGGCGGCGGCGGTGATGGTCGCCAACTTCGGCGCCGTCCTCAACGATCTGATCGTCCTCGGCCCCGGCATCGCGAGAGATGACGGCAAGCTGGACTTGTGCGTCTTCTCTCCAGCGAGCGGCTGGGAGGCGGTGAGCATTGCCTGGCGCTTGCTGCGCAAGGACTTCCGGCCCCACCGCGCGATCACGTACCGGCCCGGTAAACGCTTTCGGATCGAATGCGATCCACCTCAGGACGCACAGGCCGATGGCGAGCTCGTCGGAACGACCCCTCTGGAGCTCACCGTGGATCCTGGCGCAGCGCGCCTGTTGCTCCCTCGGGTCGGTTGACCCGGGTGTCAAGAATCTCTACATTGGCCTCCCCTACCGCGCGGTCTGTGGTTCCATGATCCCGCCCGAATGACCGACGTTTCGAGGCCAGCTACACCCGTAGCCCGTCCCACGACCGCCACTCCGCTGCCATCGCTCGAGGGACTCGCGCCGGATCAGGCGCGCGCGATCCGAGAGCTGGCACGCGAGCGCGATCGCCTGCTCGTGCTCCAGGATTCCCTGCGGGAGTTGGAGCGCTCGGGGTCGATCGACGCGCGGCTGGCCGTTCTGCTGCGCGGGATGCGGGCGATAGGGTTCGCGCGCGCGGCGGTCGCCCTCCAGGACGAGGCTGGCGAGGCGGTGCACATCTGTGCCTCCGGCGCGGTGCCCGACGCGGAGAGTGTCGTCCGGCGGGCGCTCGGCGACCCCGCGGCGTGGTCGCGGCGTCTCGACGAGCTGGGGCGCTTCAGAAACGGCGCCTCGTTCCGGCTCGACACGCACGACGCGTGGGTCCTCCGCGAGCTCGGCGCAGTGGGGCTCGACGCGCCGGAGATCCTCCTGCTTCCCCTTCGTCGTCGCGATGGCCGCCTGGTCGCGCTCCTCCTGCTCGCCGGCACCGAGGATGGGCCGGCGTCGGAATCGCTGGTCCGCACGGCGGAGCTGCTCGGGCGGCAGGTGGTTCTCACCATCACAGAGGCGACGCTGGCCGACGTGGCGCGCCGCCGCGCCGAGCGGCTGCAGCGACTGCACGACGTGGGGAGCGCGCTGTCGCGCTCGCTCGAGGAGGGGGAGATCCTCCGTGAGCTGGCGCGGCAGGTCGCCCGGGTGATCGACGCCGAGGGGATCGTTATCGCCCGTCCCGAGCTCGAGGCGCGGCGCACCGTGACGCTGGTGCGCCTGGTGCGCTCGATGCCCGCCGTCCGCCCGCCGGTCCCGTTAGGCGGAGGGCCCATCGCCACCGTGGCGCGCACGGGACGGCCGGTGCGGCTCACCCAGCCGGCCCTCGCCGCCCTCTCCGATGACGATGTGGTGGGCGACGATGAGCCGGCGCGCGCCCTCATCGCGGTGCCGATCATGGTCGGCATCCAGCTTCTCGGTGTGCTGGCGGCGTACACGCGAGAGCACGAGGGGTACACCGACGAGGACGAGGAAGTCCTGCTCACGATGGGTGCGCAGGCGGCCGTCGCCCTCGCGAACGCGCGCCTGTACGCGGAGAGCCAGCGCGAGCGGCGCCAGAGCGAAGCGCTGGCGGACGTCGCGCGCGCGGTCAACGAGTCGCTGCGGCTCGGCGACGTGCTGAACCTCACGCTGCGTCACACGTCGGCGCTGCTGCGTGCCGAGGGCTCGTGCGTGACGTTGCAGGATGGCGACGATCTCGAGATCGTCGAGGCGGTCGGCGCCACCGAGGCGCTGCGTGGCATGCGGCTACCCATCAATGACAGCCTCAACGGCCGCGCGTTCCTCACGCACACGTCCGTCATCGCCAATCACGCTTCGACCGAGGGCGTGTATCGTCTCGCCGACGAGGCGGCGGGGATCCAGAAGGCGATCGTCGTTCCCTTGATTACCGCTCGCGGAGCGATCGGGACGTTGGCCGCGATCAATCGTGCTGCCGACTTCACCGATGATGACGCGCGCGTCCTCCAGCGCCTCGCCGATCACGTCGGTGTCGCGATCGTGAATGCGCGGCTGTTCGAGGAGGTGGCGAGCGCTACACGCGAATGGCAGGTGGCCTTCGACGCGATCGCCGGCGGCATGGTGGTGCTCGATGCGGAGGGGCGGATCGTCCGCAGTAATGCCCGCGCGCTTCAGCTGGCGAACGTCACGCGTGCCGATGACCTCGTGGGGCTGCCGTTCTACGAGGGCGTGCTGCGCGAGCATCATCCGCCGAGCGACTGCGTGATCGGCAAGGCGTTGGTCGAGGGGCACACTGGCCACGGAACGCAGCGATCCATGTCACGCGGCAAAGTGTTCGACGTCGTCGCGTCGCCGCATCCCAACGGGGGCGCCGTCGTCACCTTCGACGACGTGACGTCGTTCCACATGCTGGCCGAGCGGTATCGCCGGGTGGTGGAGACGTCGCGCGACGCGATCGTCATCACCAATCGCGCCAAGCGCATCGAGTTCGCGAACCCCGCCGCCGATGACCTGTTCGGCTACGCCGATGGGGCGACGATCGGAATGCCCGCCGCCGAGCTGGTGCTCCCCGAGCTGCGTGAGGAAGTGGCGCGGCGCGAGGAGCTGGCGTTCGCCGGGGAGCCGCAGCGCTACGAGACGGTGATCGTGCGCGCCGATGGCGATCGGCGGACGGTGGCCATCAGCACCGCGCCGTTGCGTGAGGTGGGTCAGATCACCGGTGTCGTCGCGTCGCTGCGCGACGTCACCGAGGAACGTCGCGCGCGCGACGCGGTCACCCAGTCGGAGGCGCGCTATCGCAGCCTGTTCGAGACGGCGCCGGACGCGATCTTCACCCTCGACAAGCGCGCGCACTTCACGTCGGCCAACGCCGCCACCTGCCAGATAACCGGCTATGGGCGAGAGGAGCTGCTCGGCCGCTCCGTCCTGGGGCTGCTCGAGGAGGAAGAGGTGGCGGGGGTAAAGACCCACTTCAAGGAGGCGCTGGCGGGCGGCGCGCAGCGCTACGAGTGCCACTTCTACCGCAAGACCGGCGACCGCCGCGTTGCCTCGGTGACGAACACGCCGATCCTGCGTGGCAACGTGGTGGTGGGTGTGCTCGCGATCGCACGCGACCTCACCGCGGACCGCGCGCGTGAGGAGGCGCTCGTGCGCTCGGAGGCGCGCTATCTCCGTCTCGTCGAATCCGCTTCCGACGCGATCTTCACCATCGACTCCGATGGGCGTGTGACGTCGGTGAATCGCGCGCTCGAGCGCGCGATCGGCCGCTCGCGTGGCGAGCTGTTCGGCATGCGGTTCATCGACGTGATCGAAGCCTCCGATCGGGATGCCGTGTGGTCGCACTTCGAGGCGACGCTGCGCGGCGAGCGCGTTCGCGGCGAGATCCGCTATCGCGATGCGCAGGACTCGCTGCGCGTGGGCTCGGTGACGATGACGCCGATCGTCGAAGAGGGCCGCGTGACGGGCTGCCTCGGCATCGTGCGCGACATGACGGAGGAGCGCACGCTCGCGGAGCAGCTCCTTCAGCGCGAGAAGCTGGCGGCGGTGGGGCAGCTCGTCAGCGGCGTGGCGCACGAGCTCAACAACCCGCTCGCCGGCATCATGGCGTTCTCGCAGCTCATGCTCGCGATGTCCGCGTCGAACCCGGACCAGCAGGACGCGCTCGTCACGATTCACAAGGAGGCGAAGCGCGCGGCGAAGATCGTGTCGAACCTTCTCATTTTCGCGCGCCAGCGGCACCCGGAGCGCACCGATGCCGATCTCAACCAGGTGCTGCAGGACACGCTCGAGCTGCGCCGCTATTCGCTCCGCACGCACCAGATCGATGTCGAAACCGACTACGATCCCGAGCTGCCGCTCACCTGGGCGGATGCGTTCCAGCTACAGCAGGTGATTCTCAATCTGCTCACGAACGCGGAGCAGGCGCTTCGCAACTTCGGCGGTGAAAAGCGGATCACCCTGCGGACGCGGCGGGAGGGCGAGCTCATCATCGCATCGATCGCCGACTCCGGCCCGGGGATTCCCCCGGAGGAGCTCGATCAGATCTTCAATCCCTTCTTCACCACGAAGCCGGTGGGCGAAGGGACGGGGCTTGGCCTCTCCATCTCCGACGCCATCGTCCGCGAGCACGGCGGCCAGATTCGCGTGACGTCGAAGGTGGGCGAAGGGGCGACGTTCACGGTCGAGCTTCCGATCGTGCACGCGCCGGCGCCGCGCACGGGGGAGACCCCCGTTGCGCCCGTGCGCTCGACGGCGCCGCGCACGATGCTGATCGTCGACGACGAGCCGGCGCTGCGCGCGGCCCTGTCACTCTATCTCGAGCGCGAGGGGCACACCGTCGACGCGGTGGCCAGCGGCAGAGAAGCGCTCGAGCATGCGCGCTCGCGCCGGTACGACGCGATCCTGCTCGACCTGCGCATGCCGGACATGTCGGGCGACGTGCTGTTCGAGGAGCTCCAGGCCAGCGATCCCGAGCACGCGGCGCGGGTGGTCTTCGCGACGGGAGACGCCGACAACGAGACCGCGCGATCGTTCCTGGACCAGAGCGGGCGGCCGTGGATCGTCAAGCCGTTCGCGCTCGAGGACGTCGCGGAGCTGCTCTGTACGGAGGTGCGTCGCTAGCGTGGCAACGATCGTCATCATCGACGACGAAGTCGAGCTGGCGGCCGCCCTCGGGACGTTCTTCGAGCGCGCGGGCCATCAGGTCGTGCGCGCCCACACCGGGGACGATGGGCTCGACGCGTGCCTTCGCGTGCGCCCTGATCTGGTGTTGCTCGACCTCAAGCTCCCCGATGTCCAGGGATTCGAGCTGCTCGAGCGGCTCCAGCCGGATGAGCGTGTGGTCATCATGGTCACCGCGCACGGCGACATTCCGCTGGCGGTGGAAGCGATGCGCCGGGGCGCCGAGAACTTCCTGACGAAGCCGGTGGAGCTCGAGCACCTCAGCGTGGCGGCGGAGCGTGCGCTCGAGAAGGCACGCCTGCGCGAGCTGAACCGCCACCTCACGGAGCGCCGTGGCGCCCGCACGACCGCGTTGCTCGGTCCGTCGCCGGCGATGCGCGAGCTGGCGCATCAGATCGAGCTGTTGGCGATCGCCGAGCGAACGACGGTGCTGCTCATCGGCGAGACGGGAACCGGGAAGGGGCGGGTGGCCGAGGCCATTCACACGTCGAGTCCGCGCGGGTCGCGGCCATTCGTGGAGCTGAGCTGCGCTGGATTGTCGGCATCGGCGCTCGAGGCGGAGCTGTTCGGGCGAGATGCTGGAGGCGCCGCGGGTGCCGGCGAGCGAAAGCTCGGATTGTTCGAGGTGGCGAATGGCGGAACGCTCTTTCTCGACGAGATCGGAGCCCTGGACGCATCGATCCAGCCGAAGCTGCTCAAGGTGATGGAAGGGAAGTCCTTTCACCGCCTGGGTGGAGCGCAGGAGATCACGGTCGACGTGCGCGTGATCGCGGCCACGATCAGGGATTTGGCGAGCGAGGTCGTCGAGGAGCGGTTTCGCGAAGACCTGTACTATCGCCTGAGTGTGATGCCGGTGCACCTGCCGCCGTTGCGGGCGCGCGCACGCGAGGACATGCTCGACCTCATCGCGCGCTCACTCGGGGAGCTGCACGTGCAGCTGCCGGAAGCGCCGGTGGAGCTGACGGAGGGGGCGCTCGAGCAGCTGCTGCGCTATTCGTGGCCGGGGAACGTGCGCGAGCTGCGCAACGTTCTGGAGCGGGCGATGATCGTGGGCCGCGGAGCGCGGAAGATCGGCACCGAGCACCTGCCGCCGGAGGTGCGCGATGCGACCGGCGCCGGCGTCGAGCGACACGTGCCGAAGTCGCTGGAGGAGGTGGAGCGCGCGCACATCGAGCGAACGCTCCGCGCGCATAACGACAACCGCACCCGGGCGGCGAAGGAGCTGGGCATTTCGCGGGCGACCTTGATCAACAAGATTCGCGGGTACGGACTGGGGCGGAAATGAGGCGGGCCCGGGGCCCTCGACCCGCCCAAAGGCGAGAGGAGATCCGAGCGATGACAGACCTGAAGGAGAAGGACAGCATGAAGTGCCGCAGTTGCGGCAATGAGGAGCGCGCCTCGGAAGGCTATCCGTGCGACGACTGCGGCACGTTCATTTGCCTCGTGTGCCAGATGCGCGGGGTCACGCTGTGCAAGGCGTGCCAGGAGAAGCGCGGGGTGACGCAGCCCACGTGAGCGGCGAGCTGATGCTCGTGCGCGAGCGGTTCGATCTCGACGATCGCGCCTACACCGTCATGGCCGATCCGGGGTTCGATGCGGCGAAGGGGATGTGGCAGGCCCCGCTCGTGTTCCTCTCCCTCGACCGGTCGTTCTCCGCGCCGCTGATCAGCGCGCCCGTGAGCAGCGCGGTGCGGCGCGATGACCTGCTCGCGGCCGTTCGCTCGCTGGAGGACGGAGCGATCGCCGCCGCCTTGCGAGCCATCGACCTCCCGATTCCCAAGATTCGGTCGAAGAAGTCACGTGGGCGCTGACCTTCGCGCCCTGGGCATGGCCGTCGGTCATGCGTCGGACGACATCGGCGCGACCGGGGTCACGGTCGTTCGCGGCATCGACGCGCCATTTCGCGCCGGGTGCGCACTGCTCGGGCGTGCCACCGGGACGCGCGAGCTCGACGCCCTGTCCCCGCGCCACCTCGTGGATCGCGTGGATGCCATCGTGCTCACCGGTGGATCCGCGTACGGGCTCGACGCGGCCGCCGGCGTCATGCGATGGATGGAAGAGCGGGGGCGCGGCTTCCCGGTCGGCGTCGCGACGGTGCCGATCGTGCCCGCGGCGGTGGTGTTCGACCTGGCCCCCTGTGGGTCACCCTCGGCGCGCCCGACGGCGGCCATGGCCTACGAGGCCTGCGAGCGCGCCGCGCCTAACGGCCACGCCGAAGGGAGCGTGGGGGCGGGGACGGGAACGACCGTGGGGAAGGCGGCCGGTCTCGATCGCGCGATGAAGGGTGGGGTCGGGATCGCGCTCGAATCCTCGGGCGAGCTTCAGGTCGCTGCCCTGGCCGTCGTGAACGCCCTCGGCGACGTCCGTGATGGCGAGGGTCGCATCCTCGCGGGGGCGCGCGGGGATGCGGGACGGTTCCTCGACCTGTCGCGGTCGATCGCCACGGGCTCGCTCCCCGCGCAGTCGCGCTTCGCGAGCGGCGCGCTCCACAACACGACGCTCGCGGTCGTGATGTCGAACGCGACGATGTCGCGCGAGGCGCTCGCGCAGCTGGCGGGGGCGTCGAGCGTGGCTCTGGGGCGGCGCATCACTCCCGTCGGGACGTCGTTCGACGGCGATGTCGTGTTCGCGACCTCACCGCTCGACGGGCTCGCGGCGACGCCGCTGCAGGTCGAGGTGCTGGCGGTCGCCGCGCTCGAGCGCGCCATCGAGCGCGCGGTCCGGATGGCGCGGGGCCGGGATGGCATTCCAGGGCTCGCCGACGAGGGCCGCGCATGACGACGGTCGTCGTCGGCGCCGCGATCGCCCCGCTCCAGGCGCAACCGGCCGCGGGGAGCGAGCAGGTGTCGCAGCGGCTGGCCGGACACCGCCTAACGATCATCGAGGAGCGCGACCCGTGGATGCGCGTGCGCGGGGCCGATGACTACGAGGGCTGGATTCACCGTGGATACGTGGAGCCAGACGGATCGACCCCGTACCGGCGCGGCCGCATCTCGCTCGAATGCGTCGTCCGGGATCCGCGGGGCTGGTCGCGGGCACTTCCCCTCGGGGCGCTCGTGCCTGACGACGCACACCCCGAGCATGGTGAGGCGGTCGACGCGGCCGACATGCCGCAGCGCTTTCCGCGTACCGCCGACGCCATCACGCGGAGCGCGCTCACCCTGTTCGCCGGGACGCCGTATCAGTGGGGGGGAATCACGCCCTGGGGAGCCGACTGCTCCGGCCTCGTACAAACCGTGTTCGGTCTCCACGGCATCGCGCTGCCGCGCGACGCGTCACAGCAGGCTCGCCTCGGAGCGGCCGTGGACGAGGCGCTCGACGATCTCGCCGCCGCCGACCTGTCGTTCTTCTCCGACCGCCCCGACCGCCGCATCACGCACGTCGCGATCGCGCTCGGCGGCCCGCGTCTGGTCCACCTCGCGCTGGGTCGCGGCGGCTATTGTCTGGAGGATCTCACCGACCGCTCCGACCCCTACGTCGGCGCGCTGGTGGGGCGATATCTGTTCGCACGCCGGGTGTTATGACGATTGCGGATTGCGAATCGAAGGCTGTCGCTCGCAATCCGCACTCCGCGCTCCGCAATCGTTAGCTGATCATCCCGCCAGGACTGGCCACCGGGGGACCCGACCTGACCTGGAGCGTGATGTCCGCCTGCCGAGCTCCATCGAGCGCTATCGTCATGGTGTGCGCGCCCGTCGTCTCGATCGGGAGATCGATCGCGGCGATCAACGGCAGGTCCATCTCGGTGACGCCGGCGGGCGGAGTGCCGACGTCCAGCTCGCCGCCGCTCGACCACAGCTCCTTCCCCTCGGGGCCAGTCCACCGCAGCACCACCGAATGCGTGCCGATGTCGGCCCGTCGTCCCTTGAACCGCACGACCAGGTGCGCCCGCGGATGAATCGTCGGGACGGCGGCCACTTGCACCGCATCGAAGACGCCGAGGATGTTGAGCTTGCCTTCCTGGGAGAGGTTGGCCGCGTCGCAGAAGAGCGCAAAAGAGACGTTCATGCGCGCAACCTACGAGCGCGGGCGCGGTGCGGGAAGAGATCGCGCTGTCGCCGCATCGGGCCGCCGTCTACCTTTCTCGGATGAGCTCGACCGTCACCAGCGGCGTCGCGCCGTCCACCCCGGGGCTCGCTCGATCGGGGGCGTCCCTCACCGACGCGCTGCTCGTCGCCATGGCGCTCATCTGGGGTGTGAACGCGAGCGTGATGAAGCTGGGTGTCACCGACATGCCGCCGCTCGTCTTCAACGCCGCGCGGCTGGGTCTCGCGTCGATCGCGCTCGTTGTGCTCGCCCTCGCGGTCCGCCGCCCCGCGCTCACGCGTCGCGATGTCGGGATGCTGCTCGCGCTCGGCGTGCTCGGAACGGGTCTGTATCAGTTCTTCATGATCGAGGGCCTCGCGCGCACGCGCGCAGGCACCACCGCGCTGATCCTTTCGTCGGGCCCCGCGTTCGTCGCACTGTTCGGCCGCCTGCTTGGCGTCGAGCGCATTACGCGCCGCGGGGCGCTTGGCATCGCGCTCTCGATGGCGGGCATCGCCTTCGTGGCGCTGACTCAGCCGCAGGTCTTCACGCACCGTGTCGCCCTGCTCGGCAGTGCGCTCGTGCTCATCGGGTGTATTTGCTGGTCACTGTTCGCGGTGCTCATCAAGCCGTACGCGAATCGGCTCGATGGGCGCGTCGTCACCGCGATCACCATCGTCGGCGGAACGGTCCCGCTATCCCTGCTGGCGCTTCCCGGGGTCGGTCGGATCGCCTGGGAGGAGCTGTCGCCTGGAACGTGGGGGGCGATCGTCTACGCGGGGCTGGCGTCGATGGTCATCGCCTACCTGTTCTGGAACCGCGGCGTGCGGCTGCTCGGTCCCACGCGAACGGCGATGTTCGGCAACCTGCAGCCGATTTTCGCTCTCGTCGCCGCCCGCGTCATGCTGGCCGAACAGCCGAGCGTATGGCAGCTGTTCGGTGCGGCGGCGATCATCGCCGGCGTGCTGTTGACGCGAACGGCGGGACCGCTCCTGGAATGAGCGCCACGCGACCGGTGCGGCTCGTCCTGTTCGACATCGACGGCACCATTCTGCGAAGCAACGGCGCCGGGCGGCGCGCGATGGTCGCCGCGCTCCGTGAGATCTTCGGCGTCACCGGCCCCGCGGATCACCGCTATGACGGAAAGACGGATCCGCAGATCGTGCGCGAGGTGATGCGCATCGAAGGGCACGAGGATGCGGACATCGATGAGCGCATGGATGCGCTGATGGTCCTCTATCTCTCGCGTCTCCAGCGCGAGCTGGAGCAGGCCCACACGCTCGTTCACCCCGGCATCTTCGAGCTGCTCTCCGCGCTCGAGGCACGGCACGATACCATCCTCGGGCTGCTCACCGGGAATCTGCGCGAGGGTGCGTACGCCAAGCTGCGGGCGGCGGGGATCGATCCGGGGCGGTTTCGCGTCGGCGCGTTCGGGAGCGATCACGAGCACCGGCCGGAGCTGCCGGCGGTCGCGCAGCGCCGCGCACAGGCGGAGCTTGGCATCGACCTCCAGGGTGAGCATCTCGTGATCATCGGAGACACGCCGGCGGACATCGAATGTGGACGGTCGATCGGCGTGCGAGCCATCGGTGTGGCGACCGGCTCGTACAGCGTCGATGAGCTACGCAGCTACGGGGCACACGCCGTCTTCGAGACGCTCGCCGACACGGAGCGCGTGATGAGCGCCATCGTCGATGCGTGAGGTCGAGCTCAAGGCGGTCGTGGATTCGATGGGGGCCCGCATCGCGAACGTCGAGCGGGCGGGTGGGCGACTGGTGTTCCGCGGCCGGCTCGAGGACTGTCGCTACGATACGGCCGAGCGTCAGCTTCGCGCGCGGGACGATGTGCTGCGGTTGCGCGTGTACCGCGACGACCACGGCACGCGCGCCGAGCTGGGCTGGAAGGGGCCCACCCAGTACGAGGACGGATACAAGGTGCGCGACGAGGTGGGGGCGCGATCGCCGGACGCGGACGCCCTGCGCCACATCCTCGAGCGCCTCGGGTTCGTGATCACGCGCGAGATCGATCGCGACATCAGTCAGTACGAGCTGGACGGCGCCACGGTGCGGTTCGAGCGCTATCCCCGGATGGACGATCTCGTCGAGGTGGAAGGCGATCCTGACGCCATCGAGCGAGCCATCGCGGCGATCGGTCTTGCTCGTGAGGCATTCACCTCCGACCGGCTGTTCGACTTCGTGCGGCGGTGGCAGGAGCGCACCGGTCAGAGCGCCGCGCTGTGCGATCGCGAGCTGAGTGGCGAGCACCCGTACGCGCTCGAAGATGCCTGAGCGGCCCGGGCCGATCTTCCAGGCGCGTATCGATGCCTTTCTGCGCGGCGTCGAGTTCGGCGGCGAGGGCACGGTCGAGCTCGTCGGCGAGGCGCTCGGCGTCACGGTCGGCAAGCGGCGCGCGCTGGTCGCGTTCGGACGGCTGGACGGGCTTCGGCAAGCGCCAGGCATTCTCGAGCTGTTCGCGGATACCGGCGACACGATCGCGATGTACGCTCCCTCGAACCTCGATGTGCTCGCGCAGAAGATCCTCTCATCGGCGCACGCGCTTCCCGAGCTGACGCGCTCCCTTCGCGGCCTCGGCTCCCACCGCGCGCGCCCCGATGAGGATCACGATCGCTTCTTCGCGCCGTTCATCTCCGCACGCGCACGCGCGGAGCGCACGAGCGATTCAACGGTGCGCCTCGAGGCGTTCGACGCTGCGCGGCTGCGCGATGCGGTCGAGCGGCAGGTTCTCGAATTCGCGCGGTCGCGATATCCCGATCAGCCGCCGGATCGCCGCGCCACCGAGGCTATCCTCGGCGAGTGCACCGACGAGGTCGTGCGGCGACTCGAGCGGCTCGAGGCCGCGGCGTCAGGTGTGCGATCGAGCCCACCAGAGGTGCAGCTCGCGCGGTGGCGCGCGTGGCGCGACGCGGTGTACGCCGTCATCGACTCGGCCGACCGGTGCTGGTTCGCGATGCACCCCGTGCTGAGGGAGAGCGGCCCTGTACCGAGACGCCGCTGGTGGCATCGGTTGCGCCTTGGCATGACGCTGGCGCTCCTCGCGCCCGCCGCGAGCGGGGCGCAGCACGTCACGCTCCGCGTCGACGGCGTGTCGGCCGACACGCTTGTCGCCCGTGGCTTCGACGTCGTGCACGTGGCGAGGGACCACGCGCTCGTCGTCATCGAGACGGCCCGTCGCGGGCAGCTCGAGCTGCTCGGGGCGCGCGTGTCCGCGGTGTTCGCGCCGGGCACGAGCCGCGAGCGGCAGCTCGGCCTGTCGGCGGTCACGGCGACGACGGTGTATCGTTCGTACGACGACCCGGTGCGCGGTGTGGTGGCGATGCTCGACTCGGCCGCCCGCGCGAATTCACTCATCCACCTCGACACGATCGGCCGCACGCTCGAGGGCCGGCCGATGCTCGCGGTGAAGGTCGGTCCCCCGGACGATTCTCCGTCGCGCGCGAACGTGCTGTTCATGGCCACCTATCATGCCCGCGAGTGGGCGGCGACCGAGATGGCGCTGCGACTCATCGCGCACCTGTCGACCACGCCCGCCCCGAATCCGCGCGTGGACTCACTCGTCAGGCGACGCGACATCTGGGTCGTGCCGGTCGTGAACCCCGACGGGTATGAGTACACGTTCACCACCGACCGGTTGTGGCGGAAGAACCGGCGGCCGAACGGGGATGGCACCTTTGGCGTGGATCTCAATCGCAATCATGCCGCGCACTGGGGTGCCGACGAGATCGGGTCGTCCTCGGTCGCGTGGGCGGAGACGTACCGCGGGCCCTCCGCGGAATCCGAGCTGGAGACGCAGGCGATCGCCGCGTTCCATCACGCGCACGTGCCCGTGGTGTCGGTGAGCTATCACACCTTCACCGGGCTCATCCTCTGGCCGTGGGGGAATGATTTCGGACGCATCACCGGCGATGACGGCATCTTCCGCGCGCTCGGCGGCACCGACGTTCGCCCGTCCGTCCGCGACAATCTCCCCCGGTCGGAGCGCGACTACTATCACCCGGCCTGGGGGTGGAATCTCTATCCGACCAACGGCGAATACACCGACTGGGCGTACGCAACGTTCGGGACGCTCTCGTTCACTCCGGAGCTGACGAGCGGCTTCGGCGAAAACGGGTACTACGGCTTCGAGTTCCCCGACGATGAGGCCCGTCTCGCGCAGGTGTTCGCCGACAATCTGCCGTTCGCGCTCGACCTCCTCGATGCGGCGGCCGATCCAATGAACGCGCGCCCGATCACGACGGGGCTGGGGGTCGAGACCATTGGCATCGAGTCGCTCTCGCCGGTGATCCGTGTTCGCGTTCCGCGCGGCGAGGCGTTCCGCACCAGGGCGGATGCGCCGCAGACGATCCCCTTGCGTCAGAGCGTCGATGACGGCGCCTACATGGTGCGGATGGAAAGCGACACGGTCCGCCGGCCGACGCGCGCGACGATCACCGTCGCCGATGCGGCGCTTCAGCTCACGGTGCTGGCGTCGACGGGCGCCGAGGCCAACGAGTCGGGCTGGCTGCCTAACGGCTTCCACCCGGCGCCCGAGGCGGTGAGCGGACGGTGGGCGTGGCACGCCGGGGTCGGACGACTTCGGTCCCCGGTGATCGACGTACCGGCCACGATCGACACGGTGTCGGTGCTCTTCTGGACGCGCTATCTCGGCAACGGATTCAGCCTCGACCCCTGGGGTGAGGTGCGACTGTCGGTGGACTCCGGGGCGTCCTGGGTTACCGTCGGGCGCGTGTCCGGGCGAGCGCCCGTGTATTACCCAGAACGCGTGGTGATGTCTGGTCTGGCCGGTCGCGCGATCGTGATCGAGTTCGCCGCGCAGTTCTTCTCGGCACAATCGGGCTGGTGGCTCGATGAGATTCTCGTCGCCGCACACGGCGCGGCCGTCGTGGCCGAGGCGGTGGGGGAGCTGCGGCCCTCGACGAACCCTGTGCGCTCGAACGAGGTCCACCTCACCTGGCCCTTTGGGAGCGCCGCCGGAGACCTGCGCGTGTTCGATTTCGCCGGTCGTCTGGTGTGGGCGACATCGGTACCGGGGGACGCGAACACCGTCCGGTGGGACATTGCGTCCGGGGTGCGCAACGGGGTGTACATCGCGGTCGCGCGCTCGGAAGGGCGCGTCCGCCGCCTGAAGCTGTTCGTCGCCCGGAGGCCGGCGTGATCGTCGGCATCGGGGTCGATCTCGTGCACATCGCCCGCGTCGAGCGCCTGCTCTCGTCCAAGGGACACCGTGCCCTCGAGCGGCTGTTCACCGAGGAAGAGCGTCGTTATGCACTCGGGCGCGTGGAGCCGGCGCGCCACCTCGCCGCCCGCGTCGCCGCCAAGGAAGCCACGTTCAAGGCGCTGTCGGGGAACGCCCGCGCGCACGCGATCTCCTGGCGCGAGATGGAGGTCGTCATCGGCGCGCACGGCCGGCCGGAGCTCGCCCTCCACGGCCTCGCGCGCGCGCGCGCCGAGCAGCTCGCCGTTGTCCGAACCTGGCTGACGTTGACCCACGACGGACCGACCGCGGCGGCATTCGTCGTGCTCGAGCGATGACGCGATGCCCGTGACCCATCCTGCCCCCGATCGCCTCGGCACGATCGCCCCGGACGTCCGCGTCCTCGAGATCGGCGCCGGGACGATCAAGCGCGTGCCGCACGCGGTCACGCTGGATGTCAATCCGCTCGCCGCGCCCGACGTGCTTCACGATCTCGACGTCACGCCATACCCGTTTCCGACGAGCTCATTCGACATCGTGATCGCCGAGCACGTGCTCGAGCACGTGGACCAGGTGATCCGTGTGGTCGAGGAGCTTCACCGCATCGTGGCGCCGGGAGGCATGCTGCTGGTGGAGGTGCCGCACTTCAGCAGCGCGAACTTTCACACCGATCCCACGCACCGCCACGCGTTCAGCACGCGAAGCTTCGACTATTTCGTGGAAGGCACGACACTCGCGCGCTACCGGTACTCGAACGCCTTCCTCAGAAAGCGCGAGGCGCGAATCGGATTCGAAGGGCGAAGCGTGATTCAACGCGCCATCGCGCGCTGGGCGAACCGGGACCCGGAGCGCTACGAGCGGAAGTTCGCGTGGATACTCCCCGCCGAGAAGATCAACTTCGTGCTCGAGGTGGTGAAGTAGACTCGCCGAAGCGAACCCGACGTCAGGGACCGTCGTTCAGTGCGACGCGAACACCCGCTGCTTCCCGTCCTTCGTGAACGCCATCACGGTGTACTTCTCGGCCGGCACTCCCGGTACTTCCATGCCCGGCGAACCGATGGGCATGCCCGGGACGCCAAGACCGGCGACCTTCGGCTTTTCGCTCAACAGTCGCTGAATGTCCGCGGCCGGCACGTGTCCTTCGATCACGTACGCGCCGACGATCGCGGTGTGGCAGGAGCCGAGCGAGGGTGGAACGCCGAGCTTGGTCTTGATCGAGGCGAGGTCATCCACGTCCTTGGCGGTGACCTTGAAGCCCTCCTTCCGGAGATGCTCCACCCAGGTCTTGCAGCAGCCGCAGCTCGCGTTCTTGTAGACCGTGACGGCGACGGGGGCAGCGTGCTCGTGCCCGTGGGCAGACACCACTGCGGCGCCGAGGGGGACGGCGACGGCGAAGAGCGGGATGGCGAGGAAGGGTAGGGGGCGCATGGGAACAAAGTTAGTGGTGGGTACGGGGTCTGTACCAGGTGCTCGAGGTGCTCGAGGTGCTCGAGGTGCTCGAGGTTGGGGGCCGTTCCCTCGAGCACCCTGAGCACCTCGAGCACCTTGAGCACCTTGCACTTACCTTGGCCCTGAAATCCCGATACATTCGATCGGGATGCTTCGCAGAGCGTTTCTCACCATTGGCCTCGTCCTCGCGGCCACCGCCATCGCGCGCGCGCAGGAGCATCCCGCGCGGCGCCTTTCGAGCATCGTCGGTGTCGCCGTCGAGGAATACTCGAAGGGCGTCGACGACTCCGGGAAGATCACCTCCGAGCTCGAGTACCAGGAGGCCGTCGACTTCCTCCGGGATGCGCGGGGCGTCGCCGATCGGCTGAGCGGAGATCGCGCTCCCACTATTCGTCTGCTGGTCGATTCCCTCCGCGGCGTCGTCGCCGCGAGGCGTCCCCGCGCCGAGGTCGACGCGCTGTACCAGCGGTTCGTCATCGCGCTTGGTAACGAGGGAGCGCTCGAGCTGCCCACGCGCGCGCTCGATGTCGCCGCGGGTCGCGCGCTCTACGAGCAGAATTGCGCGGCATGTCACGGTGCGGGGGGCCTCGGAGACGGCCCCGCCGCGCGTGGCATGAACCCGCCGCCACCGCCCATCGGCGATCCGACCGCGATGGGGGATCGCACCCCCGCGCTTCTCTTCCGGGTGATCTCCGTGGGAGTTGCCGGGACCCTCATGGTGGGCTGGGGTGACAGCCTCACGGCCGATCAGCGGTGGGACATCGTCGCGTACTTGCACTCGCTGCGCGCGAGCGAGGCACAGCGGCTGGAAGGTGAGGGACTCTATGCGCGCGCATGCGTGGCTTGTCATGGTCCATCCGGGGCGGCCGACGGACCCGCTGCCCCCTCGCTCACCCGCCTTCCGCCGGACATCGGCACGTTCGCGTGGCAGGCGGAGCGAAGCGACGCCGCGCTGGCGAAGATCATCCGGGATGGCATCCCAGGCACGGCGATGCCGGCGACCGAGAACATCGACGCCAGGAAGCTGGCGGGAATCGTCGCCCATCTGCGCACGGTCGCCGCGGCACGGGCGGATGTGCCTAACGTGGTTGCCGGACGCGAGGATGTTCGAGGGACCGCCCGCCGGGTGCTCGCGATCCTCGATCAGTCGCTCGCCGCCGCGCGTCGTGGGCGGGCGCCGGAGGCCGGGGATCTCGCCTTCGATGCGTACATCGCGTTCGAGCCGCTCGAGACGCGCGCCCGCGCTCGTGACCCTGGGCTGATCGCGGCGGTCGAGCGCCAGTTCGCCGACTTCAAGGGAGCGGTACGCGCGGGAGATCTCCGCGGCGCGGAGCGCGCCCGGAACACCATCGAGGCACAGCTCCCGAGTGTCCTGGCGTTGACGCAGGCGCCGTCGGGAAAGTGGGCGACGTTCTTCCAGTCGCTGCTGATCATCCTTCGCGAGGGCTTCGAGGCCATTCTCGTGATCGGAGCGGTGTGCGCGTTTCTGATCAAGACTGGTAACCGAGCGCGGCTCCGCTCGATCTGGACGGGCACGGCCCTTGGCCTCGCCGCGAGCGCAGTGACGGCCGTCGTCCTCCAGACGGTGCTGCGCTCCATGCCGGCGAGTCGCGAGATCATCGAAGGCGCGACCATGCTGATCGCGGTCGCGGTGCTGTTCTCGGTGAGCTACTGGCTCATCTCGAAGGTGGAGGCCGCGCGGTGGCAACAGTTCATTCGCGACAAGGTCACCAATGCGCTCGAGCATGGCGGTGGCTCCGCGCTCGCCTTCGTCGCGTTTCTCGCCGTGTATCGTGAAGGCGCCGAGACGGCGCTCTTCTACCAGGCGCTCTTCGGTGAAGGGAGGGACGCGGTGGGCCCGATCGTCCTCGGCATCGTCGCCGGGGCGGCGATTCTCGCCGTCATCTTCACCCTCTTCTACCGGTACGGCGTTCGCATTCCGCTCCGGCCCTTCTTCGCCGGCACGAGCGTGGTCCTGTACTACATGGCGTTCGTGTTCGCCGGGAAGGGGGTGCGCGAGCTCCAGGAAGGCGACGTCGTCTCGATCACGCCCATCCCGGGGTTCCCCTCGGTCGATGCCATGGGAATCTACGGGACGGTGGAGACGCTGCTCGCCCAGCTGATCCTGGTGGTGCTCTTCGTCTTCGCGCTCGTGAAGACGTTCTGGCCCGCGCGCTCGGTGGCCCTGCCCAGCGCGCCGCCGACGGCGGTCCCGGTGGGCGACATGACCGTCCGCCTCGCGCGAATGCAGGATGCGATCGACCGCCTGGGGACGCGGGTCGAGGCGCTGGAGCAGGGCACGAGCGAGCCCGAGCCCACCAGCGAGCCGCGCCGGACGGTCGATGCCTGATGGGTTCCGGGTCCGATGCGCAACGAGCCGTGACAGCGTGATCACAGAGAGTACAGAGACATCCACAGGGACTCACAGAGGAACTGCAACGGCGAAAGCTTTGGAAAAGCCCTTGCAGTTGGGGTTCTCTGGGAGTCCCTGTGCTACGTCTCTGTGCCCTCTGTGATAACGCTGTCAGGGCTCGTGGCGCACCGACCGGGCTCGACTAGCTTCCCAACTCCATGAACGTCACCGAGCTGTTCGACCTGCCCTGGGGCCCGCTGCTCATCTTCGGGCTTCGCGTCGCCGACGTCTCCCTCGATACCATGCGCGTCCTGTTCGCCGTCCGCGGCAAGCGGTATCACGCCGCGTCGCTCGGGTTCTTCCAGGCGCTCATCTTCATCCTCGTGGTCGGGAACGTCATCCAGCATCTCGGGAGCGTCTGGCACGTCCTCGGGTACGCGGCGGGGTTTGCCACCGGCACGCTCGTCGGCGTCCAGATCGAGAACGCCGTCGCCTACGGCCTGTCGACCGTCCGCATCGTCTCGCCGCACGGTGGCGTGGAGATCGCCAACGCGCTGCGCGAGCGCGGATACGGGGCGACGGAAGTGGCGGGCTACGGCCGCGACGGGACGGTCGAGATCGTCGACTCGGTCGTCCATCGCTCACATCTCGACGAGGTGATGGAGATCGTCGACCAGTGGGACTCGCAGGCGTTCGTCACGGTCGAGGAGCCGAAGATCCTGCGAGGCGGCTCGCTTGCCGATCGCGCGCGGTGGATGCGCGTTCCCGGCTGGGCGCGGTTCAGGTATAAGGACCGGCCGCGCGCCTGAGCGCCAGCCACTCCTCCCGCAGTATCCCGTACAACCAGATGTCCTCGGCGACCTCCCACTTCACCACGTGGGCGCGCAGCCGTCCCTCGCGCTGCATGCCGAGCTTCTCCATCACACGCCACGAGCCGTCGTTTCTCGTGAGGCAGTGCGCCTCCACGCGCGAGAGGTCGAGCGGCCCGAACGCGTAGTCGAGCATCGCACGCGAGGCCTCGGTCGCGTACCCGCGGCCCCACTTCGCCACGGCCACCCAGTACCCGAGCTCGCCACGACGGTGCGCCCGCGTGATGCTGAGCCCCACCGCGCCGACGATTCCCCCGCTCTCGCGCTCGGTGACCGCGAGCGTGATCCCCTCCCCGCGTTCGGCCACCTCGGCATGTGTGCCGATCCACCCCTCGGCGATGCTCTGCTCGTACGGGTGGGGAATGTTCAGCGTCGTGTCGGCGATGCGGCGATCACTCACCAGGCGCGTCACCTCCGCGGCATCCTCGAGCACGAACGGACGAAGGATGAGACGCTCGGCCGTGAGCGTCGGGAGACTCATGCGCCCCGTGCCGTCCCGGCGCGCTCCTCGGCCATCCGCGCGCGCAACCATGCCCAGTGCCAGGCGAACAGCCCAATCGAGATCAGCATCGTGAGACCGCTGCCCACGATCCGCCGCCACGCCTGAAGTCTGTTCATGCCGATTCGATCCGCCCGCAGCGCCTCGAAGCGCCGCTGCCGCGTTTCAACGGACGTCGTGTCCGGTGGCAGATTGCGGTCCGGGGACATGCGGTCTCCGCGACTCGCTTCGTACGACTCGAAGCTGGTGAGCCCCTCTCCCGGCCCGTACGGTCCGTGCAGCGGATTCGCGAGCGTGAAGCTCGCGTCGACCACGCCGTTGATGCTGATGAGAAACGCGATGACGGCGATCAGACATACTGTGTAGCCGTAGATCTGCGGAATGCGATTCGGCTTGTCGGTCGGACGGTCGCTGTTCACGGGCGTCGGGGCGGGGGAAGAGGGAACCGGCGCGCTGACATCCAATTCTACGCGTTGACCGCTGCCTTCGCGAATCGACGCACGATGTCTCCCGCGGGCTCGATCTCGGCGATCGATCGCACACTCTTCCCGGCCTGCCAGTAGTCGCGCGTGCCGGTCTCATCGAGCGACGCGCGCTTGAGCTGGAGCGCTGAGCGCACGGCGTAGATCGTTCGCATCCAGTGCTTGGTCCGGTGACCGCGCAGCATCCAGCGGGCGATGGGACCGGCTCGTAGTCCCATGCGCTCGATGTACGGCGTGCGAATCACCGAGACCGGAACGCCGGTTATGCGCTCGGTGAGGACGATGTCGTCTTCATCAGCGCGGAGAATCGCGTCCTTGTAGGCGGTGCTCGCGCGGCACTCCGTGGTCGCGATGAAGCGCGTCCCCAGCTGGGCGCCGGCGTACCCGAGGCGCAGCGCCTGCACGAACTCGCGCTCGTCACCGATACCGCCGGCGCAGACGACAGGGAGGCCGAGGTCGCCCACCTCCGTCAGGAGTCGCTCGGCGGTGCGGGGGCCGGCGTGCCCACCCGCGCGATTGTTCACCGCGATCAACCCGTCGACGCCGGAGTCACGCCCCTTCAGCGCCCACTTCCGCTCCGTGACGTCGTGATAGACGACGCCGCCGGCCGCGTGCGCCCGCTCGGCGACCCACCGCGGATTGCCCAGCGATGTCACGAAGAAGCGAACGCCTTCCTCGAGCGCGATGTCGACCCATTTCACCATCCGCTCGTGATAGATGCGCGACGACTGCTCGATGAGCGCGTTCATCCCGATCGGCCTGGGCGTGAGGCGTCGGATGAGCCGGAGTCCCTCGCGGAAGTCGTGCCCGTGGACGAAGGTGAGCGACACCGGTTGCACGATCCCCAGCGCCCCGGCGTCGGACACCGCGGCGACGAGCTCTGGATTGCTGCATGGATACATGGCGCCGCACATGAGCGGGACCTCGACCTTCGCGTGGCGCGTGAGGGGTGTGTCGAGGAAGCCAGTACTCGGGGGGGTCGCGGTAGTCAGGGTGCTCCGGGCGAGGGGGGCTCATCACATCGTCGACACTCGAGCGTGGTGCCAATTCGCCCGGCGCGTCCCTCGACGGTAATCACCCAGGGGCGCACCTGCCAGGGCGGATCGTGCCGCACGTGCTGCGTGTGGCCGCACTCGAGGTCGGCCACCCAGTGCTCCTCCTCGTCGCGATGGAACCCCACGATTCGCCGTGTAGCCATCCGGCGCCCGCCTAACGCCGCCTGCGCCGGCAGACCTCGGTGCCGACGAGGCCGATGACGAATCCTGCCCCCCCCGCCCACGCGATGAGCGCCGGATCGGCGGCGGGGAGATCATGTCCGTTTCGGACGAACGGCTCGCGCACGATGGTATACATCAGTTCGATCACCGCCGTCGCCAGCGAGAGGCCAAGTCCGAGCAGCGCCCCGTTCTTCAGCACCGACCCGCACGACGCCTGGAGCTCGATCGATCGTGGGGCGGGCGAGGGCGCCGACGAGGACACGAACACCGCGGCGCGCGCGGCAGCGATGGTTGGTCCGCGTTCCTGGGCCGGGAGCATCGGGGCGGCGACCAATGCGGCGGCGAGGGCGCCGATCGTCGCGCCCCTCACGTCTTCTTCGGCGGATTCAGCGGACGCATCTCGATGCGGTCGACCAGCATGCGTTGCGGGGTATCGAGCACGAACTCCACCGATGCGGCGACGTCCTCCGCCATCAGCTTCCACGATTGATCCCGCCCAGTTCGGCTGAACGACGTCGCCACCGAGCCGGGCATCACGACCGAGACCTTCACCCCTGCGTCGCGCACCTCGAGCATCAGACTCTCGGCGAATCCGGTGACGGCGAATTTCGTGGCCGAATAGGCCGCCCCTCCGGCGAAGCCTGCCTTTCCCGAGATGGACCCGATGATGATCACGTGTCCGCGACTGCGCGCGATCATCCCCGGCAGGACCGTGTGCGTCACGTGATACACCGAGTTGAGATTGACGTCCATCATGAGCTGCCACTCGTCGGGCTGAAGCTCGACGAACGGCTTCATCACGCCCACGCCGGCATTGTTGATGGCGACGTCGACCTCGCGTCCCTGGAGGGCACTGCGCACGGCGCGCCCGTCGGTGACGTCGACAACCAGCTGCTCGCAGGTGCCGCCCTTGCCCCGAATCTCCTGTGCCAGCGTCTCGAGCTCCGGGACGGTGCGCGCGAGGGCGAGGATGTGCCAGCGCGGGGCGAGGCGCAGCGCGATCGCGCGGCCGATGCCGCGTGACGCGCCGGTGATGAGCGCCGAGGAGCGTGAGTTGGTCATGGGACGAGCCTACGCAGGGGGCGTTCCGCGTCAGCCGCCGTCAACGCGGCCTTGCCATCCCGCCCGGCGGCGCGCACGCTCAACGCAGCGGGGCTCGCGGGATTCGGAGTGCGGATGTGACACGCCTGGAATCGCATGGCGGGCATACGTTTACTCGTTAGGGGGCGACGGCCATGGTGAAACTTCCTCTCGCCGGCTTCGTAGGATGGCCAAACGGCATGACACCGCGAGGAGGTCGCCATGTGGACGCTCGTGAAAGCCTGGTTGCTCAAGCTGGTCCTGCAGCGGTCGCTCGGGGCGGTCCTCGCGGCGCTACTCGTCATCCTGCTTCCGATTGCGGCCATGCTCAAGGTGGTGGGGATCCCGATCCTGCTGGTACTCCTGATCGTCGGTGCCCCGCTCCTGCTGCTTCTGGCGATCATCGGGCTTCCGCTGCTCCTCGTCGTGGGTGCGGGGATAGCGATCATCGGCGTCATCTCGGCCGTCCTCGCGGTGGGGTTCGCGCTCCTCAAGATCGCACTTCCCATCCTCCTCGTGGTCTGGCTGCTGCGGTGGTTCTTCGCCGGCCGGAACGGCGGCAATGGCAAGGACCAAAGCGTCGAGCCTCGTCCGTCGCCCGATCCCGGGGCCGACGCCGCGTGAGCGTCGCGCGAGGGCGCTCGGCCGCCCTCGCGCTTTTCGCCCTCCTCGCGACACTAGCTCCCGCGTCCGCTGCGGCACAACGCGCTGACACGGCCCGCGCTCCGTCATCCGTACTCCTTCGGCCGGCGCGAGTGTTCGACGGCGTCGCCGCGCAATCCCGAGAAGGCTGGGTGGTACTCGTTCGCGGCGATCGCATCTCGGCGGTGGGACCGGCCGGTGATGTGAGCGCCGCTGGTGCGCGCGTGATCGAGCTCCCGGGGATGACGCTCCTTCCGGGACTCATCGATGCGCACTCGCACCTGCTGCTCCACCCGTACGACGAAACCTCGTGGGACGACCAGGTGTTACGCGAGTCGCTGGCGCTGCGCGTGGCGCGCGCTACCGCACACGCGCGCGCGACTCTGCTGGCCGGTTTTACCACGCTGCGCGACCTCGGCACCGAGGGCGCGGGCTATGCCGACGTCGGACTTCGCGATGCGATCGAGCAAGGAATCATCCCCGGGCCGCGCTTGATCGTGACGACGCGCGCCATCGTCGCGAACGGGACGTATGCTCCGTCCGGGTTCGCGCCCGAGCTCGTGATTCCGCAGGGCGCCGAAGAGGTGAGCGGGATCGACGACATCAGGCGCGTCGTGCGCGACCAGAGTGCCCGTGGCGCAGATTGGATCAAGGTGTACGCGGACTATCGATGGGGCCCCACGGGCGAAGCCCGCCCCGCCTTCACACAGGACGAGCTGACGGCGCTCGTCGAGATTGCGCGCAGCGGGGGCCGACCGGTCGTCGCGCACGCGACGACGCCGGAGGGAATGCGTCGCGCCGTTCTCGCGGGTGTCGAGACCATCGATCACGGAGATGGCGGCACGCCGGAGGTCTTCAGGTTGATGGCGCAAAAGGGTGTGGCGCTCTGCCCCACCATCGCCGCGGGAGACGCGGTGCTTCAGTACCGCGGGTGGAAGAAGGGGATTGATCCCGATCCGGCACGCATCCGTGAAAAGCGCGCGAGCGTGCGCGCCGCCCTCGATGCGGGAGTGACGATCTGCAATGGGAGCGATGTGGGCGTATTCGCGCATGGCGAGAATGCGCGCGAGCTCGAGCTGCTCGTCGACTACGGGCTCACACCCCTACAGGCGCTGCGCGCCGCCACGTCGGTGAACGCGCGCGTCCTGCACCTCGACGATCAGATCGGGTCGGTGCGTCCCGGGTTGCTCGCGGATGTGATTGCGGTGGACGGCGATCCGCTGCGCGACATCGGGGCGCTGCGCCGTGTTCGCCTCGTCATGAAGCAGGGGACGATTCACCGCCAGCCGTGAAGCCGAGGCGCCATTTCGCGTAGAGGACGATGGTGACGACGAGCGCCGCCGTCACCACCCCGCCGAGGATCGCGCCCGGCCACCCCGCCTCGGGAGCGTACGCGCGCGGGCCGAGCACCGATGCCGCCACGGCCGTTGCTCCCCATGCGATGATCACCGGCGTCGCCAGTCGGTGGCGACGCCAGATGAGCGCCGCCGCGGTCAGTCCCGCGATGCCCATGACGATGTTGACCACCCCGAGCACGGTCGCGGCCGCGTTCGGCGCGGTGGGAAGATCCGTGGCGCCGTTGTAGATCCCGTTGAGGCCGGTCCCGACCGCGAATGCGGCGACGAGGAGCAGCCCGAAGCTCGGAGCTTTCACGCCGCCTTGGGGCGACGCCGCCCGCCCGCGGGCGAGATGTCGATCATCAGCGCGATGACGAGGCCGACGATCGGCCACAGGCTCCACTCTCCTCCAAACCAGTGGTGGACCGCCGTGTACCAGAGCAGCGTCGTCGGCAGGAAGATGAGGCCGAGGATGGGGAAGAGCAGGGAATCGAAGATCCCGCGGAACCAGGTGGTGAAGAACCAGAGAACGACAATGAGGAGCCGCGGCGTGAGCAGCGCGAAGACCGCGAACAGGCAAGGCATTATCTGGAGAAGCGGAAGGTGACTTCGTGGCGCGCCGCCGCCGCCGCGAGACGCACCGGGAACTTCCACGTTTTGGCGCGCTCCATCACGCACTCCTCGACGGCGGCTCCATCAGGGCCGCTCCACTCCCGATGCGACGGGTCGACGCGAGACACGGTCCCGAGCGTGTCGAGGGTGAGGACCATCGCGAACACGCCCGCCAGCTCCGGATCGGTCTTGAGTCCGCTTTCCTCGAAGCAGAACTGCACCTCACGATGGCGTGCGCGAACGACCATTTCGACCTGTCCCGCGGCGGCCGAATCGTACGTCGCGAGCGCGAGCGCCACCGTGTCGGCAGCCGGGTTCGCGGGCGCCGCAGGCGACTGCGCGGCAGCGAGCGACGGGAAGGCGACGACGAGCGCCGCGAGCAAAACGAGTAATCGTGAAGGCATGCGCGTGGGAAGAATCATCGACTGTCAAGTGATAAGCGTGCGGAGCGGGGGTGTCCAGCGCAAAGGTCGCGCCCAGCACGGCGATCGGCGAGACGGCTCACGCGCCAACCGTGATTTTTCTCGACAATTTCCTGACGCCACGAACGACCTACGTGACCTGTCAGTCGAGCAAATACTCGATCGTCGAGACCACGCGTACCGTTTTCAGAATCTGATTGCCCTCGAAGATGCCGGGGGCCTGATCGCGCGGAAGGATCTCGAAGATGCCCTGATTCGCGCGGCGAATCCCACCCAGGTCGCTTTGCGCATCGCGCGCGAATTGCTCCGCCGCCTCGCGCGCCCTCGCCGTCGCCTCGGCGATCATCGGCGGCTTGAGATCGTTGAGCTTCGTGAACACGTAGGTGGGGCCGCCCGGCCCGTACTCGCCACCCGACGACAACACCACGCCGGCAGCCACCAGCTCGCCCACTCGCTGACTCGCCGCCGCCACGCGATCCGGCTGCGTCGATCGCACGACCACCGTCTGGCGGATGACGAATCGCGTCGTCACCTGCCCGCCGCCGTATTGGTTGGTCATCGCGTCGTTGACGACGAATTGCTGAAGCGTGAGGTCGGTGGTGTCGATCTGGTTGCGCGCGAGGAACGATTTCACCTCACGCACACTCCGCAACAGGCTAGCGTGCGCCCGGCTCAGATCGTTGTCGGCGGCGACGATGCCCAGGGGCCAGATGGCGAGGTCGGCCCGGGCCTCGCGCTCCGACACCCCCTTCACGGTCACGAAGTGATCGGCGTCGCGGCCCCGCGCGAATCCACCGCCGACGAGCAATCCCGCAAGCACCAGCCCCACGGCGAGAATGGCGCTGGCGATCGTCGTTCGGTCAGTTGTCACGGTGTTCTCGGGTGATTGTGCCTGTGAGATACACCGCAATTTGGCGCGTGTTCGGGATGAACGCGAACGCAGGTTCGGGCGACCGAAGAGGAGCCGTCACCGCGGGCGTTGCCCTGCGCGGCGCTTCCCCGTCTCACCTGTGCAGGGGTCGTTACCCCCATGGAGCCACCCGTGACCGACATCATCAACTGGAAGGCCGAGCTCAAGAAGATCGAGCGCGAGTACGACACGCACGGTGCTACCGGAAAGCCGGGGCGTGTTTCCCCCAACGGACTCGCGGTCGCTTCGCTCACCCCCGAAGAGCTGACCAACGGCGCGATGGTGCGCATCGGACTCTCGAGCGCCGTCGCCATCGGCATCTATTTCTGGCCCTACGCGCGCGACTGCGGATCGGGGCTGTTCTGGTTTCTCGGTGCCGCGCTAGTCGTGATCGTGGGCGGCTTGTGGTCCGCGCGGTGGACGTGGCGCGGTCGCATGCCGCGCGCGCACACGCTCTCGCTCTTCATCGTGCTGTGGGGACTTGCGGTCGGCGCGCAGTATGTTCTGCCGCGCACCGGCTACATGACGATCACCGCGGCCGCGAGCGCGACCCGGTGGTTCTGCCCCGGCTACTCGCCGCGAGAGATCCTGACGGAGATCAGGAACAACAGATAATCGGGAGCGCTGGAGAAGCGCTGGCAAAAGCGCTTCTCCAGCGCCCTTAGCGCTGCTCCAGCGCCCCCGTTTTTTTCAGCAACGGCAGCGGATCCAGCGGCGTTCCCTCCCACCATCGCGATACGTCCGTCGAGCGCGCGATCGCGAAGTGGAGGTGCGGCAGGTGCGGCGGCGCGTTTCCCGTCGTGCCGACGTATCCGATCACCTGGCCCCGTCGCAGAGTCGTACTGTCGGTGAGACCATCGGCGTACCGGTCGAGGTGCGCGTACATCAGCACGAAGCGCTCGCTCGAATCCGAGGCATAGATCATCAGACCGCCCCGCTCGCTGGTGAACAGCCGCTGCACGCGCCCATCGGTCGCCGACAGCACGGGCGTGCCCCGCGGCGCGGGAATGTCGAGCGCGTCGTGTCGCCGCGTTCCACGCATCTCGTTGAACGTGTCGAGCAGCTCTTCCGCCTTCACACCGGCCACCGGAATCGCGAGCGTCGCGCCGAGCGCCGACAGCTCGTCGGCGCGCGGAACGGCCACTCGCGGCGTGTCGCTTCCCACCACTCCGCCGTTGTCCAGCGCGATGAGCGTGTCGGTGACCGGTTCCCGAGTTGGCCCCGAGAGCTCGATCGTCTGCGTGTCCGACGGCGCGACCGCCGTGTCGGAGACCACGTGGTCCCCCTCGTGCACGACCTGGCAGGCGGTGATGATGACCAGCATCGTCGTGAGGAGTCGTGATCGCGTCATGTCGCAAGCATGGTATCAATCGTGCCTCGACCCGGGTCCATGGTCTTCGCTCACGTCCATCAGGGCGACACATGCGCGCGCTGACCGTGCGCCCGCGTGTGGCGGACAGCGCCCGGCTCGACGATGTCCCGGTTCCCGATGCGGGAAGCGTGCTGGTGCGCGGGCTCGCCGTCGGCATCTGCGGAACGGACCGTGAGATCGTCGATGGCGACTATGGCCAGGCACCGCCCGGCGAGGATCGGCTCGTCCTCGGTCATGAGGCGCTCGGCCGAGTCGAGCGCGTCGACGGGGGTGGCGGAGTTCACGTCGGCGATCTGGTCGTCCCAATGGTGCGTCATCCCGATCCCGTGCCGTGCGCGAACTGTGCCGCGGGGGAGTGGGACATGTGTCGGAATGGGCAGTATACCGAGCACGGCATCCTCCGCCGGCACGGGTTCGCCGCCGATTACTATCGTCTGGAGGCGGAGCGGCTCGTGCGTGTGCCCCACTCGCTCGGGATGCTCGCCGTCCTCATCGAGCCGGCGAGCATCGTGGCCAAGGCATGGGAGCACATCGAGCGCATCGGCGCGCGGGCGCTCTGGAAACCCCGCACCGCGTTAGTAACGGGAGCGGGGCCCATCGGATTGCTGGCCGCGCTTCTCGGACGACAGCGCGGCCTCGCCGTACACGTGTTCGATCGGGACCCCACCGGCATCAAGCCGGAGCTCGTGCGCGCCCTCGGGGCCGAATATCACGTCGGCGAGCTGATGGACGTGAGCGATGGGGCGGACGTAATCGTGGAGTGCACCGGAGCGAGCGCGGTGATCTGGGATGTCCTCTCACGCAGCGCGCGCTCTGGTATCGTCTGCCTCACCGGCGTGTCACACGGCGGGCAGCGGATGTCCGTCGATGTCGCGCAGCTCAATCGCACCATTGTGCTCGAGAACGACGTCGTCTTCGGCACTGTGAACGCGAACCGCCGCCACCACGAAGCGGCGGTCGATGCCCTGTGTCGCGCGGACGCGTCGTGGCTCGCGCGGATGATCACGCGTCGAGTGCCGTTGGCGGAGTGGCGCGCGGCGCTCCGCGACGAGCCGGACGACGTGAAGGTCGTCCTCGATCTCGAGGCCTAGCGTGACGTCCCGGATCGAAGACTACGCGCTGCTGGGCGATTGCGAGACGGCGGCGCTCGTATCCCTCGACGGCTCCATCGACTGGCTCTGTTGGCCACGGTTCGACTCCGGCGCGTGCTTCGCCGCGCTGCTCGGCACCCCGGACAACGGGCGGTGGCGCGTCGCCCCCGTCGATCCTCGTGCCACGAGTACGCGCCGGTATCGACGCGACACCCTCATTCTCGAGACGACGTTCGTCAGCGCCGAGGGAGAGGTCACGGTCACCGACTTCATGCCGCTCCGCGGGCCAATGTCCGATCTCGTGCGCATCGTGCGTGGCAAGCGCGGCCGCGTCGCGATGCGCTCGGAGCTGATGCTTCGATTCAACTATGGCTCGAGCATTCCGTGGGTGACGCGTCTGGATGACGGCGCGATGCGCGCGATCGCGGGACCGGACATGGTCATCATCCGGTCGAACGTGCCCTTGCGCGGCGAGGGGCTCAGCACCGTCAGCGAATTCGCGGTTGGTCCCGACGAGACGGCGTGCTTCGTGATGACCTATGGGGCGTCGCACTTGCCACCGCCGTCGGGCGTCGATGCGCAGAAGGCGCTGGCCGACACGGAAGCGTTCTGGACCGCGTGGGCGTCGCGATGCTCGTACCATGGCGAGTGGCGCGAACCGGTGATGCGCTCGCTCATCACGCTCAAGGCGCTCACCTACCGACCCACCGGTGGCATCGTGGCCGCGCCCACCACGTCGCTTCCCGAGCAGCCGGGCGGTCGGCGGAACTGGGATTACCGATACTGCTGGCTTCGAGACGCGACGCTGACGCTGCTGGCGCTGATGGACGCCGGCTACATCGAGGAGGCGCAGGCGTGGCGCGAGTGGCTCCTGCGCGCCGTCGCGGGTCACCCCGCCGATCTACAGATCATGTACGGACTCGGGGGCGAGCGGCACCTCATGGAGTGGGAGGTTCCCTGGCTGCAAGGATACGAGCAATCGCTTCCGGTGCGCGTCGGCAATGCCGCCTACGGCCAGCTGCAGATCGACGTGTTCGGCGAAGTGCTCGACGCGCTGCACCACGCCCGTCGCCACGGCCTAACGGGCAGCGATGGCTGGAACCTGCAGAAGGCGCTCGTCGGCTATCTCGAGACGGTGTGGGACAAGCCCGATCGCGGCATATGGGAGGTTCGCGGACCGAATCAACATTTCACGCACTCGAAGGTCATGGCCTGGGTGGCGCTCGACCGGGCCATCAAGACTGCCGAGCACTTCGCGCTTGACGGTCCGCTCGACCGATGGCGGCAGCTGCGAGAGCACATCCACGCCGAGGTGTGCGCGCGCGGATTCAACGCGTCGGTGAGCTCGTTCGTCCAGGCGTATGGCAGCTCGCAGCTCGACGCCAGCCTCCTCCAGATACCACTCGTCGGCTTCCTGCCCCCCGACGATCCGAGAGTCGTGGGGACGGTGGCGGCCATCGAGCAGCGCCTCGTCGCGGACGGGCTGGTGTATCGCTACGACAGCGAGCTCACCGACGATGGCCTTCCCCCCGGTGAAGGCGCCTTCCTCGCGTGCAGCTTCTGGCTGGCGGACAACCTCGCCCTCCTCGGGCGCCACGAGGACGCGCGCTGGCTGTTCGAGCAGCTGCTGGCGTTGCGGAACGATGTGGGATTGTTGTCGGAGGAGTACGACCCGCGTGCGCGCCGCATGACCGGCAACTTTCCGCAGGCATTCTCGCATGTCGCGCTCGTCGATACGGCGCTCAACCTCTCATCGCGTCGCGAGGCACGCGGCCGCCCGGCGGAGCAGCGCGCGGCGGTGGGGCTGGAGGACGATTAGGCGCCATGAGCCCTGGCACTGCAACTGGCTGCGGCGCGCAAGCGGCGTTCGGATCGCTGCCGGGGACTATCCCTCGGCGCTGGCCTTGTTGCGCGCCGCCGCGGCAGCGATCCCATCGGCGCGCGTCGCCAGATAGGTGGCCCGCTCGGTATCTCCGAGGCCGCGGCTCGCCTCCGCCTCCACGCGCAGCAGGTCCGCCCACACGGCCAGCTGCCGCGCATCACGAATGAGCCCCGTCGCCGTCGCGACGTCGACGCGCTGAAGGAGCATCCACGTTTCTCCGAAGAGCTCCGCCTGCGCGGCGCGCGCTTCCTCGACGATTGCCGCCGGCTCCCCGGTGCCGGCGCCGACGAGCTCACGCAGGCGTCGCACCACGGCGGCCGCTTGTTCCAGGAGACGCAAAATGTAATCGCGCTGAACGGGCATCGACCTTGCCTTGGCTGGCCTGGTGATCGACGTCACCAGGAGATGTTCATGAGGATCCCTGTTCGGGATACACTGGGCCTGCTCAAGCAATCCGCGAAAGAGTTCTTTCAGGATGATTGCCCGCGGCTGGCCGCAGCACTGTCCTACTATACGGTGTTTGCGCTCGGTCCGTTGATCGCGCTGCTGCTGTTGCTCGCGGGGCTCATCTGGGACCCGCAGGAAGTGCAGAACGCCATCGGCTATCAGATCCGCGATCTCATGGGGCAGCAGGCATCCCATGAAGTGCTGGCGATGGTGGCGCACAAGGATCCCACCGGAGGTCGCGGTCCTCTGGCGACCGGGATCGGGCTCGCGCTCCTCGTGTTCGGGGCGACGGGCGCATTCCTCCAGCTCCAGGCCGCGCTCAACAAGGCATGGCATGTCGAGCCCGATCCGTCGCAGGGCGGAATCAGGAACTTCATCACGAAGCGGGTGTTCTCCTTCGGGCTCATCCTGGGAATCGTCTTTCTGCTGATCGTGTCACTCGCAGTGACCGCCGCCGTGAGTGCAGTCACCGAACGGTTTGGCAGCGGCTTGCCAGAAAAGATGATGCTCGTGCTGGAGTTCGTGTTTGCCTTTGCCGTGGTGACGTTTCTCTTCGCGGCGATGTTCAAGTTCCTTCCCGATGCCAAGATCGAATGGCGCGACGTGTGGGTGGGCGCCATCGGCACGACCATTCTCTTCGTGATTGGCAAGTTCCTGATCGGGTTTTACCTCGGCCGCAGCGACCCCGGCAGCTCGTTCGGGTCCGCCGCTACGCTGGCGGTGATTCTCATCTGGATCTACTACGCGTCGCACATCGTGCTGTACGGCGCCGAGTTCACGCAGGCGTGGGCGAACAAGTTCGGAAGCGGGATTCGACCGGAGGAAGGCGCCGCGATCGTTGCCGAGCAGAAGAAACGGGTCACCGGGCCCGCGGCGGGCACGGTCGAGGTCTCGAAAAAGGAGCCAGGAGTCAGGAGTCAGGGGGGTTCGGGTCGCAGGTGAGAGGAGAACGGCGCGCGCGCCCCTGCCACCTCGAACCTGACACCCCCTGACTCCTGACTCCTGGTGTCAAGGAACCGCCGTCGCCGTCACCGGTTTCCCATCGGCGTCGATGAACTGGAGCGGCCCCAGATTCAGCTCTCGAATTCCGGGCTCGATCTTCGCCCGATCGCCCACCACCACCCACACCAGCTTGTCCGGGTGGATCGTCTCGCTCGCGGCCGATGCGAGGTCGGCCACCTGGAGCTCTCGCACCTTCGACGCGAACGTGGTGTAGTAGTCGTGAGGCAGGTCGAACCGAACGATCTCCTGCACCGAAGCCCCCACCGCGTTGATCGTCTCCCACTGCCCGGGAAGGGAGAGCGTCAGATTCGCCTGCGCTTTCGCCAGCTCGTCAGGCGTCACGGGACGCGTGTGGGCGATGGCGCGCAGCTCGTTCGCCACCTCCGTCAGCGACTCCTTCGTCTTGTCGGTTTGCACCGGCGCCAGCACGATGAAGGGACGCTGGCCGCGTGCGTCGACCATGAGGCTGAACGCGCCGTATGACCAGTGTTTGTCCTCGCGCAGGTTCATGTTCACGCGCGAGGTGAAGCTGCCGCCGAGGATGTCGTTCATCGTCAGGAGCGCGATCTCGCGCGGATTGCGCTTCGCGGGCGCCACGTGGCCGGCGAAGATGATCGACTGCTCCGATCCCGGACGATCGATGAGGTACACCGCCGACCGCGGCTGCTGGGCAACCTCGCCAATGTTCTTCGTCGGGACCTCTCCCGGACGCCAGCTCCCGAACAGCCGCTCGAGCCTGGGAGTGATCTCGGCGAGTGTCGTCGCACCGACGATGATCAGTGACGCGTTGTTCGGCTTGAACCAGGTGCGATGGAACGCGACCAGATCGTCCCGCCGCAGCCTCGACACCGATTCTTCCGTCCCCGACCCCGTCAACGGAATGCCGTACGCGTGACCGGCACCATAAACGAGGACAGGGAACACGCGCAGCGCCATCTGCACCGGAGTGACCTTCTCCCGCTGGATCTGCGCGAGCTGCAGCTTCATCAGCCGGTCGAAGTCCGTCTGAGGGAAGCTCGGGTTGAGGATGACATCGGCGAACACGACCAGCGATGAGTCCATCGTCTCCTTCAGCGTCGACAGGGTCACGTTCGACACATCGACGTTGGATCCCGTCCCCAGCTGCGCGCCGAAGCGCTGCATTGCGTCGCTGATCTGAAGCGCCGTGCGGGTCCTCGTGCCCTCGTCCATCATGTTCATCGCCAGACTGGCCGTGCCGAGAATCCCCTGGGCGTCGGCGGCATAGCCCGCGTCGACCATCAGGGTGAAGTTCACCAGCGGCACGGTGCTCCGCTCCGCGAGGTAGACTTTCATCCCGTTCGAGAGCGTGGCGGTCGCGATCGTCGGGAACTGCGATGCGGGTGGAGCTGCCACCTCGGGCAGCTTCGACCGATCGACCTGTCCCCCAGACGCCTGGAGCTGCGGGAACGGGTGAACCTCGAGCGCGTACACGCCGTCGGAGAGCCAGTCACGCGCGGCCGTGCGGAGCTGCGCCGCCGTCGCGTTCGCCACCCGCGTCAGCGTGGTGCGGTAGTGGTCCGGATTCCCGGCGTACACCATGTTCGTCGCCAGGACGTCGGACTTCCCCCCGAAGCCTCCAATGCGCTCCGCGCCGCGGATGAAGTTCGCGCGGAACTGCGTCTTCACTCGCTGAAGCTCGGCCGGTGCCGGCCCGTCGCGGATGAACCGCGCCAGCTCTTCATCGATCGCGCGCTCGACGGCGGCGAGATCACCGCCCGGCTGCACCTGCCCCTGAATGAAGAACTGGCTCCCGATCTCCTTCTGAAAGACGAAGGCCTGCACGTCGGTCGCGATGCGATCGTCATACACCAGCCGCTTGTACAGCCGCGAGCTCTTCCCGCTGGCCAGCACGTTGGCGACGAGGGTGAGGTAGTCGGCCTCGGCCGACCCCCACTCGGGGACGTTCCACACCTTGTAGATCCGTGCTTGCGGCACGCGGTCCTGCATCATGCCGCGGTGCGTCCCCGTCATCTTCGCGACCCACTTGTCCTGCTTCGCGATCGGTGGGCTCGGGGGAATCGCGCCGAAGTACTTCTCGACCTTCTGGCGCGCCGTGGCGGGGTCGATGTCCCCGGCAATCACGATCACCGCGTTGTTTGGCCCGTAGTACGCCTTGAACCACTCGTGCACGTCCGTGAGCGCGGCGGCGCTCAGATCTTCCATCGACCCGATCACCGACCACGAGTAGGGGTGGCCGCGCGGATAGGTGTTCTCGACGATGTTCGAGAAGACCTTGCCATAGGGCTGGTTCTCCCCCTGACGCTTCTCGTTCTGCACGACGCCGCGCTGCTCATCGAGCCGCGCCTGATCGATGGCGCCTAACAGGTGCCCCATCCGGTCGGACTCGAGGAACAGCACGAGATCGAGCGCGGAGGTCGGGACGTTCTGGAAGTAGTTGGTGCGATCGAAGTTCGTCGTGCCGTTGAGGTCGGTCGCCCCCACCTTCTCGAGCGGCTTGAAGTAGTCGTCGTTGTAGTGCTCCGACCCGTTGAACATGAGGTGCTCGAAGAGGTGCGCGAAGCCGGTGCGGCCGACCTTCTCGTTCTTCGAGCCGACATGATACCACAGGTTCACGGCGACGATGGGCGCCTTGTGATCCTCGTGAACGAGCAAGGTGAGCCCGTTCGGCAGGACGAACTTCTCGTACTTGATCTCGGGTATGCCCTGCGTGCTGGGACGTCGGGCGGGAGTCTGAGCGTCAACCGGCGACAGCCCTGGAACCGCAAGCAGCGCGAGCAGAGCGACGAGACGGTAGTGCATCGTTGCACTCCTTCGTGGGGGGCTCAAAAGTATAGCGCGTGGTCCGGGGGGGCGCGAGCGAGAAGGCAACACCCGAAGACGTCAGGGATCAGACGTCAGGTTTCAGGTGTCAGAGGCTTCGGCCGCTCAAGCCGTTGCGGTTTCTGACAACTGAAATCTGACGTCTGATCCCTGACGTCTTCGGGTGTTGCCCCTGTATCAGCCCCTCGGCCCCCCGTCCCCGCCCATCCGAGCCAGGTACTCCCGATCCCACGCCGCCGGTACGCTCTCCCTCGGCGAGTACGGGCCCGGGACGTACGCCCTCGACGCGATCCCCGCGTGGCTCAGCTCGCAGATGTGCCAGTCCTGCGTGTTCGTCACGTCCCAGAATTCCACCGCGTCGGACGGGTCGAAGTCGGCCCGTGCGATCGTGTCGGGGTGGAACATCCATTCCGAGATGATCCGCGTCTCCCCCGCCGACCGCGGCCACACCATGTAATACACGACGTAGTCGGGGTGGATGCTCAGCATCATCGACGGGAAAAGGCTGTAGTAGTAGGCCCGCCGCTGGTCCTCGTCAGGCAGGGACCCGATCGGCAGCCCGCACGAGCGTCCGCTCATGGTCGCGCTCGCGTGAGGCGGGGCGATCTCCATGAAACCGCCGAGGAAGGGGCCCGACGTCAGGTCGTTGGCGCCGCTCGTGTACGGCAGCACCCGTGAGAGCTGCGGGTGAATGGTCGGGCAGTGCAGACACTCGTTGTAGTTCTGGAGCACGAGCTTCCAGTTCGACTTCACCGTGTACTCGATGCGCTTCGCCACCTG
>JAICNG010000133.1 GCA_025931335.1 Gemmatimonadaceae bacterium | reverse complement strand
GTCCATTGCGGAACGCGACCGTCACCAGCTCCCGCTGCACGGGGAGCGACGTCCCGTTGAACAGAAAGCGATCGGGCACAGCCGGGTCGACGTCGAGGGCGTAGATCTCGTCGAGATCGGGGGCGTTGTTCGTCGTCGCCCAGCCAAGGTGACGATTGAATCCCCCGATCACGCCGAAGGGGCCGCCGATGCGGAAGTCCCCGTAGAAGTCGAGCACGCCCGGGACGGTGACGTGCGCCTCGTAGTAGCCGGCGGTCCAGGAGAGGTGTGGATTGCGAAGGAGGATCGCGCGCCCCGACTTCGTGCGACCGGGCGCGAACGCCCACGCGTTCGACCCTTCCTCGATGACGTCATCACCCTCGCTCGACGAGGGAGCGACGTCTCCCGGCTGGCCCTGCCCGCGCTGCTGCCGCTGAGGCTGGAGCCGCGCGAGAAAGCGGCGGGCCTGCCCCGGCGATGCGGAATTCACGTCGCGCGCCGCGACATCGTAGCCGGTGAACCTCGGCGCGAAGCCCGCGGGAAACTCCTCCGGGTGCAGCTCGATGTAGCGATTGACCCCGGCGGCAAACCCTTCGTAGACCTCGCGCGTGGGCTGATCGACGGACGCATAGCGCTCGACGGCGATCGCGTACTCACGCTGCGCGCCGAAGTCGCTCTCCATGCTGTCGCGGCCGAACCAGCGCCCCATCTCGCCGCGCGCGCGCAGCAGCCCGATCGCGACGCGCGGGCCGTGGTCCTCGAGCTGAACCCAGGCGAGCGCGTACGCGGCGGCGCGCAGGTCTTCCGCCTTGATGTGGGGTACGCCGAACGCGGTGCGCCGAATCTCGACCCGGCGCGCCAGCGCCGGGACCTCGTCAGGTCCCTGCGCTGGCGCGCCTCGACCGCTTGCGGCCAGGACGGCGGCCGCCACCACCCATCTACGCATTCCGGTTCATACAGGACTGCTGCACGTTCGGATTGTTCAGCTCGGCCTGAGGCACGGGCACGGTCACATCGCTTCCGTAAGTTCCACCCTTGTGCCAGCTCCCCGTCGGCCGGCCGCCGCGGTGACCGACTGCTTCTGCTCGCTGTACCCAACGCGCAGCACGCGCAGCTCGAGGCTGCCCGGACGAGCGCCGCGGATCGTGTACCGCCCCTCACTATTGGTTCCCGTACCGAGCGCCGTTCCGACGACGCTCACCTGGGCGGCGGCGATCGGCTCGCCGCTGGTAGCGTCGGTGACACGACCGCTGATCGTCGCCTGCGCCTGCGCGCTGGCGAGGCCGCTGGCGAGCAGCCCCAGGGACGCGATCAGCGTGACCGCGCGAAACAGGCTTCGCGTACTCATGAGCACCTCGTGGCGAGAACGGGCAAGGATCGCGTGCGCCTCCAGTTGACGGGGAACGCCACCGTCGGAGGGATTTCCAGGAGAGCCGGCGCGAGCCCGCGCCGGTGCCGGCTAAGCTACGGGCTGCGGCGCCGACCGCAACGGTGATCTCCCCGCCATCACGCCGGACGAGCGCCAGCCGCTCCGCCCGGAATCGGCTCTTTCCGAAGCCCCCGGGATTCGCCATGTTTGCCTCCGCCGAACGCACCGGTGCGTCCGGCACCACGCTGTCGCTGCCTGACGAGTCGCTCGCGGCGCCCTCTCGCCCGCGTGCTCTCCTCGGAGATTCCACAAATGATCCTCCGTCGCCGGACGACGCCGTCCCGCGCGTGGCCTGTGCTTGTCGCGTTGGCCTCCCTCTGGGCGCTCCCCGCCTTCGCCCAGCGACCCGTCGAAATCACCCTGACCGCGGCCCCCGCACAGCTGTCGCTCATCGCGGGTGCCCCGACCGACATGTTCGTCTACAACGGGCAGTTCCCTGGGCCCACGCTCGAGTTTCGCGAAGGCGATCGGGTGATCGTCCACTTCCGGAACAACCTCCCCGAGCCGACCACGGTCCACTGGCACGGCCTGCATCTGCCGTTCACGTCCGACGGCAGCCCGTTCCATCCGGTGGAGCCCGGCGAGCAGTACGACTACGTGTTCACCATCCGTCCCGGTACCGCCGGGACTTACTGGTACCATCCGCATCCGCACCACCGCACCGGCTACCAGATCGCGAAGGGGCTGTACGGCGTGATCATCGTGCGCGCGGCTGACGATCCGCTTCGGTCGCTCCCCGAGAAGGTGATCGTGATCTCCGACAATCGCTTCGCGCCGGACGGCTCGATCGATCTCCCCGCCTCGCTCTCTCCGGAGGGCATCATCGATCGGGAAAACGGGCGCGAGGGCGACGTCATCTTCGTGAACGGCGCCGTGATGCCGACGATCATCATCCGCGCCGGAGAGGTGCAGCGCTGGCGCGTGATCAACGCGTCGGCGGCTCGCGTCTACCGACTCGCGCTCCCCGGGCACACGCTGCTGCATGTCGGCAGCGACGGCGGGCTGTTCGAGCGGCCGGTGGAGGTGGATGAGATCACCGTCGCCAACGCCGAGCGCGTCGAGTTGCTCGTGAGAGGTACGGGGGCGCCGGGCGATCGGGCCGTGCTCCAGGCATTGCCTTACGATCGTTACATCCCGCAAACGCGCCCGCGCACCTGGAACGAGACGCGCGAGCTGCTCACGGTGCAGTACGCGTCGCAGCCGCCGATGACGGCGGCGCCACTCCCCGCCGTGCTCCGCCGCATTCCCGCGCTCGACACCGCGCACGCGACGGCGAAGCGACTCATGGTGCTCACCCAGGGGATGATCAACGGGCAGATGATGGACCCCGCGCGCGTGGACGTCGGCGCGACGCTCGACGCGACAGAGATCTGGGAGATCGAGAATCTCGTCGGCATGGACCACCCATTTCACCTGCATGGGTTCCAGTTCCAGCTCCTCGATCGCGATGGCGTGCCCGAGCCGTTCCGTAGCTGGAAGGATGTTGTGAACGTGCCCAGGCACGGCACCGCGCGCTTCATCGTCCGCTACGCGAGCTACCCTGGAAAGTGGATGTTCCACTGCCACATCCTCGACCACGAGGATCACGGGATGATGGGCATCCTCGAGGTGCGTGATGACGGGAACGCAGTCGCGAGGACCACGAAGGGGCACTGAAGGCCATCAGTCGTCAGGGCATCGTCTATCGAGAAAGGAGGGTCCCGTGGGATCGCTGCACGCGTTGAGCAGGTCGGCTGGGATGTTGCTGGGTGCGGTCGTCGTGGCAGCGGTCGCCGGTTCCGTCATCGTGAACCTCGGCGTCACCGACGCCAGCGCGAGCCTGTCGACCGATGAGCAGATACTTCGCGGGCGGACGCTGGTGATCCACCACGCCTGCGGCGACTGCCATGGCGGCGGAGGAAATCCTGCCGCCGAGGGATGGCTGGCGGGGATGATGGACTCGACGCTCGAGTTCAAGATGGGTCCGTTCAAAACGCGCCCGCGCAATCTCACCCCCGACAACATGACGGGGCTGGGGCGGTTCACCGAGCGCCAGATCTTCAACGCTATCCGATACGGCTTGCGGCCAGGCGAGACGCCCGACGTCGCGATCACCTCGATGACGCCGGGCCAGGGCAACTTCCCAGCGCATCCGAAGTACCTCGCGCCGCCCATGCCGTGGCCGGCGTTCCGGCACATGACCGATCAGGAGCTGTGGGACATCGCGGCGTACCTCAAGCGCGGCGTGAAGCCGGTGAAGAACCGCGTCATGGACAGCGAGGGACCACCGGACTTCTGGGCCAGCGCATACACGCCCGACAAGATCGGCTCGTACCCCAGCCCGCCGTTCCCAACCGCCAGAGAGGCGGCCGGCCCAGGGAAGTGACCTGACGGCGGACAGTGTCATCGGATCATCACCTCGTCTCGTCAGGCAGCCCGTACGAGCCACGGGTGGGGATCTCGCGCGCCGTCCGCGCGGGTCCCCTCCTCGTCGTATCGGGCACCGCGCCACTCGGCCCCGACGGACGGACGGTGGCCGTGGGGGACGCGGGGGCGCAGGCGCGGCGCTGCCTCGAGATCATCCAGCGCGCGCTCGAGTCGGCCGGAGCCACGATGGCCGATGTCGTCCGCACGCGCATCCTGCTGACGCGGATCGAGGATTGGGAGGCAGTCGCGCGTGCACATGGGGAGGCCTTCCGCGATATCCGTCCGGCGAACACCATCATGCAGGTGACCCGGTTCATCGATCCGGAGTGGCTCGTCGAGATCGAGGCGGATGCGGTGGTGGCGGACACTCGCTGACGGCAGGTACCTTCGATCCTCACCATCATGACCCGACTACGACGCATTTCGGTCGCTGCCGCCACGTTGGCGTTGGCGCTCGGTGGCGTCGCCGAGGCGCAGACACGCCGGCCGAACATCGTCGTCATCGTCGCCGATGACATGGGCTATGGCGACATCGGCGCCTATGGCGGCACGGACATCCCGACACCGAACATCGACGCGCTGGCAAGAGCGGGGGTCCGGTTCACCGACGCCTACGTCAGCGCGCCAGTGTGTAGCCCCACGCGGGCGGGACTGCTCACGGGCCGATACCAGGAACGCTTCGGGCACGAGTTCAACATCGGGATGGTTGCCAGGGATAGCGATTTCGGGCTGGCGGTCGAGGAGCGCACCATCGCCGACCGTCTCAAGGCCGCCGGATATCGAACGGCGCTGTTCGGCAAATGGCATCTTGGGTTCGCGCCCCAGTTTCATCCGATGGAGCGCGGCTTCGACGAGTTCTTCGGATTCCTCGCCGGGTCCCACTCGTACATGAACCCGATGGTCGCGAGCCCGAACCCGGTGTTCGATGGCCGTGCCCGCGTGGCCGAGATGTCCTACCTGACGGACGCGCTCGCCGATCGCGCGGTGGAGTTCATCAATCGGCAGAAGGCGGAGCCCTTCTTCCTCTACCTCGCATTCAACGCCGTGCACGTTCCGATGCAGGCGACCGAGAAGTACCTGGCCCGATTCGCTCACATCGGCGATCGCCAGCGACGCACCTACGCGGCGATGCTCTCGGCCATGGACGATGGCATCGGTCGAACGCTTGCCGCGCTTCGCACGGCGAATCTCGACGAGCACACGCTCGTTTTCTTTTTTAGCGACAACGGCGGCCCGACAACGGCCGGCGGCATCAACGGGTCGAGCAATGGCCCATTGCGCGGGTCGAAGGGGCAGACGCTCGAGGGGGGCATTCGCGTGCCGTTCGTCATTCGCTGGACGGGGAATCTCCCCGCGGGGAAGGCCGACGCTCGACCGATCATCCAGCTCGACGTGTTGCCGACCGCGGCGGCCGCGGCGGGGATCGCGCTTCAGCCCGAATGGCGGCTCGATGGGGTAAACCTGCTTCCCTTCCTCCGGGGCACGGCGGCCGACGCGCCTCACGAGGCGCTCTACTGGCGATCGGGCGCCATGATGGCGATTCGCAAAGGGGACTGGAAGCTGGTGAGGGTGCCCGAGCGGCGCATGCCCATGGACACCTCGGCGATGTCGGATCTTTCCGGGGCCGAGCTGTACAACTTGAAAGACGACATCGGCGAGGGGACAAATCTCGCGGCAGCTCATCCCGAAAAGGTCAAGGAGCTCGGCGACGCATGGCAGCGCTGGAACGAGGAGCTCGCGCCGCCGCGGTGGCCGCCGCCGGCCGCGCTCAGGGGGACACCAGAGTGATCACACTTACCGCCATCGCGCCTTCGGCGCTCCGTCTCGCGCTACTCGTCGCCGTCGTCGCGTGCAGCTCGATGTCGGACGACACCCCGCAGCCCGGCTCGGCGACGACGACCGGTGCCACCGGCACGCTGAACGCCGAGAACGTCCCGGCCGACTTGAGGCACCTCGTGCCGCTCGCGCAGCGGTGGGGCATCGGTGACGACGTCGACCGCAACGCCGCGGTCGATCGGGCGACGGCCGCCGAGCGGGCGGAGCTGGAGCAGGCGATCGCTCCGGTGGACGCTCGTATCACCGCCTGGCTCAACTCCTTCGGGCAGCAGCCGATGCCTGACGAGGCGGCCGCGTTCATGTACATGCAGCTTGCGCTCGAGGAGATGCGCGCGGGCACCCATTGAGCCCCGTCGTGCGCGCGCTCGCGTTGCTCGGGGCGCTGGTCGGTGTCGCCTGCGCGCCCGAGGCCGCGCGTCGCGAGCCGGCAACCGTTCTCTTCTTGACCGACTTCGGCGTCCGCGACGGCGCGGTCGCGGCCTGCAAGGGCGTGATGTGGGAGATCGCGCCCGCCCTGCGCATCGTCGACCTCACCCACGACGTCCCGCCGTACGACATCGAGACCGCTGGTGAAGTGATCGAGCAGGCGCTGCCCTTCTATCCCGAGGGAACGGTGGCCGTCGCCGTCGTCGATCCCGGCGTGGGCAGCGAGCGGAAGGCCGTCGCCATTCTGACGAGCCGTGGCCACATCCTCGTCGGCCCCGACAACGGCCTGTTCACGCTCGTCATGCAGACAGAAGGCGTCGAGCGCGCCGTCGAGCTGCGCGAGACGCGCTATTTCCGCCCGGGGCAGACCTCGTTCACCTTCCACGGCCGCGACCTGTTCGCGCCCGTCGCCGCACACCTCGCGGCGGGAACGCCGCTCGATTCGCTCGGCCCACCGATCGTGCCCATGCGCCTCGACGTGCGTCCGGCGCGAATCGCCGACGGCCGGATCGAAGGGAGCGTCCGCTACATCGAGGATCCCTTCGGGAACGTGGTGACCGACATTCCCGCGGCGCTGCTCGACTCACTCCCCGCACGCAGTGGCGACTCGCTCGAGGTGCGACTCGGCGCGCGCACGCTGCGGCTCCCCTGGCGCAACACGTTCACCGACGTTCCCCAGGGCCAGGCGCTCGCCCTGGTGCACTCGCGCGGTCTGCTGTCGTTCTCGGTGAACCAGGGCGATTTCGCGTCGCGGTTCAGCGTCAAGCGAAAGGACCCGGTGGTCGTTCGTTCTCTTCGCGGAACCTAACGCGGCCGACGCCGGCGACGGCTGCGACGAGGTGACGCCGGCGGCGGCGGCGGCGCCGCGGCACGCTCCGCCTTCGCCTTCGCCCGTGCGCGCTCCTCGGCCCGGCGCGCGCGGATCTGCGCGATCCGCTCGCCCCGCGGCACCTCGAGCTGCTGCGACGCCTTGGCGGCATAGTCGAAGTCGGGAAGGGTCACGCGAAGCAGCGGCTTGCCGATGGCGCGCTCGATGGCGCGCAGCTCGTCGGCTTCATCGGGGGCGGCAAGGGTGAAGGCCTCGCCGGTGAGCTCGGCGCGCGCCGTGCGCCCCACCCGGTGGATGTAATCCTCCGGTGCGGCGGGAACGTCGAAGTTGACGACATGGCCCAACGCCTCCACGTCGATGCCGCGCGCGGCGATGTCGGTGGCGACCAGTACGCGATAACGGCCGTTCTTGAATCCGTCGAGCGCCTCGGTGCGCTGCCCCTGCGAACGGTTGCCGTGGATACGTGCGACGGCGAGCCCCTGCTTGCCGAGGAACTCCCACAGCCGGTTCGCGCGATGCTTGGTGCGCGTGAAGACGAG
>JAICNG010000011.1 GCA_025931335.1 Gemmatimonadaceae bacterium | reverse complement strand
GCTCATCTGATGAGCGCGGCTGGCTGCGAAGCAGCCGCCGCGCCTTTCCACCCCCGTCGATCCCCTCGACCCCTTCGATCCCTTCGACCCCTTTGGCCTCACGGCACTGCCCCTCCCTTCAAGTACCTCCCAAACCACCCCTGCACCTCGCTCCACCAGAGCCGCTGATTCTGCGGCTTGAGAATCCAGTGACCCTCGTCGGGGTACACGAGCAGGCGGCTCGGCACACCCTGGCGCTGGAGCGCGGTGAAGAGGGATAGACCCTCGGTGTACGGCACGCGGTAGTCGAGCTCGCCGTGGATCACGAGCATCGGTGTCTTGAAGTTCTTCACGAACAGGTGCGGCGAGTAGCGCCGGTACTGCGTGGCCATCGCCGTCGAATCCCACCACGGACCCCCGAACTCCCATTCGGTGAACCACAGCTCCTCGGTCGCGCCGTACATCGCCTCGAGATTGAACACACCCGCGTGCGTCACCAGCGCATCGAAGCGATCGGTGTGGCCGGCAATCCAGTTCGTCATGTAGCCGCCGTACGAGCCTCCGGTGGCACCGAGTCGTGTCGAGTCCATCCACGCGTTGCGCGCGAGGGCGGCATCGAGCGCGTGCATGAGGTCCGCGTACACCTCGTCGCCCCAGTTCTTCGTGACCGAATCGAGGAACGCCTGCCCGTATCCGGTCGAGCCCCGCGGGTTAACGATCACCAGGCCGTAGCCCGGCGCCGCCAGCATCTGGTAGTTCCAGCGGGAATGCCACGTGTCGAGCCAGGCTCCCTGCGGACCGCCATGGATCAACAACAGCGTCGGGAACTTCTTCCCCGCCTCCCACTGCGGTGGGCGGAGCACGAAGCTGTGCACGCTGTCGCCGAGCGCGCCGCGCGACCACATCTCGTCGAGCGGATGCAGGCGCACCCGCGCGATCAGCGAGTCGTTATGGTGAGTGAGTCGTCGCGTACCGATGACGCCGCGATCGCCAATCGTGGCCGTCCAGACTTCATGGGGGCGATGCGCGGCGTCGCGCACCCAGGCGATCACGTTTCCGGTCTTCGAGATCGTGAACTGCGTGTTGTTCTGGTCACCAATGAGCAGCTCCGCTTTGGGGCCACCCATGCCGTCCATCCGAAAGCGAAACAGCTTGTCCCGGCCGTGATCCTGCGTCACGACGAACAGCGTGCGATTGTCGGCGGAAAAGAAGTAGCCCTCGGCGCTGCGGTCCCATCCGGTGAGCGCCTCCCGAGACTCACCGGTGTGGCGGTGGTAGAACATCAGGCGCCAGCGATCGGACTCGAAGCCGGCACGCTCCTGTGACGCGTAGGCGATGAAGAGTCCGTTGGGCGTGTACACCGGGTTCTGATCGGCGCCCTTGTTCGCCGCGGTGATCACGCGCGGGGCGCCGCCGGTGATCGGCACGACGTACACGTTCACGTCGGTGGACCACGCCTCGTCGCGCGTCGCTTCCTTCGCCGTGTACGCGAGCTCGCGACCGTCTGGCGACCACGCGTATTGCTCGCTTCCGCCGAACGGCGGTACCGGAACGTCGTAGCGCGCCCCGGCGGTGAGGTCGCGCAGCCCGGTGCCGTCGACGTTGACGACGAACAGGTGTGAGCGTGTCCCCGTGTCCCACGCAGTCCAGTGGCGATACAGCAGACGGTCCGCGACGTACGCCTTCACCTTGTTCTGCTCCCGCGCCTTCTCCGCCGCCCGATTGCACGCGTCGTCCGCACATCCCGGCGTCACCGTCGAGACGAAAGCGAGGTGCGTTCCCGTCGGTGCCCACATGAGGCCGCTCGCACCGCCCGCCAGATCCGTGACTCGACGCGCGTTGCCCCCGCGCGCGTCCGACACCCAGAGCTGTCCCCCGGCGACGTACGCGACACGCGACCCGTCCGGCGACCACCGTGCTTCGGTCGCGCGCGTCGTGTCGTTCGGGAAACGTCGCGCGCTTCCCGCTCCGGCAACGGGCGCGAGCATCGTATGGGTCACCCGGCGGTTCGCCTCGACGTCGGTCGTTCGCAGCGCGTACAGGATCGACCGCCCATCGGGCGAGATCTGCGGATCGGACACGTGCCGCACCGCGGCGAAATCCTCGAACGTGAGGGCGCGCGACGCTTGCTGTGCCGGGGCCGTCGACGCCAGTACGGCGAGCGATGTAAGTATGATGTAAGAGGTCTTGGCTACGTGTGGCATCGTCGTATCGTCAAGGGCCGACTGAGGAACGAGGAACGAGGACCGAGGAAGTGGATTATACATCCTTCCCCGCCGGTCCGTTTGTCCTTCCTGGGCGCTTCCTCGGTCCTCGTTCCTCGTTCTCCTTCCAAGCTTGGAGCCCCAATGGCAATTCCACGTCTTCTCGCGCCGCTGGCCGTCGCCCTCACTGTCGCCGCATGTGCCAGCGGCGGCACGAGCGCGCCGGCGAGCGCGCCCACGCCAGCGCGAGCGGCGCCCGCTCCCGCGGCGCGCTTCTCCATCCCGGTCGACTATGACACGCTGCCGAACGGCCTGAAGGTCGTGCTGTCGCGTGACGCCACCTCGCCGGTGGCTGCCGTAGCCGTGTACTACAACATCGGCTTCCGCATCGAGCCGCGCGATCGCACCGGCTTCGCGCACCTGTTCGAGCACATGATGTTCCAGGGCTCGAACAACCTCGGCAAGATGGAGTTCATCAAGCTCGTGCAGTCGAACGGCGGCGTGCTCAACGGCTCGACGCGCTTCGACTACACGAACTACTTCGAGGTCGTGCCCTCGCACACGCTCGAGACGATGCTGTGGGCCGAGGCCGATCGCATGCGCGGGTTGGCGATCACGCAGGAGAACCTCACCAACCAGCAGGGCGTGGTGAAGAACGAGGTCAAGGTGAACGTGCTCAACCAGCCGTACGGGGGCTTCCCCTGGCTGGACATGCCGCAGATCGCGAACACCAACTGGTACAACGCGCACAACTTCTACGGCGACCTCGAGCACCTCGACGCGGCCACGCTCGCCGACGTCCAGAGCTTCTTCAAGCAGTACTACGCGCCGAACAACGCCGTGCTGGTCGTGGTCGGCGACTACGATCCCGCGCAGACGAAGGCGTGGATTCAGAAGTATTTCGCCGGCATTCCACGCGTGGCGCTCGCCGCCAAGCCCGACATCGCCGAGCCGCGCCAGACCGCCGAAAAGCGGCAGAGCAAGGAGGATCGGCTCGCGCAGCGCCCCGCGCTCGGGTTTGCCTATCACATGCCACCGCGGAATACGCCGGAGTATTACGCGATGGGGCTCATCGAGCAGATCCTGCTCCAGGGTCGCGATAGCCGTCTCTGGCAGGAGCTCGTGCAGCGTCGCGGCTACACCGGCGGCGTGAACGGCGGCATCAACTTCGGGCTCGGCAACATGTTCAACTACGACGGGCCGATGCTCATGACGACGTCGCTCATTCACGACGCCGACAAGCCGGCCGATTCCATCCTCGCGGCGATCGATGGCGTCATCGAGGAGCTGCGGACGAAGCCGGTGGATGCGGCGACGGTCGAGCGCGCTCGCACCAAGGTCCGCTCCAACTTCTATTCCTACCTCGAGGCCCTCGGCGGCTTCGGTCGCGCCGACTTGCTGGCCGTCTTCGCGCTGTTCGATTCCGATCCCGCGCGCATCAACCGTCTCGAGGCCGAGTTCGAGAAGGTCACGCCCGAGCTGATCATGCGAACCGCGCAGGAATACCTGCGGCCCACCAACCGTACCATTCTCACCATCGAGCCAAGGAAGCCGACGCCATGAAGCGGGTGACGCCATTTCTTGCCCTGACGACGCTCGCGCTGGCTGCGGCTCCCGCGCTCGCCCAGGCACCGCGCGAGACGCCGCCCACGCCGGGCGCGCCAAAGGACTTTGCCCTCGCGGCAGTCCGCACGTTCTCCCTGCCGAACGGCCTCGACGTCACGATGGCTCCGTACGGCATCACGCCGAAGGTCGCCGTCCGGCTCGTGATCCAGAGTGGGAACGTCGATGAGACCGCGGAAACGACGTGGCTCTCCGACCTCACCCGCGACCTCATGCTCGAGGGAACCACGACCCGCAGCGCGCAGAAGATCGCCGAGGAGGCGGCGCAGTACGGTGGGGCGGTCGCGTTCAACGTCGGGATGAATGAGAGCTTCATCGGCGCCGACGTGCTCTCGGAGTTCGGCCCGAGCATGGTGCGTCTCGTCGCCGACATCGCGCGGAATCCGAAGTTCCCCGACACCGAGCTCGCGCGACTCAAGGCGAATCGGCTGCGCCAGATCACCGTCGCCAAGAGCGACCAGAAGCAGCTCGCGCCCGAGAAGTTCCTCTCGGTGATCTATCCGAATCACCCGTACGGGCGGATGTTCCCGACGGAATCCCAGGTGCAGGGCTACACCGTCGATCAGGTGAAGGCCTTTCACGCTGCCAACTACGGCGCCCGTCGGGCACACTTCTACGTCGTCGGCCGCTTCGACGCAGCGGCGATGGAAGCCGCCGTCCGCGAGAGCCTGGGCGACTGGCAGGCGGGCACGGAGCCGGTGTTCCACGCGCCGACGCCGAAAACGTCGCGCGTGATTCACGTCGTCGATCGTCCGGGCGCCGTGCAGAGCACGATCTACCTCGGCCTGCCCGTAGTCGATCCCTCGCACCCCGACTACGTCGCGCTCCGCGTCACCGACGCCATCCTCGGCGGCTCCTTCGGCTCGCGCATCACCAGCAACATCCGCGAGCAGAAGGGCTATGCGTACTCGCCGTTCAGCACGATCAGCCCGTTGCTCAAGAGCGCGTACTGGGCCGAGATCGCCGACGTCACGACGAACGTGACGGGCGCGTCGCTGAAGGAGATCTTCTTCGAGATCGACCGGCTGCAGTCCGAGCCGCCATCGGCGCGGGAGCTCGAGTCGATTCAGAAGTATCTGGCCGGGATCTTCGTCCTCCAGAACTCCTCGCGGAACGGCATCATCAACCAGCTGCAGTTCACCGGGCTGCACGGCCTTGGCGAGAGCTACCTGCGCGACCTGGTGCGGAAGATCTACGCGGTGACCCCCGCCGATGTGCAGCGCATCGCGCGCGAGTACCTGAAGGACGACACGATGACGATCGTCATCGCCGGCGACCGTCGGGTCATCGAGGAGCAGATCAAGCCGTTCGGGAGCATTATAGACTAGCGCCGACCCGCCCCTACTTGAGTCTCTCCCCCCGAAAAACCACTTCCCACTCCCGCGTCTCCCCGGGCGCGACCCACTGCGCACCGTTCCAGGCGCCTAACGCCTCACTGAGAGAATCGGGGACGCCCATGCGCGGTGCGATCACCAGCGACGAGGCGTTCGGGCCGCCGCCGAAGGGAGCCCAGCCGCGCCGGTCGACGCTCACCTCGAAATGCGGAAGGCGCGACGGGTCGAACTCCACGTGGAGCCGGTGAGGACCTTCCGTCACCGACGCGCGACCCGACGCGAGATCGACGAAGAGCGTGCACGAGAACTTCCGCGCGACGGCGTCGGGCTTCGAGAAGTCGACGATCGCCTTCGCGCTGCGCAGCTTGGGCCACCGGTGCTCCGCGCTCACGCCGAGCAGGTCGATCCCCTGCTGCGCGCCGATCCGCGTGCGCGAGCTGTCGGGGAGCTCTACCGTTGTCCCTTCGCCGAGTGGGAGCGAGGCGCGGGCGGCCCAGATGAATGGCAGCTTCTCCTTGCCGTCGTTGGTCAGCGCGTAGCGCATGATGACGGCGTCCGGAATCACGCGCAGCTCGCGCACATAGCGCCATGGCGCGCGCTCGCCCGTCCACTCCGTCACCGCGCGAAGAGCGGCGGCACCCTCGTCGGGATCGTGCGTCTCCATCGTGAACGACGGAGCGCGTCCGGCGATCTCTCCCCCCGCGGGAAGCGTCTGTCCCCCGAGCGATGGGATTCCCGAGGAGATCGTGCACGCCGACACCGTGGGAAAGCACTCGGTGATGCCGCCGCGATCGCCATCGGTCAGCCACTGCCGCCCGCCGAGGTCGAGGGCGATGATCCGTCCCCCCATGGCGGGAACGAATGCGACCCGGGCATTCTCGGAGCTCAGCTCGACGATGCCGGGAGGCGTCGCCACGTTCGCGCGACTCACCGCTCGCTCCTCACACGACGTCCTCCCGCCCGATCCCCCGCGTCGCCAGAACCCGCGCGACCGCGTCGCCGATCTTGTTGTTCGGCGTGCTCGCACCGGCGGTGATCCCCACACGGAGCGCCCCCGAGGGAGCCAGCCAATCCGCCGTCTCCACTTCCGCTTTCCGCGCGGCGTCCCAATGCCGAACCGTCCCCCGCTCCGGGTCGATGCACGTCGCGTCCTCCACGTGGTACGTCGGTACTCTCGCCGCGCAGATCGCGGCGAGTGAGATCGTGTTGCTCGAGTTGTAGCCGCCAATGACCAGCATCGCGTCGAGTGGCTCGCGCAGCAGCTCCTCCACCGCGTCCTGCCGATCCTGCGTGGCCGAGCAGATGGTGTCGAAGGATCGGAAGTGCTCGGCGCGATGAGCTTCCCCGTGCGCCCGCGCCATCGCATCGCTTACCGCCTGGGCGATCGCGAGCGATTCGCGCGCGAGCATCGTCGTCTGGTTCGCGACGCCGATCCTCGCCAGATGCCGCTCCGGATCGAAGCCCGGCCCCGCGCCCTTTCCCAGCTGCGCCATCAGGTCGTCGCGATCCAGCGTCCCCTCGATGTAGTCGCACACCAGGCGAGCCTCCGCCATGTCGCGCACGATGAGGTACTGCCCATCGGGGAACTTGGTCACCTGGGAGGCGGTCGCGCGCGTCTCCTCGTGGTAGTACTTGCCGTGGATGAGCGCGGTAAAGCCGTCCTTGGCATAGCTCTCCACCCGCTTCCAGACGTTGAGCACCGACCCGCAGGTCGTGTCGACCACGACGCATCCGACCGCGCGCAACGTCTCGAAGTCACGGATGGTGACGCCGAACGCGGGCAGGATGACGACGTCGTGCGGCGTCACCGGCGAGTAGTCGAACGACCCGTGCTCCGGCTGGAGGATAGTGATTCCCATCGAGCGGAGCTTCGCGTTGACGTGCGGGTTGTGGATGATCTCGCCGACGAGGAAGATGCGGCGGTTGGGGAACTTGCTGCGGGCTTGATAGGCGTACTCGACCGCGCGCTCGACCCCGTAACAGAAGCCGAACTCGCGAGCCAACCGGATGGTGACGTCGCGGATGGTGAGCGAGCGGTCGCGCTCACGGAGGAGGTCGACGAGGCCACCGGAATAGTCGGCGTCGAGTGTCCCCTGGACGGCGGATTTGAGGCCGAATCCTTTGCGATAGTAGGTCTCGGACGACGACATGCCCGGAATCTAGTGCTGCGGGGGAGGTTCCCACAGGGATTTGAGGCACGAGGCGGATTGTGATGGGGGTCGCAGAGCTCCGAGGTCCGGCCGTGCTCCAATCGCGCAACGAGCCGTGACAGCGTATCACAGAGGACACAGAGACATCCACAGGGACTCACCGAGAACTGCAACTGCCAAAGCTTTTGGAAAGCCCTTGCAGTCGGGGTTCTCTGTGAGTCTCTGTGTGCGTCTCTGTGTCCTCTGTGATACGCTGTCACGGCTCGTTGCGCGACGGCCCCCGGACGAACCATCGAATCCCCAGCCTAATCGTTAGGCGCACCCCTCGCCCCCTCGCCGCCCCATCCAGCCCCTCTGGAGGCCCCGGACGAGTTAACCGCCACAGGAAGCCCGTAACTGCCATCCGACGGCCTCTGTTCGGGCATTTTGACTGCTCCCTTCGGCGCCCCCACCCGGGTACATTCAAGGGCCTGTTGTACCCGCCCCTCCTCCCCATGACATCCGAAGTCTCCGACGGCTTGCCCCCGCTCGTCCGCCCGCCCGCTCTTCAACAGGGCGACGCGATCGGCGTTGTCGCGCCATCCTACTCCCCGCGCGAAGGGTGGCTCATGCGCGGCGTCAAAGCGCTCGAGCGCGCGGGATATCCCGTGATCCTCGATCCGGAAATCAACGAGATCCGCCGGTTCCAGCGGCGCGAAGACGAGCGCCGCGCCGAGAACTTCACCGGCATGTGGCTCGACCCGCGTGTGAAGGCCGTCATCGGTGGCACCGGCGGCTACGGCGCCGTGCGCATGCTCCCGCATCTCGATCCGGAAGTCTTCCGCCGGAATCCCAAGCCCTTCGTCGGCTACTCCGACATCACAGCGCTCCATCTCTGGCTCATGCGCCGCGCCGGGCTCCGCGTCTTTCACGGTCCCACCGTGGACGACCTCATCCCGAGCACGCGCGATCCCACCATGGCGGGCCTGCTGCAAGCGTTGACGACATCTCGCCCGTCCTCTCGCATCGGCCGCGGCATGGCGCGCGCGATGCGTCCCGGGCGCGCCGTCGGCCGGCTCATCGGCGGAAACCTGTCGCTCGTGCAGCAGACGATCGGGACCCCGTACGAAGTGGACACGCGCGACGCGATTCTCTTCCTCGAGGAGACCCGCGATCCGATGTCGGTCACCGACGAGCGGCTCGTCCACCTGCGCGCGGCGGGGCTGCTGCGTCACGTCCGCGGAATCATCTTCGGCCAGCTCTCGATCGACCGCTCCGAGGAGGATGAGTTCGAGGATTTTCTGCTCGATCTCGTTGCCGACCTGAACGTGCCCGTTCTCATGGATTTCCCGGCCGGACACGAGGTGCCGAACCTCACCCTCCCGCTGGGCACCCAGGTCGAGCTCGTCGTCGAGGAGACCACGGGATGGCTCTCCTATCACGAGGACGCGCTCGAGGTGAGTGAGGAGGTTTCGCCCCTGCTCGTCGGCGCGGCGCCGTGACCGCGGCGCCGTGACCGCGCCGCCGATGCGTCGGCGCGACTTCCTCGCCACAGCGGGTGCCGCGCTGGCCGCGCTTGGATGCGGCGGCGCCGCCGCGCTGCCTGGCCGCACGCGATGGGATCTCGTGCTGCGCAACGGCACCATCGTCGACGGGTCGGGTGGCACACCCTTCGAAGGTGACGTCGCGATTCTCAACGGGCGCATCGTCGCCGTGGGGCGCGCGCTCACCGGCACCGGCAGCGAGGAGATCGACGCGCGTGGCCTCGCCGTCGCCCCTGGTTTCGTCGACATCCACTCGCACGCCGACGGCACGCTATTCGACGACCCTCGCGCCGAGTCGGTCGTACGCCAGGGGATCACGACCGTCGTCGTGGGACAGGACGGCGGCTCGCGAGGTCCCGCGCGCGAGCACGACGATGACGCCGCCGAGCGGATTCGGCACGCGATACGTGCGGGGCATGAGTTCGATTCGATTGGCGATTTCCTCGCCGGCGTGGACGCCCTGCCTCCGGCGGTGAATCTCGCCACGATGGTCGGCCTCGGCACCATTCGCGGCGTGGTCGTGGGTAACGCGGACCGCCCCGCCACGCGGGCGGAGATCATGCGGATGCACGCGCTCGTTGGGGCGTCGCTGACGCAAGGCGCGTGCGGCGTGTCGTCGGGGCTCGAATACGTGCCGGGCGCGTTCGCCTCACGCGAGGAGCTGGCCGCCCTCTGCCGGCCGCTGGCCGACGCGCGCCTCCCGTACGCGACGCACATGCGGAACGAGGACGATCAGCTCCTCGAGTCGATCGACGAGTCGATCGCGGTCGCGCGCGCGGCGGGCTGCCCGTTGCAGGTGGCACACCTCAAGACGCAGGGCCCGCGCAACTGGCCGAAGATCGATGCCGCACTGGAGCGCCTCGAGCAGGCGCGCGCCGGGGGGATGGACGTGGCCTTCGACCGGTACCCCTACGTCGCGTATCAGACCGGCCTAACGAATCTCTTTCCGCCGTGGAGTCGCGACGGTGGCATCGAGCGCTTTCTCGCGCGGCTGCGGGATCCAGCGACCGCACCGCGCATCCGCGGCGAAGCGGTCGCCAAGGCGGAGCTGATCGGGGGCTGGGACAACGTGCAAATCACGTCGGTCCGGACCGACGCCGATCGCGGGGTGGAAGGCCAGCGGCTGGGAAGCTGGGCAAAGGCGTCGGGCATCGATCCGTACGACGCCGCCGTCGGGCTGCTGGAGCGGAGCAACGGCAACGTCGGGATGGTCGGCTTCGCGATGAGCGAGCAGAACATCGAGCGCTTTCTCGCGCATCCGCTCGGGATGGTGTGCAGCGACGGCGGGGCCTTCGCCATCGAGGGGCCGGCGCGTCGCGGGCATCCCCACCCCCGCTCGCTCGGCTCCTTCCCGCGGGTGCTCGCGCAGTATGTGCGCGAGCGCCGCGCGCTGACGCTGGAGGAGGCGGTTCGGAAGATGACCTCGTTCCCGGCGTCGCGCGTGCGACTCGACGATCGCGGGATGCTGCGCGAGGGCTACGCCGCCGACGTCGTGATGTTCGACCCGGCAACCGTCGTCGATCGTGCGACGTTCGCGGAGCCGTTCCGCTATCCGGAGGGGATCCGCCTCGTGATCGTGAACGGAGTGCCTGCGCTGCGCGACGGGCAGCGCGCGGAGCGACGCGCCGGGCGGGCGCTGCGACCCTCAGCCTCGTAGCGGCGAGGCTGGGGTCGCAGGGCGTGGCGCGCTACTGCCTGGGCGCCTGACCCTCGGTCGCGTCGCCCTCTTTCATCTCGACCCATCCCGCGAAGCGCGCCGACACGGTGCTGCGCGCGACGCCGTTCACGAGCTGATAGTCGAAGTCGCCGGTGACCACCGACGCCTGCCGGATCTGAATGAGATCGCCCGGGCGCCACGTCTCGGCCTGCGGACGGTGCGGCAGATACACTTCCCACATCGTCCCGTCGGCGAGCATGACGAACGTCGAGCCATCCATGGAGCGCAGCATTTGCGCGCCATTCGGCAGCTTGTGCGGCAGCCACGGCTTACCCGTTAGGCTCGGCTGCTCCGCCTGGCGGAGCGGTGCCTGACGAGACGGCTCCGCGCGCGGCGCATCGGCCCGCGGGATGTCGGTCTCGCGCGCGGGGGCGCGATCGATGCGGCGCGCGACCGCCGCGACCGTACCGGTGTAGCGGGCCAGCCACCGCTCGAGACTCTGGCGCTGCGCCGCGCTGAGATTGGCGACGCCCGTCGCCATCTGGTCCTGGGCCGACATGACCTCATCCAGCCTGACGTCCGACGCCTGCGCCGACAGCGCGCATGGCATCGACATCAGCGCGACGAGGAGCGCCGACGAAATGCGGATACCCATACGTCCTCCTCTGGTTGCTGAAGAGAACATGGAGAAACGTGCCAAGGGAAAGCAATACGGAGTGCGGAGTGCGGATCGCGGAACGGAAGTCCGAGCGGCGCCACGAGTGCTCAGCATTTGCGCAGCCCCGGCGATCTTCGGACTTCTTGACGTCCTATCAGCAGTCCGCAATCCGCAATCTCGCTTTCAATGCTCCCATCGATTATTCCCCCGATCGACGTCGGGAAACCCCAGCTCCGGATCGATCTCCACCGCCCGCACGGTCGCGGCGCCGGCGACGCGGACGGTCTGCGTGCGGGCGCCAGCGAGCCACGGCTCGACCGGAAGCTCCAGCCGCTCGACGCGCCCGTCCGTGCGCGTTATGGCGAGCCGCACCGGCATCGGCGCCAGGCCGCGGTCCTCGATCGTCACCACGAGCGTATCGCCCTCCGACCGCGCGCCGCCCACCGCCTGGTCGAGTGTCCACGTCTCGAACCACCAGGTGGTCCAGAACCAGTCGAGGTCCTGGCCCGCGACGTCCTCGACGGTGTTCCAGAAGTCGTACGGCGTCGGGTGCTTGTTGATCCACCGCCGGCCGTACTCGCGATACGCGCGAAGAAAAAGGTCGTCGCCGAGGAGAGCCCGAAGCGACCGGAGGTTGATGGCCATCTTGTCGTAGCTGGCGATGCCGAACGCGGGCGATCCCACGGGATAGAGATCGCCGTGACGCATCAGCTCCACCTCGCGGCCATCGCGGGCAAGCGCAAGGTAGTTGTCGCGGGAGAGGCGCTCCCGATCGTAGCCGGGAAAGAACTCCTGCATCCCCTGCGCCTGGTTGAAGCGCGTGAGCCCCTCGTCCTGCCAGGAGAATCGCTTCTCATCCGAGCCCACCTGCATCGGGAACCACATGTGGGCGATCTCGTGCACCGTCACCGAGTAGAGCGCCAGGGTGTCGCGCCGCCCGCCGATGCACGTCATCATCGGATACTCCATCCCGCTGCACGACACCACGCCATCCACCGCCGTCATGTGCGGGTAGGGGTAGGGCCAGAGGTAGCGGGACAGGAACTCGACGGAGTGCTGAGCATAACGCGCCGACTGGTCCCACGCCCAGGCGCGTCGCGCCGGCCGCCAGAAGGTGTGAATGGCGGATGTGTCGGCGCGGCCGTCCCCGGTCGCATCGCCGACGACCGCCACCGTCGCGTCCCACAGATAGTCGTCCGACGTCCCGAAGGCGAAATCCCGGACGTTCGTGGCGCGGAAGCGCCAGGTGAGCTTTCCGTCGCGCCCGCGTGCCGTCGCCTTCCCGGCCCCACGGTCCGCCTCGCCCACTACGTGCGTAATGGCCCGCGAGCGCCCGGCTGAATCGAGGCGCGCCCGCGTTTGCGCGCTCAGGACGTCGGCGGCGTTGGCGAGCGATCCGGTGGCGGTGACCAGCCACCCCTCCGGAACGGTGATCGAAACGTCGTAATCGCCATAGCCCATGTAGAACTCGGCGTTGCCCATGTACGGGTCCGTCTGCCAGCGACGCGCGACGTCATCGTAGACCGCGAATTGAGGATACCAGTAGGCGATGTACGCGATCTCGCCATCTTCACCCCCGCGCGGCGCGCCGTCCGGCGGAATCGTGTACTGCCACTCGATCTCAAGCTCCACCGAGGCGGCCGGCGCGATACGCGCGGGCGGGCGAACGCGGAGGATCGTGGATGACACCTCGTACCCGGTCGCGGTTTCGTTAGGCGCCACGCCCACGGCACGGCCATCGATCGCGACGCGTCGCAGCTCCACGCCGCCGGTCACCGGCACCTCCTCGTTCCGAATCGCGTTGGGGGCGAAGAGGTTCGGATAGAGATGCAAAAAGACGTTGGCGAGCGTGTCCGGAGAGCGGTTCTCGTACCGCATGGTGCCGCGCCCGGTCAGGCGTTTGGTGGCGGGATCGTACGTGGCTTCGAGGCGGTAGGTGGCGTACTGCTGCCAGTAGTTTGGCCCCGGGCGCCCGGTTCGCGTTCGCGTTCCGCGCTCGACGGCGCGCGCGAAGTCACGCGTCTCGAAGACCGGGTAGGGACGCGGCCGCGACGGCGCCGCACCTGTCACGGCTGGTGTGACCGCGGGCGCCTCCGACCGCGGCCCAGCCGCTGCGCACCCCGCCGCCACCAACACGATGCCGACCACGCTCCCACAATCCGAAATCCGCATTCCGCGATCCTTGAAGGATGTTTACGCCGCTTTCCTGGCGTCTTCCGGCGCCATCACGAACCGCTGAAGGGCACTCGTGACCTCGGCCGGGAGGGCTTTCTTGGCGAACGTCGAGCGGGCGACGCACACGAGCACCTGGTGCGCGGTCGCATGGAGCACTCCCTCGGCGCTCATCACGTCGAAGTTGATCGTGAGCGACGTGGTCCCGATGCGGCTGAAGTACGTGATGACCTTCAGCCGCTCATCGAGAACCGCGGGCGAAAAGAACTCGGTGTGCATGATCTTCCGCGGCAGCCACATGTCGTAGCGGTCGAACATCTCCTTGAACGGGAGTCCCGCGGCGCGGAAGATCTCGGTCTCCGCCAGCTCGAAGAAACGAATGTACGCTCCGTAGCAGATGATGCCGGCGAGATCGATGTCGCCCCAGCGGACGTACTCGGAGATGACGAAGGGGGCTTTTGGAGGCATGTTCGTGTGAAGGCTCGAGGTGCTCGACGTGCTCGAGGTGCTCAAGGTGCTCGACGTGCGAACCCCGCAGGAGCAGCTCGAGCGCCTGTTCCCACCCAGTACTCGGGGACGAGAAAGGGAGCCAGGGCGTACGTGATCAGCGCTTCGTACGCGCGTTGCCGGTCGATCAGCCCGAGCGTGAGGAGTCCCACCGCTCCCTGCGCCTGCTTCACGTTCTGCGTACCGGCCACCTCGTCCATCGCGTGACCGAGCTCGAGGCCGCCGCGCACGAGGTCGGCGACGACTGGTGGCAGGGGCATCGCGAGCGAGCCGCCCCTGCCCTCGCGATCCTCCGAGCCGACGACTACCGCCCAGGCGCAGGTTCGAAGGCCGTCCGCATCCTCGACGACTCCCCCCTCGATGCCGACGCCGAGGTCGGCGGCGATCGCCTGGCGTGCGGCGGCGGCGCGGGAGCGGGCGCCGCGGATCGTCTCATCATCGCCCCACGGCTGATCGCGCACGGTCGACGACACCGACACCCCTTCGACGCGCGCCGCGGGCGCCACCCGGGTGATGACGGCGCGGGTGGCGCCGATCTTCACCGGGTTGGAGGAGCCCACGGCGACCAGTCGGACGGCGGCGAGGAGATCGGAGCTCATGGTGGAGACGGAATGTCGCCGATCGGTCGTCCGTCGTCCAGCGCAACCGAGGGAATCGCGAACGGACCGGGCCTCCGGGCGCGCCTAACGAGTCCACCGGCGGACGTGACGGTGGTCACGCTCCTCGCCACCTCGGCCCCGGATTTTGGCCGCTTGATTCGCCCGACCGACCGGGATATGCTTTCTCCCCCGCGCGAATTCATTTCATGTCGCTCCCGCTCACAACCGTGCTCGAGGTCGTTCCGTTCGCCTTCCTCGGCGAGCGGCTCTGGCTCGATTTCGTGAATACCGACGATGCGCGGCGCGGGAGCCGCGTCGATCTGCTCCGGGATTTCGACGCGCTCGTCCGCTGGCTCGAAAGTGCCGCCGTGCTGGATGGAGAGCGTGGCGGCGGCATTCGCCGGCGAGCGGTTCAACAGCCGGCCGGGGCGACCGCCGCGCTCGCCGATGCGCGCCGCATCCGGGCCGCGCTCCGATCGCTCGCCGAGCGTGGGATGCACGTGGCGGAGGTCCGCCTGAACGCGGTCAACGAGATCAACCGGGTGCTCGGACGAAGCGCCGGCACGCGCCGGCTCGAGCCGCGGCCGGATGGCACCTTCCAGCGCTCGTTCGTTCCCGTGGGCGACGCCTTCGCCGGTCTAATGATTCCGGTCGTGGAGTCGGCGGCAGACGCGCTCGTGTTGGGGGAGCTGGCCCGCGTGCGTCGCTGCGCCGACGCGCGCTGCCCGCGCGTGTTCTTCGATGGGACGAAGAACGGCCGCCGCCGGTGGTGCGACATGGCGACCTGCGGTAACCGGGCGAAGGCGGCGAGACATCGGCAGAAGGTAATGACTCACGTCTGAAGGCGATTGCGGAGCGCGGGGTGCGGATTGTGAACAAAAACCCCGGCTAGCTCACCGCAGCCGGGGTTGATTCAATCCGCCATCCGCAATCCGCAGTCTAGCGCCCCTTCACGTACCCCATCTCGACCGCGTAATCGACCAGCCTCTTCTGCAGGATGCGTCTCCCGCGGAACAGGCGCGACTTCACCGTGCCCTCCGGGATGCCGAGAATCTCGGCGATCTCGGCGTAGCGCAGTCCCTGGATGTCGCTCAGCACCACCGCCGTGCGATAGTCCTCCGGGAGGCGGTCGATCTCGCGCGTGACCTCCTCGTCGATGAACGAATCGTAGAACTTCCCTTCCGGATCCGACTCGCCAACGGCCTCGTACGCCGACCAGCCCTCCGGATCCTCCGGAAGCTGGACTTCACGCGCGTCGATGCGGCGCTTCCGGCTCACGAACGTGTGGTACAGAATCGTGAACAGCCACGCGCGGACGTTGGTCCCGAGCTGATACTGCTCCCACCGGTCGAACGCGCGGAGGATGGTGTCGGAGACGAGATCCTCGGCGTCGTCCCGAGCGCGGGTCAGCTTGAGCGCGAAGCTATAGAGCGCATCGAGGTGGACGAGCGCCTCCTGCTCGAACTGCGCGCGACGATCCGCGCGGCTGAGCGGGGTTGCCGGTACGTCCGCGGCGCCCGGGGTGCTCTCGGTGGACGGCACGTGCCCCTGAAGGGGGGCTCCGCGTGTGTTCGCCAGTTCCAACGTCATCTTCGTATCTCCCGAATGCCTCGCTTTCGCGAAGCGAAGTCTTGCGTCAGGGACCGACCGATACCGCCGGTGTCTCCCGCCGCTGCGCGGCGATGAATCGTTTCAGGTCCCCGGCGATCGCCTCCATGTGCGTCACGTCTCGCGTGACGCGCGACATCAACAACCCTCCCTCCAGCGTCGCGATGATGAATCGGGCCATGCGCGCGATGTCGGCATCATCGCGAAGCTGCGGTCGGGCCTCCCACAGCACCGACTGGAGCTGCCCTGCCCATCGCTCGAACACCGTCGCCAGCCGTTGCCGGAAGCCTTCGTGTGCATCCGCCATCTCGGTCACGAGATTCCCGAACGGGCACCCGCCGCGACAGTCCTGCTCGGCCTGGCTCGCCACCTCCGCGTCGATGAACCGATCGAGTCGCTCGAGCGGATCGACCATCGGATCCCGCAGAATCGACAAGCCCTCCTCGGCGAACTGTTCGAAGCGGTGTTGCACGACGGCGTATCCCAGCTCCTCCTTGGATTTGAAGTAGTGATAGAAATGCGCCTTTCCACAGAGACCCGCCTCGCGGATGACGTCGTCCACGGACGTCTGCTGGAATCCGTTGCGACAGATCAGGTCGGTGGCGGCCTCGACGATTCGAGTGCGACGATCGTTCATGGGGGCCAACAATAAGACCGACCAGTCTTAGCGTCAATAGCTACACGGCTGTTTATGTAAACGTCGTGCAAGAATGAGGTTACGGAACTTAGCCAGCCCTCAACACGATTCGATGTGCGCCTCGGATCGCTGGTCATTGGACCGGTCGGTTTGTTCACTGCTGCACCATATAGACGTCCGGAGGTGCCTGTCAGGTGACAGGAGTCGGCAAGCTCTTGCCATTCCTTAACAATCGACCGCGAGTAGAATCATCCCGACACTATGCCCACGATTCCCGTCACGAGAACGTACCTGGAGATGCGCAGCCCCGATGCGCTGCGCTCCTACCACGCGGACGACGCACACGTCCGCTTCGAGCGGATCCACGCCTGTCCGATCTCGTTCTTCCGCTATCTCTACCGTGAGGTCGGCCGCCCACACCACTGGGTCGATCGCCTCGCATGGCCGGACGAGCAGGTCGCGGCCCGCCTGGCCGATCCCGCGGTCTCGTTATGGGTCATGTACGTGGATGGGGCGCCGGCGGGGTACGCGGAGCTGGAGCGTCACGCCGACGGCTCCACCGAGATCGCCTACTTTGGCCTGCTCCCGGAGTTCACTCGTCGGGGACTGGGCAAGTTGATGCTCACCGCAACCGTCGAGCGAGCCTGGGAGCAAGGGACATCGCGCGTGTGGCTCCACACCTGCACGCTCGACGACCCCGCCGCGCTGCCCAACTACATCAAGCGCGGCTTCGCGCCCTACAAGGAAGAGGTCTACTCGGTGGAGATCGAGGAGCCGGAGCTGGCGGCGCTGAGGTCAGCGACGTCGGCGGCGTGAGCGCCCGCGATTGGGCTGGTGCCGCGCGCGCCCGCGCTCGGAATTCGCGCGCCCGCGGCGCTGGCGACCCTCTCCACCCCGGTGCCGCTCGGGCGCTTCTTCATCCGGCGCCCATGGGCGGTCGAGCAGGTCCTGGAGCTCGTCGAGGGTCGACGCCCGCACCGCGCCGCGCTGTCCCCGCGTCACCACGAAGCGCGTCGGCCGGTCGAGCTCGGGGAGCTCCGCCTCGACCAGCGATCGAGCCATCTTCTCCGGCAGCCGAAGTCGCGCCACGCCGCCCACGCCCTCTTCGACCGCGTACTCGATAGGCACCTCGCGGTCCCGGATCGCCACCGAGTCGGGAAGCGCCATCCAGCGCGCGCGCTCCTCCGGTGAGACGAGCGCATCGACATCGATGGTGAGCGGAGCGGCGCGGAACTCCTCGTACGACCGCACTCCGCGCAGCTGCTCGGCGAACATCGCGGCGAGCTCCTTCGTCCCGAGCTTCGCCGTGCGCCCTCCGCTCCGCCGCCAGACCTCGCGTACCTCCTCGATGCGGGGCCGCAGCTCCTTCAGCGACCGATGTCGCGCCTCGAACCGGGCGGCCGCGTCGGCGAGCTTCGCCCGCGCGATCTCCGCGACGTCCTCCGGGAACACGCCATCGATCGGCTCGATGTCGCGATCGAGCACAAACCCGTAGTATTCCACCGCGCGGCGTACGACCAGCGGCGCGCGCTTGCGGTCGGCGTCGAACACGATTTCCGCCTCGCCGCGCGTCGCGTACCTGCGGATGAGACCGAGGGGAATCTGAGTGCCCTCGATGGACGCGCGCGGCATGCCGAAGCGATCGGCGAAGTATCGCAGCTCCCCGGCGATCGCGCCCCAGCTTCCCGCGACGCTCGTCTTGGAGACGCGCGCCTCGTCGCCCTCGGCGGTCCGCTCATCGAGCACGAGCTCGAAGGGCATGATGCGCGCGAGCAGCTCCTGGAACGAGCGCAACGTCGCGTCGCCGGCCAGGGGCAGGTCGTGAGGCAGCGCCATCTCGAGGTTGCGGTACACGCTCGCCATCCCGAGCGCGATGTCCTCGATCGCCTTCACCAGCACGCCGCGCCGCTCCGCCCAGTCGTCGATGCCCTCGTCGAAGAGGTGTCTCGGCAGACCATAGACCTCTCCCACGCGGCCGTATTTTCTGTACGCCTCGGCGTACACGTTGTAGGCCGTGAGATGGTCGCTTCCCGCCACGACGAGTCCTTCGAGATCGCGATCCTCGCGCGTCATGCGGTGCAGCGACTCGACCGAGCTCATCACCGCGAGGTAGGGAACGAGAGCGTCATCGGCGTGCACGATGAGCTCGCCCCATGCGCGGTCGACGGGCAGCGCCTCGACCGTCTTTCCGTATTGCGACAGGCGGCCGCGGTCGTCGATGATGCCGCGCCCGGCCAGGCGCGCGAGCGCCTCACGATATGCCACCCGGTCCAGCGGAACGGGCAGATCGAGCTCGTCGGCGCGGACGCCGAGGTCGGCGCAGGTGATCGCGACGCGCTCCGAGTCGCCGGCGAGCTGGAATTCGGGCTCGGTCGGCCGGAGCTGCGAGAACACGATGTCGCGATCGGAGAGAATGAAGACACGCCCGCCCTCCACGCGGCCGTGGACGCGGCCCGCCATTTGGAGGATCTCGTTGGCGCCGAGGTGCGTGCGCGTGAGGACGTTCTTTCCTCCCTCGATGATGTTCGTGAAGCGCGTGTCGTCGATGACCACGGTGTCGAGGCCACGGACGTTGAGCGCGCTCTGCCCCGCGGCCGTCATCGAGAGGAGGTACGGCTTCCGAACGTCACCCTCGAGAAAGGGGCGAATGACGCGAATCGGCTCGCCACCGTGATAGAACGCCGTCTCGATGCGCGGCGACCGCGCGGCCACATCCTCGGCGACTTCCTCCACACCGGCGCGCGTCGGCAGAAACACGCCGACGCCACGCTTGTCCTTCTGTACGCGCTGAAGAAACCGCTCATCGAGAAACTTCACCGGCTCCTTGTTCACCACGGTGACCTGCGCGGCACGGGCGGGATCGAACGCGGAGCTCTCGATCACCGCCGCCGAATTCAGGTAGCGCGCATAGAAGGTCGGGTCGACCGTCGCCGACAGCCAGATGAAGCGGTTGCCGACGCGCTTGCCTAACGCGAGACACAGCTCCAGCTCGGCGGACGTCTGGTGGATCTCGTCGACGATGAGGGTATCGTGGGGGAGGATGTCGCCGTCCTGAAACCAGCGGCGCGCGATGCCGGTCGTGACGATGACCACCGTCCAGGACGGAGTATCCGGCGTGGCCTCCCGCTCGCGGTTGACGACGCCGACGCGCAGCTCGGTCGTTCCGAGGATCGCCTCGGCGATCGGGCGAATCGCGAGCGTCTTCCCGGTCCCGGTGCCGGCGACGATGCCGAACCCCTGACCGCCGCGCGCAAGCTCTCGGACTTCATCGCCGTGCTCGCGCTCGAGGACGGTCTCGATGTGGAGCCCGAGTGCAAGCTCGATGGTCTCACAGGCGGCACGCGTCGGCGCGATGACAATGACGCGTCCGGTCGGCGGCTCGGCCGCGACGAATGCGGCGCGATCGGGGGGGAGATAGTGATCCCGGACTTGGCGCATGTCAGCTGACGCTGTGCAAGGACGGTTCCGGACTGAGCGGCAACGACGTCAGATGCAATGATTGCGGACCGCGGACTGCGGACTGCGTTTTCTCATTCGCAATCAGCACTCCGCGCTCCGCAATCGTGACACCTGACGTCGTCAGCGTGACGCCGGAGCTATTTCTCGTACACGCGCATCAGTTTCCCGTCGCGGTACAGCCTGATCTGATCGGCGATGCCATCGCGATTGGCATCGACCCACTCCTGCACCAGCTGTCCCCCGCGGTCGTACCAGCTCGCGCGCTCCGGGCGCCCGTTGCGATCGCGATCCTCGTAGCGCACGGTGGCAGCAGCATTGCCGAGCCAGCGGCGCACGTCGTCAGTGCGGCTGCCGCGCGCCAGCGCCACCGCGGCGATCATCTGCGGCCAGTTGCCCGGGCGCCGGACCGCGATGTCATCGCAGTCATCGCCGGCGTTCTGGATGCTCGCACAGCGATCGTCGTCGCCGCGCTCGCGACGATTCTCACCCGCGAACCCCTTCGCGACCTTTGGCTTCTTGCCGCGGTTGTCGTCGTCGCGTCGCGCACGATCGTCATCCGAGCGGCGATCGCCGAAGATGACACGGCTCCCCGCGGGGCGCTCGCGCACGGCGGTCGCACAATCGGTCGGCTCCGGCTGTTGTCCCGGCGGCACGCCATCGATCCAGATGCGGCACATGCCCGGCGGCGGACGGTGACCAGCCGGCACCTGGTCTGGGCCGCGCTCGCGCGACTGCGCGGATGCGGGCGCCGCGACGCCGATCAGCACCAGGATCACACCAATGAATCGGGGCATTCTATGAACCTCACTCATGCGTATTTTGCCATCGCGAACACTCACCCTGGCTAAGGCACGAGCGGTGCCAAGTTCGGCCCGTCGGCGGCAGTTTGCAAGACGTTGCCGCGTCTGGACATGCGTTTGCGCCGTTTGAGCCTCTCGGCGGGCTGTCCTGGCCGCGGGACGCCTTTGAGGACAGGGTCGGGGGCCCTGCCCGTTGCGCCACTCTCCCGCGCCGCGTCCTCTAATGAAATGATCTCCAAGCCCGCCGCCCTGCCCTCGTTTGCACCGCCTGATGCGCCGGCCAGCCAGCGGTATGCGACGCACCTCACTGCGATCCGCCGGCTCGCCTCGCAGCTCGCGCACTCGGGCGCGCCGGACGAGCTCGCCCGCGTTCTGGTCGAGGAGCTCCAGCGCACGCTCGGCGCTGCCTGGGTCGCGCTCTATCGCGCTGATCCCGCCGGCTCATTCTCGCGGCGCGCGCTCGCCGGCGACTCTGGCGTGCGTCTCCCCGCCACGATCTCGGGTGGCGATGCCGTTGCGCTCCGCCGCCCCACCACGCCCCTCGATGAGCGCGTCGTCTCCACCGATGCGTTGATGGTGTTCGGCGGCGCCGCGACCGCCGTCGCACTCGAGGATGCCGAGACCCGTCTCGGATGGTTGGTCAGCGGCAGCCGTCTCGACGGAGTTCCTTTCGATCGACTCGACGCCGAGCTCATCGCCCTGATGTGCGACATCGCGGTGCCCCGGCTCGCCGCGGCCGAGTTCGACGCTCAGTTCGCGCGCAGCGCGCTGACCGATCAGCTCACCGGGCTGGGCAATCGGCGGGCGTTCAACGAGCGCCTCGAGGAGGAGATCGCGCGCGCGAATCGCGGCAACAGCGCCGTCTCGCTGCTCCTGGTCGACATCGACAAGTTCGCCGCGTTCAACGCCACCCACGGGCGCGACGCCGGCGATCGCGCGCTGGGGGCCGTATCGGTCGCCGTCAGGTCGTCCATCCGTCTGTCGGATTCGGCCTTTCGCTACGGCGGCGGCCAGCTCGCCCTGCTGCTCCCCGGCGCAGCCGCGTTAGGCGCGTTCGTGGCGGCCGAGCGCATTCGCGGCGCCGTCACGTCGCTCGAGGCGGGTGAGGTGCCCGCTCCGATCACCGTGAGCATCGGCATCGGGTCGCTCCGCGAAGGCTCGCACGCCCCGATCTCGCTCGCATCGCTCGCCCTCGTCCGAAAGGCCGACGAGGCGCTGTATCAGGCGAAGCAGAGCGGCCGGAACAGAGCCGTCATCGGATAGCGCGGTCGAGTGCGCGCGCCGCGCGCACCACCACTCAGTCGCCGAACGAGATCCCGGTTGCGCGCGCGGTCTGCACGAGATCATGCGAGGGGTCCACGCGCTTCATCTCCTTGAGTGCCTCGGGGATGGGGATCGTCACGATATGCGGCGACTGGAGCGCCACCATCTTGCCCCACTCCTCGGCGGCGATCGCCCGGACCGCCGCGCCGCCAAAGCGGGTCGCGAGCAGCCGGTCGTAACCGGTCGGTGGCCCGCCGCGTTGAAGATGGCCGAGGATGAGCGACCGCGTTTCCTTCCCCGTCAGGTCCTGGATTTCCATCGCGATCTTCTCGGCAAGCCCTCCCACGCGCTTCGCCTGCCCGGGCAGCGACGCCCCCAGCTGGGACTCGCGCCCGCCTAACGGGATCGCGCCTTCGGCGACCACGACGATCGAGAAGTGCCGTCCCGCCCGATCGCGTGCATGGATCTTCTCCCCCACGCGGCGAATGTCGTACGGAATCTCCGGAATCAGGATGACGTCCGCCGTCCCGGCGACGCCGGCATGAAGCGCGATGAAGCCGGCCTGACGCCCCATCACCTCCATCACGATCACCCGGTCGTGACTCTCGGCCGTCGTGTGAAGCTTGTCGATGGCCTCCATCGCCGTGTTGACCGCGGTGTCGAACCCGAAGGTGGTGATCGTTCCGCTCACGTCGTTGTCGATCGTCTTCGGGACGCAGACGATCCGCATCCCCTTCTCCACCAGCTTTTGCGCGATCGCCAGCGATCCGTCGCCCCCGATGGAGATCATCGCGTCGATGCCGAGCTGTCGAGCGCGCTCGAGCAGCTCTCCGGAGCGATCGATCTCCTCGTACGTCCCGTCCTTGCGGAGAATGGGATAGAAGAACGGATTCCCGCGGTTCGTCGTACGCAGGATCGTCCCGCCCAAATGCGCGATGCCGCGCACGGACTCTCGAGTGAGCGGAACCACTTCGTCCTCGCCGAGCAATCCCGCGTATCCGCGCTTGATGCCAAGGACGTCCCAGCCGCGGTTCACGGCGGAGAGCACGGCGGCGCGTATCACGGCGTTGAGGCCGGGCGCGTCCCCGCCCCCGGTTGAGATGGCTATACGCATTCGAAGGCGGCTACACGGAGTGCGATGTCAGAAGATGAAGGATCTCGCCCGGCTGCGCGTGACGCCCGACCTTCGACTTCTGAAAGACGGGCTTGCCATCGCGCATGACCTCGAACCGACCGCCGCTCGACGGCATCATCTCGATCTCCGCGGCCGGGAATTTCTCGCGAATCGCGGCCGCCAAACTGACGGCCCGTGGCTCGTAGTTTCAGACCGTGCAGTACTCGATCGTGATCCGCATCGCCATGCAGGTGAAGGTCATCGCGCGACCGCCTCGGCCGCGCGCGTCACGAGCCAAGCTAGTGGAGTCCGGGTGAGATTGGGAGCATCGCGTCAGGGTCCCGACATTGGCAACCCGGCCATGGAGGCGAGGCGCCGCAGCACCGTGTCCTGCCGCGCCATCTGCTCGCGCAGCGAGTCCACCTGTGCCTGGAGCAGCGCGGTCTCCCCGCGCACGGCAATCAGCGCATCGCTCATGTCGATCAGCGTCTCGGCAAGCGTCGTCTCGCCGGTGGTGACGGGGCCGCCGCACGCGCCGAGCGCAGCCACGGCGACGAGGAGGAAACGTCGGAACATAGGCATGGATGAGCTCTCCAGGAGTCAGCTCCCGAGACGACGGATCGCCAGATCGAGCGCGCCGCGCACGCGCGGCTCCTGCTCGACGCCGCGACGCGTCTGAAGCGCCGCGAGGCTCTCGGTGTCGCCAATGCGCCCGAGGGCGCCGGCGGCCGCGGCTCGAATGAAGGGATCCTCATCGTCGAGCAGCGGCTCGAGCACGCGGGAGCCGGCCGTGTCCCCTCGCGCTCCGTGCGCGACCAGTGCATTGATCGCCGCGACACGTCCTTGCCGCGCGCCGGTGCCCATGTGCTCGAGGATCAACGCCCGCGATTCCGGCGAGCGAATTCGCGCCAGAGCTTCGAGCGCTGCCACCCGCGCGAGATCGCGCCATTCCTCGCGGCGCAGCATCTCGCGCGCGATCCCCAGAGCAACGCCGGAATCCACACCGACGATCGCGCGCATCGCCGCGGTGCGAACCCACCAGGAGCGGTCGCTCTGCGCGAGCGCACGCAACCGGCTCGTCGCATCGCCGCTTCCCGTCGCCTGCGCCAGCGCCAGCGCCGCCGCCTCGCGCACCCGCGCGTCCGAGTCGCGGGTCGCATTCATCACCACCGCTCTCGCCGAGTCGTGCCTCACGATGGGGGCGAGCGCCTCCACGGCTCGTGCGCGCACCATCCACAGAGAATCAGCGCGCGCGGCGCGCGCCACCGCGTCCCGCGCCTCCGCTTCACGCTCCACGCGCGACGCGATCGCCTCGATCGCCTCGATGCGACCGAGCACATCGGAATCGTGAGCAAGCTGCCAGGCGAGCATGGCGGTAGGCCGCGGAAAATCCGCGAGATCGAGCAGCCAGTCGCCCGCATCCCACCGGATGGACCGCGGCGGCGCCGGAACGGGGATAATGACGGCGGTCGTCTCTCCCCGAACCGCGGCGACCTGCCTGACGATTCCGCTGTCGGTCAGCACCTCGACGTCGACGTCGGCGTGAAAGAGCCCGGTGAGCGAATCGCGCGGCTGTACCTGGACAACGGTGAGCGCGACCTCGCTTCGCACGCTGTCGAACACCCAAGCGACACGGAAGGCGGGAACGCCCGCACCATACACCCACTGCGCGAAGAAACGGGACAGGTCTCGCCCCGACGTCTCCTCCAGAGCACGGCGCAAGTCGGCACTCGTCACGCTCTGGTACGGATGCGATCGCAGGTACCGGTTGAGGCCCACTCGCAGCGTCGAATCGCCGAGCATGCGCCGGAGCATCTGGAGAACGGAGCTGCCGCGCGGATAGATGTGACCGCTGAAGTAGACCTCGGCAGGATCCGTCACCCAGCGTCCGTACACGAGGGGACGACGATTCCGCCGATCGGCGGCGATCGTCTGCTCGTGCGCATCGCGCCTGCTGAGGGCCCCCGCCGCGGCGCCGTGTGCGCGCTCGACGAACAGCGCCGCCATGAACGTCGCGAACCCCTCCGACAGCCACGCGTCATCCCAGTGCCGCATCGTCACGTAGTCGCCGAACCACATGTGCGCGAGCTCGTGCGCCACGAGGCGGTCGGCGTTCGCCCGCGGCTCTGCCCACGCGGGGTGCAGGATGGCGTCATCCGACATCGTCACCGCCGTGACGTTCTCCATGCCGCCGAACACGAAATCGGGAGCGACCACCTGGTCGTACTTCGACCACGGGTAGTGCACCCCCGTCCACTGGCTGAAGAACTCCATCGCGCGCGGCGTGCGCCCGAAGCCGCGCCAGGTGGCCTCGATCGAATCCCGGTATGTCCAGTAGCCGAGTGAGATGTCCCGCCAGCGATCCCGCAGCACGACGTAGTCGCCGGTGACGACCGACATCAGGTAGGTCGATGCCGGCTGATCGAGCCGCCAATGCCATTCGACATCGCCTTCCGGCAGGCGACGCGTTCCCACGAGGCGGCCGTTCGAGAGCGCGCGCTCCTTCTGGGGCACGCGAACGAAGAACTCCCACGTCGTCTTGTCGTACAGGCGATCGACGGTCGGAATCCAGTAGCGCACATCCTCGGCAAACCCTTGCGCCCACACGACGCGCCGCCGGTCGATGAAGTGGACGCCGCGCGGAGGACGAACGGCCTCGTACTCCACTGTCACCTCGACCAACGCGTCCGCCGCCAGTGGTGCGGCGAGCTGAATCCGAAGGACGGGTCCCTCGTGGGTGAAGCCTAACGGCCGATCTCCGTGGGTCACCCGCTGAATTCGAAGGCCCGCAGCGTCGAGCGTGATCTCGCTCAGGCCGCTCCCGGCGGAGGTCGCGGCGATGCGCAACGTCGTGGAGCCGATGACCGCGCGGCGCGCCCAGTCGAACCGGATCCGCACGATCTGATGCCGCAGGTCCTGCGTCAGCTCGGGAACGATGGCCCGCTGCTCACCGGGTGGAAGCGCGCCCCACGTGATGAGCGGCAGTGGCCGGAACGACGGCGGCGCCGGCATCGGCGGCACGGGCGGCGTCGTGTCGACGGCGGGCGATGGCGTAACGGGAACGGACGGAGCCGGGGATGGCGCGCTTGCGCACGCCGCCATGACGACGGCAACGAACGGAAGGGATCGACGCATGCTCAGCGGGTCGCGAAGAAACGCGCGTGCTCGCGCGCGGATGGTGCGGCCCGCGAGGCGGGCTCGTGGTATATACCGCGTGACTCACTCCGGGGGAATAATGCGGCGGGCGATGACCGCAATCGAGGTCGTGGTCGTGCTGTCGGTGATCGCAGTGGTCATGGGTATCGTGCTGCCTACGGCGGCACGACTCCGCGACGGCATCGCCGTGCGCAACGCAACCGCCGAGGCGACGGCCGCCTTCGCGACCGCACGCCGCTCGGCGATCGTTCGTGGGGCCCCAGCCGCCCTCGGCGTCGACCGACCGCCGGGCTACATCACGGTGAGCATCGGCGGAGAGATGCTGCTCCAGCGCGACCTGGAGGGAACCTATGGCATCACGCTCTCCTCCAGCCGGGACTCCACCGCCTACTCCCCGCTTGGCCACGGAGTTGGCGCGGCAAACCTCAGCCTCGTGATCTCACGAGGACGGGTTGCGGAGACCGTCTTTGTCTCGAGGGAAGGGCGGGTGAGGAAGTAGCGAAGGCGCTGGGGAAGTGCTGAAGAAACTAAAGCGCTTGCTTCTCCAGCGCTTCCGGTTCTTCTAGTCCGCCGCGACGGTCCCGAAGTCGTATCCAGGCACTGATATGCGTGGAATCGGCGTGCCGAGCACGCGCTCGATCGTCCGTACCATCCCGATCTCGTCGGGTGACATGAATGTGAACGCATCGCCGGTGGCCGCCGCGCGGCCAGTGCGGCCGATGCGGTGCACGTAATCCTCGGGCTTCTGCGGGACATCGTAGTTGATCACGTGCGAGATACCCGCGATGTCGAGCCCGCGCTGTGCGATGTCGGTGGCGACGAGCACGCGAACCTTCCCTTCCCTGAACTCCTCGAGCGCTTGCATGCGCTGCGACTGGCTCTTGTCGGCGTGCATCGCCGACGCCTCGATGCCAGCGCGCTCGAGGTGGCGAACCAACCGATCCGCACCGTGCTTCGTGCGTGTGAAGACGAGCACCGAGTCCATCTCGGGCTGCTTGAGCAGCTCGGCCAGGAGCGCGCTCTTGCGCTCGCGCGGCACCGGATAGACCGCGTGTGCGACCGTATCGACCGCTTGCGTCCGCAGGCCGACCTGCACGACGAGCGGCTTGCGCAGATACTTGCGGGCGAGCGCTTCGACCTCGGGTGGCATCGTGGCGCTGAATAACAGCGTCTGGCGATACGCGGGGACATCGCGCACGATCTGATTGATCTGGGGCGCGAATCCCATGTCGAGCATGCGGTCGGCTTCGTCGAGAACGAGCACCTCGAGGTCGTCGAAGACCAGATTTTGACGCTCGAGGTGGTCGATCAACCGGCCCGGTGTCGCAACGACCACGTCGACACCGCGACGAAGCGCCGTTTCCTGCGGCCCGAGCGCGACGCCACCGAAAATCTCAGCGACGCGGAGGCCGCTGTGCCGTCCGTACTTCTCGAAGCTCTCGCGCACCTGCGCGGCGAGCTCGCGTGTTGGAGTGAGAATGAGGGCTCGGAGTCGCCGCGGGCCGCCGAGGAGGCGTTGAACGATCGGGAGCGTGAATGCGGCGGTCTTGCCGGTGCCTGTTTGGGCCAGGCCGATGAGGTCGCGCCCCTTGAGCGCGAGCGGGATCGCCTGCGCCTGAATCGGCGTCGGGTCCCGGTACCCCGCGTCGCGGATGGCGTCGAGAAGCTCTGGCGCGAGGCCAAGCCTCTCGAACGCGGGGAGTGTTTCAATTGTCGTGTGCATGTCACCTACTGCGCCGGGTCCGCTCGACTCCGGGGTGCGTTCCCCGGGACCGGCGCGCCTTCAGCCGCGCCGCATTGGCGCACGCCGGAGGTGGAAATTTTCGGAAGGGACCGCGGAATGTGCGGCTCTTCAGCGAGCCAATGTCCCGAGCGGCTGGAATCGGCTCCAGGGGCAACGCTTGACGCGCCCCGTGCATCAAATGTAAGTGGCGCCGAGGTCTGGCGCTACGTCCAGCGGACATCTAAAGTCCATTATCAGCGAAACTTGCGCGGCCGGGCTCCGGTAGTGTGTCACCGAACCGCGTCACGGTGGAGGACGACGTGCACTTCGAATACGTCATATCGCTCGAGCAACAGACCGCCGCCGAGGCGCAAGCCGCCGCGGCTCAGGCGCGGGCGGAGGCCCAGGTCGAGGCGCAGCGCGTGCGGGAGGAGGCTCAGCAAATCCGCGAGCGGGCGCAGCGAATTCCGGAGGAGATCGCCCAGCGAATCCGTATCGAGCAGAGTCAGGGGCCGGGCGAAGGGGTGATCGTGCTTCCTCCGAGGCCACCGTGGGAGCAGAACCAGATTCCGCCTCAGGCCGTCGACATCGTGACGATGCTCATCGTCGCGACGGTGATCTGCATCGTGGGGCTCCCGATCGCGCGTGCGCTCGGCCGGTGGATCGATCGCCGGGGTCTCCCGAGTCCGGTCAACGCGGATCTCACCGCCCAGATGAACCGGATCGAGCAGGCGGTCGATTCGATGTCGGTCGAGGTCGAGCGCATCTCCGAAGCGCAGCGCTTCCAGGCGAAGCTGTTGTCGGATCGGGAGAAGGTGAGGGCCTAACGACCAGGGCGCTGGACAAGCGCTGGAAAAGCGCTGAGGGCGCTGAACCGCAACAGGTTCAGCGCCCTCGTTGTTCCACAGCGCTTTTTCCAGCGCTTTTCCAGCGCCTTCGCTTCTTCACTTCCACGCGCCGGTTTCGCGCAGCTGCGGAATCGACTGGCGCGGAATCGAGACCATCCCGTCACACTCCATGCAGACGTCGACCAGGACGTTCGGGACACGGAGCCGCGTGCCGGGCAGGTGCACGGTGCGGACTTCATAGCGGGTGCGCACGATCTTGCGGCACGCGCGACACGAGCTGGACGATACGTCCCCAGCCTGGAACAGCGCTTTCACGGAGCACCTCTCTGTTAGTGAAGACGGAATCACCGACGACCATCATCTGCTTTCCGTCTGTTCGACACTACGAGAGACGCGCGCGGTTGGTGTCAGCAACGGGAGTTCACCAAACCAATACACTTGCCACGAGTTGCTGACGTCTGCATGCCTAACGAGGGGTCAGGAGTCAGGGATCAGGGGGTGTCAGGGTGAAGGTCTCAGGGATTGCGCGAGCCGTCCCCTCAAACCGTCCCCCCGACACCCCCTGATCCCTGACTCCTGACTCCTGACCCCTACGTCAGGTTGATCTGTCGGCCGGCGAGCCGCCCGATCAGCCCCAGCCGGAAACTGACGTCGCTCCACCGCTCCTCGCCGGCGTGATGCGATTCGAGCGGGAATGAGGGCCAGACGAGTGGGTTCGATGAGCGGGGCATGGCCAGGCCCTTGTGCGGGTGCCAGATCCCGTGCTCGTCGCGATCGTCGAGGAACCGCTCGTACAGCTTCACCCACCCCTCATGGCGGCGCAGGTACCCCAAGCGCCCCGCGATCTCCAGCCACGTCAGCGCCCACGGCACGTCGGCGTCGGCCGCGTTCCGGTGCGGCAGCGGGTCGCCCAACACGAGGTGCGGCTGCGGAACGACCTTGTCTCCGATAAGCCGCGCCGGCGTCTGACGCGGCATCGGCAGAGCCAGGTACTGAAACAGGCGCTCCATGACGTCATAGTGCTCGCTGCGGAAGAGCGGCATGAACGCCAGCATGACCAGGGCATGGAAGGAGGGCGGCGTCGCGTCGGGAGACAGCACCTGCTGGTTGCCGGCGCGCACCCAGGGCTTCTGGGCGAGCGGCGACCGGAGGTAGATGTACAACCGGTCGACGATCCTCCGAGCGGCCCCCCTGAGCCGCGGGTCGGACTCGTAACCGGCCTGGGCGAGGGCCGCAGCCGCCGCCTCCCGGAGCGTCGTACGACCGATATGGGTTGCCAGCGAATCCGCCTTTCCCCGCGCCGGAGCCAGCTCGAACAAGAACGCCGGATCCTCATCCTCGGCCAGCAACCGAAAGAGAATCCGGCGCGCACGCATGAGGGGTGGGGACTCCTTCTCCCACCCATACTCGAGGAGCCGCCTGGTGGCGGTGATCGTCCCGACCCCCTCGAAGCCGTGGGCGCGACCCGAGGGAATCTCGAGCATCGACCCCCCCCACGTCCCGTCGAGCTGTTGGCCCAGGGCGAGCGAAAGGGCCGGCACGTGAGTATACGGAAGCGTGCTGATGCGCTGAATCTGGACAGCAGGTATGCGCGCTACGTCGATGGTGGCGCGATACTGTATCGGTGCGCTCGCATGATCGAGCAGCCAGCTCAGCGGAAAATCGATCGCGGCTCCAATGGGGAGCAGCGATGGCGGAAGGGGCGTCTGAGACGGTGGGGGAGCCGCGGGCGGTTCAGGCAGGCCAGGCGTGATCGGATCGGTCACGGGGCGGCGCTCTTCAATCAAGTCGTTGTCAGACAACGCGGTGGAACTCGGGCGGTAAGGATAGCACTTTTCCCGCCGCGCGCTAGGCTGGCGCTCACGGGTACAGGGGCCCGGCGGGGGCGCCGGTGCGCCTTAACGTTCGGCCATGCCCGACGTCTACCATCGCAACGGGGCCTCGGAGGGTACCGGCCTCTCACCGATGGAGGAGTGACGTCATGATTAGAAAGCACATTGTCGTTCTCGGAGCCGCAATCGCGTTGTTCGCGGCGAGCGAGGCGACTGCTCAGGCCCCCGCCCAGCGTGATTCCGCGCGCCGGCAGGGTGAGTTCCGCCGTGGCGAGCGCCCTCGTGGCGAGGGTCGTGGCGACATGCGGCAGGCGGCGATGCGCAGCCTGTTCCGCGGCATCGACCTGACCCAGGCGCAGCGCGATCAGATGAAGACCATCAACGAGAAGTACCGCGGCCAGTTCCAGACGATCCGCGAATCCCTCCAGCCCGACATGAAGGCGGTGCGGGAGGCGCGTCAGCGTGGTGACACCGTGGCAGCGCGCGCGGCGTTCGAGCGCACGCAGGCCGGCCGTGACCAGATGCAGGCGTTGATGCAGCAGCAGCGCACGGAAGTTCGCGCTGTGCTCACCGCCGAGCAGCAGCAGACCTTCGACCGCAACGCGCAACAGATGAAAGATCGCATGGAGAAGCGGGCGGGCGACCGTCAGAAGGGCGAGGGGCGGCGTCGCGGACAGCGAGGCCGGTAGCTCGGGATAGGTGCTCAAGGTGCTCGAAGTGCTCGAGGTGCTCGAGGTACTCCGGGGATAAGCAGTTCCCTCGAGCACCTCGAGCACCTCGAGCACATCGAGCACCTCGATCGCGGGTGTTGCCTCACGGTGACCGTTCCGGTCATCTTGCACCTACGATGATCGAGAGTCTCCTCCGCCGGCCCGTCTCGAAGGTCGCCGATCGCGTCCGCTTTGACGGGCGCGTGCTCTTCCTCACCGAGGACCCCGCTCTGCTCCGCCGCCAGCTCGCGGGGGAGGATCTGCCCTTCGACCCGAGCGCACCCCTCGGCTCTCCGCTCAATCCGAAGCTTCGGGACAACATCTCGACCGACGAGATCACGCCGGCGTACATCTGCTACTACTTCGACGAGACGCTCGGCGACTTCCCCTACCTTGGCCTGAAGGCCGGCGAGGAGTTTCCGATCACCCGCGGCTCGGTGAAGGCGGGGGGATTCGTCTGCTCGGTCTCCGGGAAGCGGCGCGGCAAGGGCTCGTCACGCGAGCAGTCGCCCTACGCCGAGATGATGGCCGGCATCCGCCTGGTCCTCGCCGAGAACATCGAGCGCATCTACCGAGAGAACTGCCAGAACCTCGGCGTCTTCACGTCGACCGATCTCTCACTGATCGAGCGGGTGCGCCGCGGCGAGGAGATTCCGCTCGAGGAGTTCACCCGCGGGGAAGGCGACATCTCGAGGGGCATCATCGAGTACGGCGGCCTGTTCAGCTACAACGTCGCTCGCCTGCAGGGGAAGGTGGCCGTGCCGACGGTGACCACCCGGCCGCGACCGATGACGATCGCCGAGAAGATCTTCGCGCGGCATTGGGTCGTCGATGCGGCAAAGGGTAAGACGGGCGTGTCGGCGGTACGGCCTGGCGACCAGGGCTTCGTCCGCACCGACATTCGCTTCTCGCACGAGTACGTGACGCCGATGGCGGCGATCTTCTTCGATGAGCTCGTGGGGAAGACCGAGCCGGTGAACGATCCGTCCTCGGTCTTTCTCTTTCGCGACCATCTCACCTTCCTCGACCAGGTGATGCGCCCCGAGCACGTCCAGATGGGACTGCTCGACGTGGCCAATCAGCTCGAGAAGACGCAACGTGAGTTCGCGGCCGCGAAGGGGATCAAGCTGTACGGTCAGCTCGACCAGCGTCTCAATCTCCACGGTGCGCTTTCGGCGGCCGGGTCCGAGGCCATCTGTCACTCGAAGATTCTCGAGGCGCACGCGCTGCCGGGACACATCATCATCGGAAGCGACTCGCATACGCCGCACGCGGGTGCGGTCGGATGCGTCGCCTTCGGCGTGGGCACGACGGCCATCTTCAACTCCTGGATCACGAAGGACGTGCGGGTGGAGGTGCCGCGCGCGTTCAAGGTGATCGTGCGCGGTGAGAAGCCGGAGAACGTCACGGCGAAGGACTTCATGCTCGAGATCCTGCGTCATCCCTACATCAAGGATGGCCACGCCATCGGCCAGATCATCGAGTACGCGGGCGAAGCGGTGGAGTCGCTGTCGGTCGACGAGCGCGCGACGATGACGAACATGGCGGCCGAGGTGGGCGCCTTCACCGGGATCATCGCGCCAGACGAGAAGACGGTCGACTACCTCACTAATCAACGAGGAATGAGGAGTGAGGAAGTAAGGAGATTGATGAACGGCCTTTTTTCGGACGAAGGCGCGGAGTATGTGAAGGTCATCGAGATCGACGCGTCGTCATTGAAGCCGATGATCGCGCTTCCCGGCGATCCCGGAAACGGGATGTACGTCGAGGAGCTCGGGCGCGAGGTGCCGGTCGACATCGCGTACGCCGGCTCGTGCACGGCGGGGAAGAAGGAAGACATGGACATGTACGCCCGCGTGTTCCAGGAAGCGCTGGACCGCGGCGAGACAGTGAAGGTTCGCACCTACATCCAGTGCGGGTCGCGCGAGGTGTTCGAGTACTGCCAGCAGCAGGGCTACGACGATGTCTTCGCGAAGGTGGGGGCGATCTTCGTCGAGCCGTCGTGCGGCGCGTGCATCAACGCCGGTCCCGGCGTGTCGCGCACGCGGGATGAGGTCACCATCTCAGCGATCAATCGCAACTTTCCCGGCCGCTCCGGACCCGGCCAGCTGTATCTGGCATCGCCATTTACGGTCGCGGCGTCTGCGGTGGCGGGGAAGATCGTCGAGTGGCGACCGATGGTCGCTGCGGGAGAATGAAGCATGAGGACTGAGGAGTGAGGAATTCCATTGAGCTGGTCTGTCGCGTGATCAGTCCGTCGATTTCCTCACTCCCCAGTCCTCATACTTCGCTGTCTCTCCCGTGAGGGGCGAATTCCTCGATCTCTCGGGCGCGCGGCTGTATTACTACGCCGCGGGATCGCGCGGCGAGGGAGAGCCCGTGGTCTTCGTCCATGGGTTTCCGACATCGTCGCATCTGTGGCAGGACGTGGTGCCGCACGTGCCGCCGGGGCATCGCGTGGTCGTCGTCGACCTTCTGGGGTTCGGCCGGAGTGATTTCCCGCGCAGTCGCGACGTCAGCATTCGCGGGCACGCCGAGCGGTTGCTCCAGATGTTCGACGCATTGCGGATCGCGCGGGCGGCGATCGTCGGGCACGACGTCGGCGGGGGGATCGCGCAGTATCTGGCCGTCAAGCACCCGACGCGAGTCGCGCGGATGGCACTCATCGATTCGGTAGGGTTCGACGACTGGCCCACGCGCGATGTGAAGCTGGCGAAGGCCTCGCTGCCGCTCACCCGATATCTTCCGGCGACGTGGATCCTCTCCGTCGTGCAGCGGGATCTGCAGCGCGGCTACACGGAGTACGAGCGGGGGCACATGTCGGTCGAGAAGTACCTTCGTCCGTTCGCGACGCCCGACGGGCGCGATGCCTTCGTCGAGCACTTGCTCGCGCTCGATTCGCGCGAGACGGCCGAGCTGGCGCCGCGGTTAGGCAGCATCGTCGCGCCAACGGCGATCATCTGGGGGGCGCACGACCCGTTTCTTCCCACCGAGCTCGGCCGGCGTCTCCAGGCGGCGATTCCGCGCGCGACGCTGGAAGTGCTGCCGGACGTCCGCCACTTCGCGCCGGAAGAGGCGCCGGAGACGGTCGGCCGCGTCCTGGCGGGATGGCTCGCCCGATAACCCGAACCCCTCTCGGATTCATGCCCTCAAAACTCGAGACGTTTCGCGCCATGGTGGCGAACAACCCCGCCAATCCCCTCGCCCACTTCGGGCTCGCCAACGAAGCCATGAAGGAGGGGCAATGGGAGGAAGCGCGCGAGCATTACGAGCTGTATCTCGCCTCGCACGACGACGAGGGGAACGCCTACGGGCGACTGGCCGAGGCGTACGAGCGGCTCGGAAGAAACGACGAGGCGCGCGCGATGCTCTATCGGGGCATCGAGGCGGCGAAGCGCTTCGGGCACCCCGGGATGGCGGAGGAGCTCGAGATGCGGCTGGATGAGCTCGCGTGAGCCCCGCCTCAACGTGCAACGAGCCGTAACAGCGTTATCACAGAGAACACGGAGACGTTCACAGAGACTCACAGAGGACTGCAACTGCAAATGCTTTTTGGGGTCTTCACGGATCTCCAGGAGTGATCCGAGTGCCAGGGCCACGGGCAGCCGGACTGCCAACGACCCGAATAACAACGGGAATTTCCCCGAACTGCCCCCGGCCCGCGCAGTCTCCGCGCGCAATCCACGCCCATTCGTGTCCTGGGAGCCGAGCTCAAAGCGCGCGACGCGATTCGCGTAATTCGTGTTGTTATTCGGGTCAGTCGGCAGTTCGGCCGTCCGTGGCCGCTTGGGCACCGCAGCCAGCTGTCAGTCAAGCCCGAAATTCCTCGAAGAGCGTTCTTTCGGGAATAGCTCCCGGGTTGCAGTTCCTCGGTGGGTCCCTGGGTCCGTCACTGTGATAACGCTGTCAGGGCGCGTTGCGCACCAGCCCTCACCGCCGCTCCAACAACGCCAGCCGCACACCCAACGCGATGAACAACGCGCCGGTGACCCGCCGCAAGAGCGGAGACTCACCGAACCGGCGACGCGACCAGGTACCCGCGCCGCTGGCGAGCACGGCCACGGCAACGTTGACCAGCGTCCCCGACACGTTGAACAGCAGCCCTAACGAGATGAGCTGCAGGGCGACCGGGCCGCGGTCCGGGTCGACGAACTGGGGGAGGAACGCGAGGAAAAAAAGCGCGACCTTGGGGTTGAGCACGTTGGTCAACATCCCCTGGCGGAAGACAGCCGCCCTCGAAGCCGGCGTCATCGTCGCGTGCGCCGTCGTCGTTCCCTGCTTTCGAAACGCGCGCACGCCGAGCCACACGAGGTAGGCGGCGCCCGTCCACCTCACGATCTCGAACGCGACCGGGACGGCGCGCAAGAGTCCCGCCAGTCCGAACGCGACCGCGAGCGTATGCATGAGACAGCCGGCGGCGATCCCGAGTGACGAGATCACGCCCGCCGCTCGCCCCTCTCCTACGCTCCGTGCAACGACGTAGAGCATGTCCGGCCCCGGCGTCACGTTGAGCGCGAGCGCGGCCGTCATGAACAGAAGGAGTGTGCTGGGGGCCGGCAACATTATCCCGTCATTCTCTGATCGCCTTCACCTCACCGAGCTCGCGCTCGTCGACGGCGCTGTCGTGGCCGAGCACGTCGCGCACGAACTCCGCCCACCATGAGGACTGTGGGTCGCGATCCCGATACCGGTCGAGCTCCATCCAGGTGCGCTCGTGAATGGCCTTGGCTCGCTCGATGGCGTCAGCCGGCTGGATCCCCTCCTTGCGCGCCCACCGCCGGCCGATCTGCGCGTGAAGGACTTCATCGGCCCAGTCGTAGTCGTGAAAGTGCGCGGACAACACGTCGCCGGACTGCTCGGCGATCTCCTTTTCGGCGCGCTTGCCGGTGTCGGCCGGCATGAGACTCTGCTCGATGCCGTACAGCATCGTCTGCCGCTCGAGTGGGGTCGCGTGCAGGTTGAGACGCAGCGCAAAGCTCACGTTCAATGGAATGCGCGACCAGTCGATTTCCCGCGCCTCGAACGCCACGCTCCCCATCATCGCGTGGCGTGCCTCATCCCACAGCTGGCGCGAGTAGTCGACGTAGAAGGACCAGGGCTGATCGGTGCGCTCGAGGAGGAACGATGCCATCATCTCGGGCACATCCATCTCCAGCGTGCGTTTGCAGAGGAGCGCGAGATTGCGCTCGTCGGCCGGTACGTCTGGGACGGCGTAGACGAGATGCGGCGGGAAGTTGAAGTTGTACTGCCCCTGGAACCGCGCATCGCGACGCGGATGCATGTCGGGGACGAAGCGCTCGCGGGCGCGAGGCGCGGGGGGCGATGCGCGCCGCTCCGCATCACCCGCGATTCCCCCCGCTGCGTCGAGGTACGCCGCCAGGTGCGCGATCCACGCGTCGGCACGCGAGCGCGCCGCCGCGTCGCGCGTGCACGCCTGGAGGGCGCGCGTACCCCAGGCGACGATCTCCTCCTCGTCGGCGAGCGCCTGTTTCAGCACCCGCACCGTGGGATGATCGACCAACGGGTTGGTCCCCTCGATGTGCACCCGATACGCCGCGATCAGCGCCGGGTGGGCGACGGCGTAGAGTCCCGCGAGCAGCTCGACCGTTCCCTGAGCGCGGAGCAGCTCCTCGAGAAACGCGTCGAGCGTCGAATCCGGAGCGACGTCCATGGCTGGGACCGGGTTCCGCATCTCGCTGATACGCGATCCCAGCGCGGTCGCATGCCCGACGTCGAGCCACTGGTGCAGCGCGAGCGCGCACTTCACTTCCCACTCGGGCGTCGCCGGGAGGTGGGCGACGGCGATCAGCATCAGCCGCCGCTCGACCCAATGGAAGCGCAACAGGCGCCGCACGTTCTCGTCGACGGACCAGCCCACCCGCGCGGCGCCGGCGTATGTCGCGACGCCGGCAAGCTCAGGGATACCCAAGGTTGGAATCGCGCTCACGGAGCCTCCGGTGCTCAGATGGGGCCGATCGCGCACCCCGTGGTGCGGAATATCCCCGGCTGCCCGGGGCGGGACAACCTGGCCCGCGGGATGCATACTCTAGCCGTCCGACCACACTTCGTGGCCAACGATCGGAGGATGAACATGCGCGTGACCACCGTGCTGTGCGCGATGGGGTTGGTAGGGTGTGCCTCGCTCGGCGGCGGCAGCGGCCGCGAGACCGTGTCTCGGACCGTCGATGTCCCCGTGGATACGGCCGTTCGAATCGCGAGGACGCAGCTGCAGCTGCACAACTACAGGGTGGGCGCGTCGGGGGGGAACACGCTCATAACCGAGCCCCGCGCGGTGCCGGGCGAGGTGCGCGACGCCGCCAACCGCCGCGAGGCCGAATACTGGGTGGTGCGCGTGGACATCGGGCGGAAGACGCTCGGGGGCACGGAGATCAAGGTGCGCGGGTTCCGGCTCCCGGAGGGCCGGCCGACGACCCCCGGATCACAGCCGCCGATGGTCCCGGTCACCGATGCCGATCAGCGTCTGTTCAACGAGATCGAGGCGATCGCCGGCTGGATCTCGGACGCGGCGCGGCGGAAGGCCGAGGGCTCCTAAGGCGCGGCCGCCGCGCGATCACTCCCCGGGCGAAGCGCGGCGATGGTGTAGCGGCTACCCGGATTCCAGAGCATCCAGTCGTGTACGCCGTTGTCGTAGCCGGCCTGGATTTGCGCGCGCACCTGTGCCGGGCCGTATCGCGGCGGCCCGAGCGTGAAATCCTGATACCAGGGGACGACCTTCGCGGCGTTCGGGATGCCCGCGCTGCGCCGCTTCGCATCGCGCAGCGCCCGGTCGATCACCTTGTACGGTGAGCCGTTCGGGTGCGGGAGCCCGTAGTTGCCGCGCGCGTAGTGCGAGGGGTACGTCATCGGGAGCACCACGTCCACGGCGTCGATGAACTTCTCCCACAGCTGACCGATGCCCATGTCGGTCGAGTCCGACGTCGTGAGGCCGAACACATCGGCGGTGACGGGCACGCCTAACGGCCGGAGCGACCCTCGAAGAAATCGCAGCTGGTCGCGGATCACCGACGCGCGGTCGCGTCCGCGCGCGAGCGGGAAGGCCGCTTCGGTGACGATTCGCTGCTCGTCGGGGAAGCGCACGTAATCGTACTGCACCTCGCTGAAGCCGAGGGCGATCGCCTCGCACGCGAGATCGACGGCGTACTGCCATGGCCCGCGGTGGTGCGGGTCGATCCACGGATTGCCGCCTTTGTCGAGCCACGGCGTTCCATCGGAGGCGCGCTTGATCGACCACTCCGGTCGCTTGCGCGCGAGCACGGGATCCTTCACCACCACGATGCGCGCGATGGGATAGATGTCGTGCGCCCGCATCGTATCGAGCACCGCTCGCATGCGGTCGGCGCGCATGGGCGCCACCGTGTCGGCGCCGATCTCGCGCGCGAGCGGAACGCTCGAGCGGTAGAGGACATACCCGCGATCATCCTTGACGTCGATCACGAGCGCGTTGATCTCGGTGCGCTTCGCGACGTCGATGAGCTGCCACATCTTCTCGCCCACCGCCGCCCAGCGATTGACGTACAGGCCCCGCAGCGGCGTCGGCGTCGGAATGAGCGGCGCCGGCGGAATGAGAATCGAGTCGGGAGTCAGGCGGGTTTGTGGGCCAGCCGCGCACGCGGCGGGCGGGTAGTCGGGCTCCGTCGCACGGGGAGAAGGCGTACGGAGTGAATCCTGCGCCAGCGCCGGGCTGTGCATCGCGGCGGCCGCGGCGATCGCGAAGAAGCGTTTCGGCATAGGCGCGCAATCTAACGAGCGGCCGCGGGTGCCGACTCCCCGCACCTGCCGTGCATCTTCGGCCGGCATTCGCGTCCGGTAACGCTCACCGCGCCATTCGTCCCAGGCCTCGTAAGCGTCCTCCCTACTTTCGTCTGGCTGGCGCCCGACTGCGCCTGTGGTGTCTCCGCCCAATTTTTGGCGCCACCGACGTCAACGCAGTGTCCGCCAAATCCCCGGGGGTAGCCATGCACAGGCTTCCGTACAAATCATTTCGGTGGGCGCCGGCCGCATTCGCGCTCGCTCTTCTTGCCGTAGTCGCGGCCTGCGGGGACAATGGCCTGTCGCCGGATGGTGTCGCCCGCATCGCATTGCACGGTCCCGCTGGCGCGGCCCTTTTCGTCGGGGACACCGCCCGCATAACGGCGACCCCACTCGACATGGGCGGCCGGGCGATCACCGGACGCGCCGTGATTTTCTCGTCGAGCGCGCCGGGCATCGCCGAGGTCGATCCGGCCACCGGCCTGGTCACCGCGCGCACGCCGGGCACGGTCCGCATCACGGCGATCTGCGACGGTCAGTCCGCATGGATGGAGATCCGTGTGACGCTCGCGCCGGTCGCGAGCATCGTCGTGACGCCGGAGACGCGCACGCTGCACCCGCAATGGACGGTGGTGCTGACGGTTGCGCTCGCAGATGCCGCCGGACGACCACTCAGCGGGCGCCAGGTCGATTTCGCGTCGACGAACTCGAACGTCGCGCACGTCGATGCCAGTGGCGTCGTGACCGCCGGTGGCGTCGGCACAGCCACCATCACCGTGACGAGCGAGGGCCGCTCCGACATCGCTTTCATAACGGTGACGCCGGCGGACGTGTTCGCGGTGACGATCTCGCCCGATCAGCGCACGATGTCGGACGGAACGCTGCGTCAGTACCAGGCGTTCGCGCGGGATGAGCGCGGGTTCACGTTGGGCGACCGGCCGATCGTCTGGGAGACGTCGGACCCGAGCGTCGCCGTCGTATCGCCTACCGGGCTCGTGAGCGCGCGCGTTCCAGGCGGCGTCATGATCACCGCCAGGAGCGGATCGGTCGCCGCGTCGCTCCCGCTCACGGTGCGGCCGCACATCGAGACGATCGCGGTCACCCCGGCAAAGGACACGCTGCGGGCAGGGGAATTCAGCTCGGTCGAGGTCTTTCTCGCCGATGTCGGTGGCAACCGGTTGGTCGATCGAGAGGTCACGTTGACATCATCGAATCCCGCGGTCATTGCGGTGTTCGATGATGGACGGCTGCGTGCGATGAACGTCGGGGCCGCGGTGGTCACGGCGCGCTCGGAAGGCCGAACGGCAACGGTGGGCGTGACGGTAATCGAGACCGTGGTGTTCGTGCGGCTCACTCCCACGTTCCTCACCCTGCAAAAGCAGGCGACTTTCGCGCTGACCGTCGAGGTGCTCGACGGAATGGGGCACGTGCTCACCGGACGCGTCGTGACCTACGAGAGCTCGAATCCGAACGTCGCGACGATCGACGCGGCCGGCGTCATCCGCGCGGTCGCGAAGGGCGAGGCGATGATCAACGCCACTTGCGAAGGGAGAACGGGCTCGGCCAGGGTCACCGTGCCGTGACGTCCTGCGGCTCCCGCTGCGTTGTCAGATTTCCCGACAACGCAGCGGGAGTCCCCCGACAGACAGGCGCGTGCCCTCGCGGCATGGTGAGGTCATCCCCTCGCCGCGAGGATCGCATGACCGCCACCATCGAGCGAGCCGCCGAGAGCCTCCACTGTACCGCGTGTTCGCACTCCGCGAAGCTGGACCCTGACGTGGCGCTCGAGCGCGCCGTGGAATCGGCGTTGCGCGCGCCCTCGGCGTACAACACGCAACCGTGGCGGTTCCGCCTTCTCGATGGCACGCTGGAGCTGCATGCGGATGTAACGCGTGGGCGCCAGGTCGCCGACCCGGCCAATCGGGAGCTGTACCTCGCGTGCGGCGCGGCGCTCGCAAACATGCGGGTCACGATTCGGCATCTCGGACGCGAAGCCGACATCGCCATCCTCCCCGATCGCAAGCGCCCGCACTTCGTCGCACGCATTCGCGTGGGCGCCGTGCGTCATCCAACGCTCGCGGATTCCCGCTACTTCACGGCGATTCCACAGCGCCGCTCCAACCGCGCCCGGTTCTACAGCCGTCCGATCCCGCTCGGCGTCGGGCCATCGCTCGCGCAGGCGGTCGAGGGGATGGGTGCCTCCCTGCGCTACCTACATAGCGCGAACACGCGCGATGCCCTGGCGGAGATCATCACCTTCGCGGACCGCGTGCAGGCCCAGGATGCAAGGTTCCGCCTGGAGCTCGCCGCCTGGCTTCGCGGGAATCAAACGGATCGGCTCGATGGGATGCCCGGGTTTGCCTTCGGCCTCTCCGCTCCGATGGCGGCGCTCGCGCCTTTTGCGCTCCATGCCCTGTCGTGGACCTCGATCCGGGTCGTCCGCGACGATGAGCTCGCCCGCGAGGCTCCGCTTCTCGGCGTGCTGCTGACGCGGAACGACGAGCCGCGCGACTGGATCATGGCTGGCGAAGGGATGGAGCGTGCGCTGCTGTTCGCTTCGTCTCAGGGGCTCGCGAGCGGCTTCATGAACCAGGCCATCCAGGTTCCCGAAGCGCGCGATCGGGTGCGCCGTCTGCTGAACACGACGTGGTGGCCTCTGGCGATCCTTCGCTTCGGCTTTGGACCGGAGACCCGTCAGACCGCGCGCCGTGCAGTGACGGACGTGCTGGTGCGTGATCGCGAGATGGCGTAACGGCGGGCCCGCGCGCGCCCGCAACCGCCGGCGAAGAGATGAGGCTATCGAGCGCGACGCTGGTGGAACGGGAGCGCGCTCGCCGCACGAGCCGATTCAGCAACGAGCGGTCGACGAGCGCAACGTCGTAGCCCGCCATCGCCAGGACCTCGAGCGCGCGGTCGTCCGAGGGCGGGTCGCGCCGATAGATGTCACGGTGGACATAGAGGCGACCGGCCTCGACCTCGACGGTGACATACGTGACGTCGATGGGAACCGGCTCGAGCAGCTCAATCGTGACCGTCCGCGTCGAGTCGGCTTCGAGGGCATCGATGGTATCATCGGGGAGTCCGCCGCCGGCCAGCCGATTCAGCGCGCGCGCCAGCGAAGCCGCGTCGGCCGGGCGCATCCGAATGCACCCATGCGACGCCGCCTTGCCGATCGAGCTTTCGAACGGCGTGCCGTGGAGGAAGTACAACCCGCCGAAGCGCAGCTTGACGGGCCCCATCGGATTCAGGTCGCCCGGGGGATGGACGGTGTCGCTACGCGCCCATTCGCTGCGCGGGGGATACCACCACGGGTTCCAGGTCACGTGCGTGACCTGGAAGGCGCCTAACGGGGTGGGGTATCGTCGCTCCCCAACGGCAACGTCGTAGGTCGCCGTGACCACGCCGTGTTCGATGAGCTGCAGCCGGTAGGCCGGGACGTTGAGCCGCAGTACCGCCGAGGAGTCGTGGGGTGCACCGGATCCCGCGGCCGTCCGGACGAGCATCGCGCCGCCGGCGCAGAGCAACCCCATGGTGAGCATCACCACGAGCACCGCTTTCCACGAGAAGAATCGTGTCATGCTTCGCGCCCCCGGCCAGCGTTGTCCATGGCGAAGAGTCGTCTGCCGCACGGGCGATGTCTGTCGGCATTCTCGCGCGATATCGTCGGCGACCGAGCCGGCGAGTGTGGGCAAAACCCTGACATTCCGTCCGCGACTGCGCGCTGAGCGCGCTTCGCTCGGCCTCGGCGCCGTGTGACTTCGGGCTTTCCCGACAGCCGTTCCGGTCTCTGCCGACAGACCTTCCCTTCGGGCGACGTCATGATCCAGGTATCGAACGACGGAGGCACACATGCGCTACGAGAATCGATATGACGCCGGCCGCCGACTGGCGTTGTCGCTTTCGGACTACGCCGGGCGACCCGACGTGACGGTGCTCGCACTCCCGCGCGGTGGAGTCCCGGTGGGGTCCGAGATCGCGCGTGCGCTGCGCGTTCCGCTGGATGTCTTCGTCGTGCGGAAGCTCGGCGTACCGGGACAACCGGAGTTCGCCATGGGCGCGATTGCGTCGGGGGGCGCTCTGGTGCTCGACCAGCAGACGATCAGCGATCTGCGGATCCCACGCGATGCAGTCGAGCGGGTGATCGCGAGCGAGCGCGCTGAGCTGGCCCGGCGCGAGGAGCTCTTTCGCGGCTCGCGACCGCCAGTCGATGCCAGCGGTCGTACGGTCATCCTGGTCGATGATGGATTGGCCACCGGCTCCACCATGCAGGCCGCGATCGCCGCCCTTCGAAAGGAGGGGCCGGCATCGATCATCGTGGCGGTCCCGGTGGGGTCGCGCGAGGCGTGCGGCGCGATCAGAGCGGTTACCGATGGGTGCCTGTGCGCGATGATCCCTGACCGGTTCTACGCCGTCGGCCTGTGGTACGAGGACTTCTCGGAGACGACGGATGCCGAGGTGCGGCAGCTGCTCACTCGGGCGGGAGAGCTCGATGGGGCCGTGAGCCTGGCTACGTCATCATAGGCTTGAATGAGGAATGGGGAATGAGGAGTGAGGAATCCAACCGAGGTGCTTCCTCACTCCTCACTCCTCGTTCCTCATTCGACCCGCCAGAGAACTACTTGGTGACGATGGGAATATGGCGTCCCTTCGCCTTCGCCTGGGCGGTCTTCGGCAGCGTAATCGTCAGCACGCCGTTCTTGAACTCGGCGGTGATCTTGTCCGCGTTCACGACGCGGGGGAGCGTGAACGAGCGGCGAAAGGCGCCGTAGGTCCTCTCATAGAGATGAAACTTGCGGTCGCCATTTCCCTCTTTCTTCTCCTCGGTCTTCTCGCCACGCAGGGTGAGCGTGTCATCCTCGAACTCGAGCGTCACGTTCTTCTCGTTCATGCCGGGGAGCTCGGCGACGATCACGATGTTGTCGTTGGTCTCGCTGATCTCGACGGCCGGCATCCAGCCGACGGGCTGCGCCAGGAGGTCGGTGCCGAAGACGTCGCCGAACATCCGGCGGACTCCCTTCTCCATCTCCTCCAGCTCTGACGTCGCCAGCGGGAAGACTGGGCGGAACGCGGCCGGTGTCATCACGCGCCGCTGCAGCCTGGTGTTCGCCATACATCCTCCTCGATCAAGTGTTCGCGCTATCGGTTTGGTGCAATCACCAAGGTACGAGGCGGCGCTCGAGCCGTCTGTCCGGCGCACGGGGCCAACGCGTACGTGAAAGCCTTACGCAGGCACAGTCACGGGAGTACCCGGAACAGCGCCAGCATGCCGGCGGTGATGTGGTCATTGACGTGGCAGTGATACAGCCAAAGTCCCGGATTGTCCGGGATCATGTCGGCCACTTTCATGCTGGCCGGCAGTAGCTCGATGATGTCGGTGCGCATCCCCATCCAGAGGAGCGACTGCCCGTGCCAGTGTGGCGTGTGCAGGTCGACCTCCGTGCCCATGCCGAGCAAATACCATCGCACCCGTTCTCCCCGGCGCATGGTCATCGCCTGATCACCATTCACGAGCGGGAAGTTGGCCCAGAGAAATCCATTGATGGCGTGCTTCAGGTTGCTCTCCTCGAAGTCCTCGCCGGGGACGACGTTGGCACGGGCCATATTGTCGCCGAGGTACCAGCTCTGATTCTCGTCGTAGATCATGAACATGTTGACGAATTCGCGATCCACGTCCTGCGGGACGCCATTCGCCCGCGCCTTGCCAGCTCGCGTGATGATAATGGGGCCGATCAAGCCGCTGTTCGCGTCCTTCGGCTCGTCGACATGGGAGTGGTACATCCAGAGGATCGAGCTGCCGTCACCGGGCCCTGGCCCCGCCCGGTCCGGCACCGCCCAGACATAGGTGTGCTCTCCGCCCGGCGGAACGGCGTCGCCGTTGGTGACGCCGTCGTCGTCAGCGTACGGTGCCCCCTCGGAGTCCTTTTCATAGAACACACCGTGGGGGTGCATTGTGTACGCGCGATCCGTCCGGTTCCTGAAGAAGATCCTGATCGTGTCACCGACCTGCGCTCGCAGGAGCGGGCCAAGCGCACCAAGGTGTGCCCACTCAGCCGAGCGCGGCTTGAGGCTGGTGAACGTCGCGTCCGTATACTCCCGGTATAGCGCCTTCCTGTACACGTTCCCGATGTGCTGCGGGGACGGCACGGCGAAGATCTCCTCCTCAGCGGAGTACGGCGCCCCCGATATGGGGTTCACCGCCTGGTTGGCCGCGAAGTTCCAGTCGACGGTGTCCGCGGCGATGTAGTAGGTGCGTGTCTGAAACCGGACGGCCGCCGTGTTGACGCCGTCCGAGTCCGCCGAGGTGGGCAGCGCATCGGCGCACGCCAGGCTCGCGAGAACGAGCCCGAACAGCGCCGCACGCGGTGCGTGGGGGAGCGCGTAAGGCGAATGCACGAGGGCCTCCTGTGACAAGAGGCACCTAACGTGCGCACGCCCCCGCCGTCGGGTAATCGGGGTTTGTCCTCTCGCTGGTCAGAGGATTACCCGGGGGACTTGAGTGGGATTCCCTACCATCGGGAATGCCCTGATGGATCGTCGGGCATCTCCCGTCGAAAGCGATGCGCAAATCGGGGCAATCCCGACAGACGCTTCGATTCCCCGACCTCATGTTGATCGAACGATGGGCGCGCGGCACAGCCCCGAACACTCGCACGGAGAAACGACCGATGTTGACGCTGACGCAGGTGCTCGGGATGGAGCGCGCCGTTCGAGGGCAGCGCGTGCTCTCCGTGTTCATCGACACGTCCGATGCGGGTACGCCAACCAAATGGCGGACGGAGCTCGACCGCGCGTTTGCCCGGCTTCTGGCGGAGCCATCCCGGAGCACGGACGGTGACCGCACCGCACTCGAGCTGTGCCTCGCGCACGTGCGCACCGCGCTCGAGGCGGCCCGTGGCGCTCCCGGGCGGCCGGGGTGGGTCGCCTATGCGACGACGCACGACGTCATCCTGGAAGGCACGGTTCGCTCCCCGCTGGAGACGAAGGCGTTCTGGCGGCGTGGTCTGGTTGTCGCGCCCCTGCTTCCCGAATCGCTGGCCGATCGCGTGGCGGCGAGACTGCCGGCGATTGCACCGGCGATGGCGCGCACCGACCTGCAGCCGCTCTCCCCCTAGAGCCCGCGACGGCCGGTAAGGGTTATTCGGCGCCGTAGTCCGGCTGGCGCTGACTGACGCCGACGCTCGCCGGCGCGATCGTGCAGGATCGGGAGGTGGCCATGCCAGCACGGGACCGCACCGCCGCGCTCGCCATTCGAACTGCCGCTCGCCCGCTCGCGGGTGGACCCCAGGATTTCGACGCGCTCCTCGAGCTGATCGGGGACGCCCGCGTCGTCCTCCTCGGCGAAGCGAGCCACGGCACGCACGACTTCTATCGCGTTCGCGCCGAAATCACCAAGCGCCTCATTCGCGAGAAGGGATTCGCGGCAGTCGCCATCGAGGGGGACTGGCCCGACGCGTTTCGCGTGGACCAGTTCGTTCGCGCTGAGGGAGCAGACGCCGAGGCGAGTGACGCCCTGGCCGGGTTCGAGCGGTTCCCGCAGTGGATGTGGCGGAACGCCGATGTGCTCGATTTCGTCGGGTGGCTGCGCGGTCATAACGAGACGCATGCGGATGCCCCGCCGGTGCGGTTCGCCGGGCTGGACTTGTATAGCCTGCACCGTTCGATCGAGGCGGTGCTCGAGTACCTCGACATTGTCGATCCGAACCAGGCGCGGATCGCTCGGCGGCGATATGGCTGCTTCGCGCAGTTCGGCGACGACGCTCGTGCGTACGGCTACGCGACCGCCATCGGAACGCGCCCGTCGTGCGAGGATGACGCCGTGCGCCAGCTCCTCGAGCTTCAGCGGTCGGCGACCGAATATGCGTCGCGCGATGGCCGCGTCGCGGCGGATGCGCTCTTCTCGGCCGAGCAGAACGCGCGGCTGGTGCGCAACGCGGAGCGCTACTACCGCCTCATGCTGACGAGCGATGCCACGAGCTGGAATCTGCGCGACGGGCACATGGCCGAGACGCTGATCGAGATCGAGCGGCATCTCGAGCGTGAAGGGCGCGCACCGAAGGTGATCGTGTGGGCGCACAACTCCCATCTCGGCGACGCACGGGCGACTCAGATGGCGCGCGCCGGGGAGTGGAACGTCGGGCAGCTGGTGCGACAGCGCCTCGGCGACGCCGCCGTGCTCGTGGGCTTCACGACGTACACCGGGACCGTGACGGCCGCGTCGGATTGGGATGGCGCCGCCCAGCGGATGACCGTTCGACCCGCCCTTCCGGAAAGCTACGAGGCCCTGTTTCACAACGCCGGGCCGCCTCGCTTCATGCTGGATCTCCGCACCCCGAGCCCGGTCCGCGCGGCATTGGAGGAGCCGAGGCTGGAGCGCGCCATCGGCGTGATCTATCGGCCGCAGACGGAGCGATTCAGCCACTACTTCGGCGCGAGTCTGCCAAGCCAGTTCGATGTGGTGCTGCATTACGACGTCACCCGCGCGGTGGAGCCGCTCGAGCGCACCGCGGCCTGGGAGACGGGAGAAGTTCCCGAGACCTACCCATTCACGGTGTGACGCTCGAGCGACCGCGGTTGTGCGCTCGATGGAGGACAAGGTGGACACGACACTCAATGGTACGATCGGACGCCCCGTTCGCATCCCGCTGCGCGACGAGGCCGAGCTGACGGGGAACCTGGCGATTCCCAAGGCCGCTCGCGGGATAGTGATCTTCGCGCACGGCAGCGGGAGCAGCCGCCTGAGCCCGCGCAATCAATACGTGGCGCGGGTGCTCGGCGAGGCTGGGTTGGGAACGCTCCTGGTCGATCTGCTAACGGAGGCGGAGGAGCAGGAGGACGAGCTCACCGGAGGCCTCCGCTTCGACATCGGCTTTCTCACCTCCCGATTGGTGGACACGATCCACTGGGTCATGCAGTCGGAGGAGGCGCGCGAACTGCCGATCGGGTTGTTCGGCGCGAGCACAGGCGCCGCGGCCGCGCTCGCGGCGTCGGCGATGGAGTGTCGCGAGGTGCGCGCTGTCGTGTCGCGTGGTGGACGTCCCGACCTGGCTAGCCGCGTCCTCGCGCTCGTGTCGGCGCCGACGCTGCTGATCGTCGGCGGTGATGACGTGCAGGTACTCGCGCTCAACCGGGACGCGTACGCGCGCCTTCGCTGCGAGAGACGCCTCACCGTCGTTCCCGGCGCGACGCACCTGTTCGAGGAGCCCGGCGCACTGGAGGCCGTGGCGCGTCACGCGAGTGAGTGGTTCACGCAACACCTTGCTCCGCCGTCCGAACGAGCGGGGACGCGCGAGCTCCGGGCGCAGCCGCGGTCTGCCTGACGATTTCGGGAGGACACGATGAACGCGACGCGGGCGCTGCAGGTGATACTCGGAGTGAGCGTGTTTGGCGCGCTGTTCTCGGGAGTGCTGACATACAGCGAGTTGTTCGGCGCATCGGCCGTCGCGTGTCCTGCTCCCGGCGCGCCGGGCACGGTATTCGGCTATCCGGCGTGCGTGTATGGCTTCTTCATGTACGTCGGCATCGCCGTGATCTCGGCGCTCGGCCTGCGCGGCCAGACGAGGGCGCCAACTCCGGACGGCAGGGTTTCGCTCACCGCGGCGGAGCACGCCCCTGACTGACGCCGGGGAGAGTGATCGCGAGTGTTGAGTGTGCGACCGACGAGCGCTGGTCGGGGCACAGATGACCAACGTGGAGGGAACCATGAAAACCGACAGCCAGCTACAACTCGACGTGATCGAGGAGTTGAAGTGGGATCCGAGAGTGGGCCGTGCGGAGATCGGGGTGGCGGCGAAGGACGGCGTCATCACCCTGGGCGGCCAGGTGGACACCTATGCGCAGAAGTACGCCGCCGAGGCGGCGGCGAAGCGCGTGGAGGGCGTGCGCGCGGTCGCGGAAGACATCGTGGTCAAGCCGCCGCTGACGAGCACGCGCACCGACACCGACATCGCCCATGCGGCCCTGGCGGCGATTCGGTGGGATACGGAAGTGCCGGATGAGACCCTGAAGCTGCGGGTGGAGAACGGCTGGATGACGCTCGAGGGGAACGTCGAGTGGCAGTACCAGCGGACGGCGGCGGAGCGTGCGGTGCGGTACCTGACCGGCGTTCGGGGGATCACCAACCTGATCACGGTGCGCCCCCGCGTCTCCGTCACGGAAGTGCGCGACAAGATCGAGAATGCGTTTCGTCGCAGCGCGGAGCTCGACTCGAAGCACATCAAGGTCGACGCGCACGACGGAACGGTGGTGCTCACCGGCAAGGTTCGCTCGTGGGCGGAGCGCACCGATGCGGAGCGTGCTGCCTGGTCGGCGCCGGGCGTCTCGATGGTGGAGGACAAGATCCTCATCGGTGCCTGACGGCAGGTGCTCGAGGTAGTCGATGTGCTCGAGGTGCTCGAGGGAGCTGCACTTCCCTCGAGCACCTCGAGCACATTGAGCACCTCGAGCACCTCAGATTCTTTCCAACGCCTCCAACGCCCGCGTGAGGCGCGCCTTCACTTCCTCCGCGATCGGGCGGACTTCGTCGTTGCCGGTCAGCGACAGCGCTTCCACCGGATCCATCGCCGCCACGACGCTCTTTCCCGGCTCATCGCTCGCATAGACGATGACGTTGCATGGGAGCAGGAGTCCGATGTCGCGCTCGGCGGCGAGCGCCTGGTGCGCGAACGATGGATTGCACGCGCCGAGAATGATGTACGGGCGGGTCTCCACGTCCAGCTTCTTCTTCAGCGTGGCGCGCACGTCGATCTCCGTGAGGACGCCAAATCCCTCCTTCGCCAACGCCTCCCGAGTGCGCTCGACAGCCGCCTCGTAGGGGAGGTCGAGCGTGGTGCCAATCCCGTAGCGGGATGTCTGGGTCGTCATGTCGCCTCCTTCGCAATCGTTCTCGATTTCACACGGACTCCGGACCACGGCGATGCCTCGCAGGATCTCGACCATGGCGCCGGGCGGCGGCGCGGGCGACTCCGCCGTCCGCGCCGCGAGCGTCGCCGTCATGGCTCGTCAGCCGCGCCCGGGGCGCGGGTGCATGAGCAGGATCGGCAGATCGCCGGCGCGCAGCACCTTGTCGGCGACGCTCCCGAGGACGTAGCGCGCCGGCCCATGCCGGTGCGTGCACATCGCGATCATGTCCGCTTGCACATCGCGCGCGACCTCGAGGATGGTCGGGGCGGGGTGCTCACCGAGGCGCACTTTCGACTCGACGCGCAGACCCGTCTCGGCCAACGCCGCCACGTGCTTCTCGAGGTACTCGGTGGCCCCGCGCATCTCGGCCGCCGTCGCGTCGTCATCGGGGCGGGTCGCCGGCCCGGCGAACGCGTACGGATGGACCGGAACGAGTACCGGCGCGACGACGCGGACGAGCGTGTAGCGGGCGTGCGCGAGGCTTCCGAGCCTCGCCGCCTCCTCGAGGACGGTTTCGGACGCCGCCGAGCCGTCGAGCGGGATGAGCACGTGTGAGAACAACGGGTGCTCGTCGAGCGCGACCGGATGCTCGTCCGGGCGCAGCATCAGCACCGGCGTCGAGTCCTGCCTGACGACGGCGTCCGCGACGCTTCCCAGCCAGGTGCGACTCAGCCCGGTGCGTCCGTGGGTCGTCATCACGATGAGATCGGCGCCGACGTTCGACGCATGGCGGCGAATGATGTCCGGGACGTTTCCTTCGCGAGTCTCGACGATCGGCTCCACCCCTGTCTCATCGCGGATACGCTGCGCGAGCTTGTCGAGGTAGTCCTTTTCTTCCTGGAGCAGGGCATCGCTCCACCAGTCCACGTGCTGGAACGCCAGGGGTGGCGTAAGCGTGCGCACGTGGAGGATGTACAACTCGGCCTTTGCGCGCCGGGCAATGGCGATGGCGGCGGGGAGCGCCTGTTCCGCGAAGGGCGAGCGATCGAGCGGGACGAGAACGGTGCGAATCATGTGCTTCTCCGGCGGGGCTGGAATGGAGGTCGTGCCACTGATTCAACCTATTTTTCGGCACCACGATGGTCTGTCGGCGAAGCGCTCCGTCCGCGTCAGGGGGGCCCCGACAGCGAAGGGTGCTCAGGGTGCTCAGGGCCGAGGAGGCGACGGCCCCACTAGATTCGATATTCCTGCGCGCGCGACCGCCCCTCGGCGCCGCCCTCGCTGACCCGTTAGGCGCTGTTGCCGTTTCCCCGAGTGGCATGACGATGACCTCGCTCGTAATCACCGTCTTGATCAGCGCGCTGGCGATCGTCGGCGCGGGCACGCTCCTGGCCCGCGCCGGCGACGTCATCGCCGCCCGCACGAAATGGGGTGGCGTGTGGGTGGGCTCGGTGTTCCTCGCCGCCGCGACGTCGCTGCCCGAGATCGTCACCGACATCTCCGCCGTGCGTCTCGGAGCGCCCGATCTGGCAGCGGGCGATCTGTTCGGAAGCAGCATGGCCAACATGGTGATTCTGGCGGTGGTGACGGTCGTCCCAGCCGGCACGCAGCTTTTTCAGAGGGCCACTCTGGATCACGCACTCTACGCGTCGCTGGCGATCGTCCTCACCGCGGTCGCGGCCATGAGCGTGCTCGTTGGCGGGGGCCCCAGCCTGCTTGGAGTGGGCGGGTCGTCCTGGTTGCTGCTCGCGATGTACATCGCTGGATCGCGGGTGGTATTCCGGCACAGCGCGCTGGCTCGCCATACGGCTGAAACGATCGAGATGTCAGGCGGGCCCCCAGCCGCGCCCCCCGGCGAGGCGCCGCAGCCGGCATCGACGCCCTCGCTGAGGCGCGCGCTCGTCATGTTCGCCGGCGGCGCCGTGGTGTTGGTGGTCGCCGCGCCCGCCTTTGCTCGGTCGGCCCAGGGGATCGCGGAGGCGACCGGACTCGGGGCGACATTCATCGGCACCTGGCTGGTGGGATTCTCCACGTCGCTGCCCGAGCTGGTGACCTGCCTCGCCGCCGTTCGGATGCGCGCATACGACCTCGCGGTCGGGAACCTCTTCGGAAGCAACGCGTTCAACATGGCCGTCTTTCCGTTGCTCGACGCGGTGAGTCCAACCGGCCCGGTCTTCAGCACGATCACGGCGACGCACGCCATTTCGGCGCTGGTCGCGATCGGGCTAATGGGGATCGCGCTGGCAGCACTGGTGTATCGCGCGCGTGGACGGCTCTCGCTACTGGAGCCGAGCAGCGCGCTGATACTCGTTGGCTACGTGTTGGGGCTCGCCCTGGTGCTGATCAACGGCAGGCGATAGTGAACCGACCCGTGAACGATGGACCCGTCGCTCAGCAAACCCGTACGGACATTTCAGGCCTTTACTGACGGCGGGGATCGTCGCCGGCGATCAACTTGGTACACCCACAGACGCACCTTTTTCAAACACATGGCCACAGGCGGGTACCCATGTCCAGCATCGCGAAGGTCATCGAAGTCATCGCCGAGTCCGATACGAGCTGGGACAATGCGGTGAAGAACGCGGTCGCGGAAGCCGCAAAGACGGTCGAGAACATCACCGAGGTCTGGGTGGGCGGAATGAAGGCGACCGTCGAGAACAACAAAATCACCAAATACCGCATAACGGCGAAGGTGACCTTCGTCCTGACGGAACGGAAGTAGGACCTGATGCCACGCGGGGCGACAACCTCGCGAGGGGAGTGACCTTCATGCTGAAATCCATTCTCGTCCCTCTCGATGGGTCCACGCTCGCCGAGGAGGCGCTCCCGACCGCCCTCGCTATCGCAGCACGCGACAGCGCCCAAGTCGAGCTGGTGATCGCGCATGAGGTGCTGCCGGCGTATCGCGTGCAGGGCGCGCCGCCGCGGGACTCGCGTCTCGACAACGAGATCCGCGAGGAGCGATCGAGATACGTCGATGCCATTGCCGACTGGGCGCGTCGCAGCACATCCGTGCCTGTTACGGCGACTCTCGTCGCGGGGCCGATCGTCACCACACTTGCCGAGCACATCGGAACCAGGGTGGACCTGGTCGTCATGACCACCCATGGGCGTGGGGGACTCAGTCGCCTCTGGCTCGGGAGCGTCGCCGACGGTCTGGTGCGCCGCGTGGCCGTCCCAGTGCGGTGATCCAGCCCGGCGGATCCGGGGCGCGTGCGCAGCCCCCGCGCTCCTTCGCGCGAATCCTTCTCCCGCTCGATGGCTCACCGTTCGCGGAGGATGCCATTGAGCAGGCGGTCGCGCTCGGCGGGCATGGCGCGGAGTACCGGCTGCTCAAGGTGGTCCCCCTGCTCGTCACCGAAGTTCTGGTTGCCAAGGTCGCCGACGTCGTGCACGCCGAGGCAGAGGCCGAGCGCGTGCAGATGGAGGCGTACCTGCAGCACACGGCACATCGACTCCGGTCGCGCGGGCTCAGGGTGGAGACGCGGACACTGGTCCATCATCAACCGGCGCGCGCCATTCTCGAGTACGCCGCGGACCAGGGAGTGGATTTGATTGCCATCGCCACGCATGGCCGCGGTGTCGCGGGTCGTCTGCTCGTCGGGAGCGTCGCGGACAAAGTGCTTCGTGGCGCGACGGTTCCCGTTTTGATTCATCGTCCGACCATCCCCACCCCCCCGATGCCAGAAGCGCATGCGGTCGCGTACGCGGGCGAGAGCCCTGGGTCTGTCTGATCTCCGCGCCCTCGTTCGGCACGGGATAGCGGGCTAACTTCGAAAGCCGAACGAAGGCGTCCACGGGATGGAGCATCAGGAGGACAAGCGAATCGTCTGGCATGCCCGCGACGCGAACGCCGCGCTCACGGCGCTCGCCACCAGCCGCGACGGGCTCTCGGCGGACGAAGCCGCGAGCCGTCTTCAGCGCTACGGGCCAAACCGCCTCGAGGTGACCCCGCCCGCGTCCGCGTGGTCGATTCTCTTCGCACAGTTCCGCAGCGTCGTCGTCCTGCTTCTCGCCGTCGCGGCCGGCCTCGCCCTCGTGTTAGGCGATGCCGCCGATGCCGTCGCGATCGGCGCGGTGCTCGCGATCAACGCGGCGCTGGGCTTCATCACCGAGCTGCGGGCACGCCGGGCGATGGATGCCCTCCGGGGCCTCGAGGTTCCGCGCGCCGTCGTGGTGCGCGATGGAACGACGGTCGAGATCAGTGCGCGCGAGCTCGTGCCGGGTGATGTCATCCTCCTCGAAAGCGGCCAGTCGGTGCCGGCGGACGCACGGTTGATCGATGCGACCGACGTCCGCGTGAGTGAGGCACCGCTCACCGGCGAGTCGCTGCCGGTGGAGAAGCGCGCCGACATCGTGCTCGACGATGACACGATGCTCGCCGAGCGCACGAACATGCTCTACCAGGCGACGGCCGTCGTGGCCGGAACGGCGCGCGCGGTTGTCGTCGCCACCGGCCGGCACACGGAGGTCGGCGGGATTGGGGCGCTCACCAGCGCGCTCGAGGACGAGCGAACTCCGCTCGAGCACCGGCTCGACGCGCTGGGACGCCGCCTGGTGGTGGTCGCCCTGCTCGTCGCGGCGATCGTCGCGCTGCTCGGCCTCTGGCGAGGTGCGCCGTGGGCGCTGGTCCTTCAGACCGCGATCGCGCTCGCCATCGCGGCGGTGCCGGAAGCATTGCCGGCCGTGGCGACCATCACGCTTGCGGTCGGTGTGTCCCGCATGGCGCGCCGCCAGGCGCTCATCCGCAGGCTGCCCGCGGTCGAGACTCTGGGGTCCGCCACGGTCGTGTGCACCGACAAGACCGGCACGCTCACCGCCGGCGAGATGACGGTGAGCGTCGTCGTCGTGGACGGACGAGAGATCGAGGTCACCGGCACGACGTACGAGCCGATTGGCGAGTTTCGCGCCGCAGAGCGAACGATCCGCGCGGGCGAGGACGCGGTGCTCGGCGAGGCACTGCGTATCGCCGCCCTCGCCAATCGCGCCGACCTCGTGCACGAGGATGACCGATGGCACCCGGTGGGTGACCCGACGGAGGTCGCGTTGCTCGTGGCGGCACGGAAGGCCGGGCTCGATCGCGACAGCCTGCGACGGGAGCGACCCGAAGTCGGCGCAATCCCGTTCTCCAGCGAACGGCAGTGGATGGCGACGTTCCATCGCGCAACGGGTGACGAGCTCGTCATGTACGTGAAAGGCGCCCCCGGACGGATCATCGAGCGCAGCACACGCGTGCTCACGGCGAGCGGAGAGCACGCGGTGGACGAACCGGCGCGACAGCTGTTGCTCGACCTCAATCGCGCGCTCGCTGCACGTGCGTTGCGCGTGCTCGCGGTGGCGCGCGGCACCGCTCGTGACGTCGGGGAGCCGGCGGTACGAGAGCTCACCTTCGTCGGATTGATCGGCATCTCGGATCCTCCAGCGGCCGGCGTGGCCGACACGATCCGATCGTTCCGCCAGGCGGGGGTGCGGACGGTGATGATCACGGGGGATCAGCGTCTCACGGCCGTGGCGGTCGCGCGGCAGCTCGGTCTCACCGACTCGGACGAAGGGGCCCTCGACGGCCGAGAGCTGGCGACGCTCGACGAGTCCACCCTCACCGAGCGGCTGGCGCACACCGGTGTCTTCAACCGCGTGAGCCCCTCGGACAAGCTGCGCATCATCGAGGCGCTCCAGGAGCGCGGCGACATCGTCGCCATGCTCGGTGACGGCGTGAACGACGCGGCGGCGCTCAAGAAGGCGGACATCGGCGTCGCGATGGGACGGCGAGGAACCGACATCGCCAAGGAGGCGGCGGATGTCGTATTGGCCGACGATCGCTTTTCGACTGTGGCGGCCGCGATCGAGGAAGGACGCGTCATCTTCGACAACATCCGCAAGTTCGTCTTCTACCTGTTCTCGTGCAATCTCGCCGAGGTGCTCATCCTGCTCGTAGCCGGCCTAACGGGCCTGCCCCTTCCGCTGCTCCCGCTGCAGATCCTCTGGCTCAACCTGGTCACCGACACCTTTCCCGCGCTCTCGCTGGCGGTCGAGCCGAGCGAGGGCGAGGTGATGCGGCGCCCTCCTCGAGATCCCGAGGAAGCGATTCTGTCACGAGGGTTTCTGGGGCAGATCGCGCTCTACGCCACGTTGATCGCGGGCTCCACGCTCGCGGCGTTCATGGTCGCCCTCGAGCGCGGGCCGCAGGAGCGCGCGATCACGGTCGCCTTCGTGACGCTGGCGCTCGCTCAGGCATTCCATCTTGGGAATGCGCGGAGCTCGAGCCCCGTGCTCAGTCCACGTCGCGCGGGGGCGAACCCGTGGGCGCTAGGCGCGCTGGCGCTCGTCGTCGTGCTTCAGCTCGCGGCCGTGTACGTTCCGGCGCTCGCGGCGATCCTTCGCGTGGTGCCGTTGACCCTCACCGACTGGAGCCTCGTCCTGCCCGCCGCCCTCCTTCCAGCCGTCCTCGGCCAGCTCATTCGGCTGCGTCGCGACCGGCGCGGGCGCCGTGCCTAACGTGCCTCCCGCGGGGGGTGCGACCCGCCCGTATTCGCGGCGGTAGAGCGTGAGCACCTCGAAGAAATACGCGAGGCCGAGTGGCCCGAACAACACGCCGAGCACCCCGAAGTACCGGATGCCGGCAAACGCCCCCACAAGCGTGATCATGGGATGAATGCGCGACACCCGCCGATAGATGAGCGGGCGGGCGACGTTGTCGACGTTGGCGACGACGATCGCGCCGATGGCGCCAAGCATGAGCGCGTCGACGTAGCGCTGCGTCGCGAGAAGGAGGAGCGTCCCCGGAATCCAGACCAGCCCACTTCCAATGATCGGCACCACGGCCCCGAACGCGGTGAGCACGCCCCACACCAGCGGATGGGGCAGACCGACGACCCAGAACGCCAGCCCGGCCACCGCCCCCTGCAACGCCGCGATCGAGAGCGTGCCGAGGATCGTGGCGTGCGTCACGCTGCAGAATCGCTCGCGAAGATGCTCGGTCGACACCGCGGAAAACGGGATCGCCGAGCGCACATGGCCCCAGAGCGTGTCGCCGCTGAGCAGCAGGTAGTACAGGCCAAACATCGCGATGACGAGATTGATCGTGGCCTGGACCACCCCGCCCGCCACGTTCAGCATTCGGCGCGAGAGCCAGGACACCGCCGCCTCGCCCATCTCCGCGAGCCGCCCGCCGATGTCGGCGCCGCCAACGTGGAGTGCGGCGACGCGCTCACGGACGCCACTCTCCTGGATCCATCGCGCGACTTCGGGAAGCTGATCGATGGCGATGAGCAGGAGCGC